>NZ_CP122954.1:964388-1285851 GCF_030323545.1 Helicobacter pylori | reverse complement strand
AGGGTGGTTTGAAAATTTTTACCAGCATTTTTTAAAGGAGTCTCATTTCAAATCGCTCTATAAGGGCGCGAACGATTACATTGACATGTTTAAAGACACGCACACTTTGTTTGTGCATAACCAGTTCGCTTCTTTGGAAGCGTTAAAAAGGATTAAATCTCAAGTCAAAAACGCTTTTTTAATCACATGCCCCTTTTCTAACCGCCTATTGAGCGGGCAAGCGTTGGATTTAGAAAGAACCAAAGAGGCTGGTTTGAGCGTGAGCGTGGCCACTGATGGCTTGAGTTCTAACATTTCGCTGAGCCTTTTAGACGAATTAAGGGCGTTCTTGCTCACTCATAACATGCCGTTATTAGAATTAGCCAAGATCGCTCTTTTAGGAGCGACTAGGCATGGGGCTAAAGCTTTAGCTTTAAATAATGGCGAGATAGAAGCTAATAAGAGGGCGGATTTGAGCGTGTTTAGTTTTAATGAAAAATTCACTAAAGAGCAAGCGATTTTGCAATTTTTATTGCATGCTAAAGAAGTGGAGCGCTTGTTTTTAGGGGGGGAAAGGGTGATCTAATTTGTTTTAAAGACAGAATGCGTTAAAATGAGAAATCTAAATCAATTAAGGAAAGAGTCAATGAAATTAGTTTTAGCCAAGAATACAAGAAAATCAGACGCCAAGAGCGTGGAATTAGAGGATTTGTATCACAAATTCAGTGAAGACAAGCGTTCTATTTTCTATTTTGCCCCCACAAATGCCCACAAAGACATGCTCAAAGCGGTGGATTTTTTCAAAGAAAAAGGCCATACGGCTTATTTAGATGAGGTGAGGGTCAGCAGCGATGAAAAAGATTTTCTTTATGAATTGCACATTATTTAAAGGCTTGTATTGAAAGTTTATATTGAAACCATGGGTTGTGCCATGAATTCTAGGGATAGCGAGCATTTATTGAGCGAGCTGTCCAAACTAGACTATAAAGAGACTAGCGATCCTAAAACAGCGGATTTGATTTTAATCAACACTTGCAGCGTGCGCGAAAAGCCTGAACGGAAATTGTTTTCAGAAATCGGTCAATTCGCTAAAATCAAAAAACCCAACGCCAAAATCGGGGTTTGCGGGTGCACTGCAAGCCACATGGGAGCGGATATTTTGAAAAAAGCCCCGAGCGTGAGCTTTGTGTTAGGGGCTAGGAATGTGTCTAAAATCTCTCAGGTGATCCATAAAGAAAAAGCGGTTGAAGTGGCGATTGATTATGATGAAAGCGCGTATGCGTTTGAATTTTTTGAAAAAAAGGCTCAAATCCGATCGTTGCTAAACATCTCTATAGGGTGCGATAAGAAATGCACTTATTGCATTGTCCCGCACACTAGGGGGAAAGAAATTTCTATCCCTATGGATTTGATTTTAAAAGAAGCCGAGAAATTGGCGAATAACGGCACTAAGGAGCTCATGCTTTTAGGGCAGAATGTGAATAATTACGGCGCGCGTTTCAGCAGCGATCATGCGAAAGTGGATTTTAGCGATTTGTTGGATAAATTGAGCGAAATTCAAGGCATTGAAAGGATACGATTCACTTCGCCTCACCCCTTGCACATGAATGATGCATTTTTAGAGCGCTTTGCCAAAAACCCTAAAGTGTGCAAGAGTATCCACATGCCCTTACAGAGCGGATCTAGCGCGGTGTTAAAGATGATGCGAAGGGGTTATAGTAAGGAGTGGTTTTTAAATAGGGTGGAGAGGTTAAAAGCGTTAGTTCCTGAAGTGGGCATTAGCACGGATATTATCGTAGGCTTCCCTAATGAGAGCGATAAGGATTTTGAAGACACGATGGAAGTGCTAGAAAAAGTGCGCTTTGACACACTCTATAGTTTCATTTATTCCCCACGCCCTTTCACTGAAGCGGGAGCTTGGAAGGAAAGAGTGCCCTTAGAAGTTTCATCTTTGAGGCTAGAGAGGTTGCAAAACAGGCACAAAGAAATTTTAGAAGAAAAAGCCAAGCTGGAAGTGGGTAAAACGCATGTGGTGTTGGTGGAAAATAGGCGTGAAATGGATAATCAAATCGTGGGTTTTGAAGGGCGCAGCGATACGGGGAAATTCATTGAGGTAGCGTGTAAAGAAAAAAGAAATCCGGGCGAGCTTGTAAAAGTGGAGATTGTTTCTCATTCCAAAGGGCGCTTGATAGCGGCCATCAAAGGCAACTAATCAAAATAACCAATGAAGAGCGGGTTTAAAGGCGAGAATTGAGCTTAAAATTTTTCAGGAAAAATATCGTTTTAAAGGTTGTCCCTCGTTTGGCGTTTGGAGTCCTTTGGTTGTTGCATAAAACTTGTAAAAACCGCTATTTTTTAGCTCAAAATTTAAAAGAAAAACCCTTTATTGTAAGCTGTTGGCATGGGGAGCTTGGCATGATCGGGTTTGCGTATTTAAGGCTTCAAAAACCTTCTGTTTATGTGATCGCAAGCCAGCATTTTGACGGCTCTATTGCGGCGGGTTTGTTTGAAAGCTTTGGTTTTAAAAACATTAGAGGCTCTAGCAAAAAAGGGGGGGTTAAGGTTTTGATAGAAGGGCTTAAACGATTGAAAGAAGGTTGCGATGTCGCTATCACTCCTGATGGCCCCAAAGGCCCACGGCACAGCATAGCGGATGGGGTGATCGCTTTAGCTCAAAAATCAGGCGTGGGGATTAGCGCTTGTCGGGTGGTTTGTAAAAACGCATGGCGGTTGAACACTTGGGATCAATTTGAAATCCCTAAGCCTTTTAGCGAAGTGTATTATTACATGCTAGAATCTGTGATCATCCCTAAAGAATGGGAGCTTTCAAAGGCTAAAGAATATTTAAAAACGCGCATGGATTCTGTTGGATTTGAAGAATCTCAAAGGGGTTTGGGTGCTTAAGGGGTTAAAAAAAGCGTTTAAGGAGAGGTTTTGCTCTCAAGTGTATATCTCTTTTAATGTGGATCACAATCTTTTATCCACTCAAGTCATAAGGATCAAAAACGATCGCATTAAAGAGAAATTTTTTAAAACTTTTGAGACTAAAGTGGAGACTAAAAATGGTGAAGTCCCTATTCAAGCCTTAAAAATCGCCAGAACTTATAGCCAAAAATACCCCTACACTTATTTCAGCGCGATGAGTAAAGCTAAAGAGGTTTTATGCGAAAAGCAGGCGTTTGAACAAATCAAACAAGAAAATCAAGATTATCATGCTTGTGCAATCAATCAAAAGTATTGCGTTTATGTGGAATCTAAGGATTTTTTAAAGGATTTCAAGCGTTTTAAAATCCAGGATGTGGATTTTTTATTTTCGCCTTTTAGCCTTATTTATGATTTTGTGCGCGATAATTTAGAAAATAAGCCGTTGTTGTATTTGCTTTTGGAGCGTTCAAGATTTTATTTTTTGATTGCGGATAAAAAAGAGATTTTTTTAGCCAAATCCGTGTTTTTAGAAGAGCAACCTGAAGAGTTTATAGAGAGCAAGGAAGAGGATTCTATGGAAATGGATAATGAGGCTGTGGATTTGTTTTTGAGTGAAATCCAAGAAGATATTGACAGCCTTGAAGAAGCGATAGGCCTAGACAGCAGTAAGGATAATAGCGAAAAAAATAAGGACGCTTATAGTTTGATTGAAGGCATGACGAATATCCCTTTGATTGCAAACGCCTTGCAAGAGGGATTGCGTGGCGTCTATCATTCTAGAGAGATTGACTTTATAGAAAAAGTGGTTGTTTTAGACAGCTGCCAAATCCACCAAAAAGCGTTAATGCATTTGCAAGAAACTTTGATGATAGAAGTGGATAGGCTTGATTTTTCTTTAGTGGAGCGCTTGAACATTTTAGCACGCATGGAGAATGAAAAGCATGCGTTTTAGTTATATTGAGCCAAGAGCGAAATACCTTATCAGCAAGCTTTCTAAAATTTGGGTTTTTTACATTTTTTTATCTTTTGTGGTAATAGGGGGGTTAGTGGGGTTTATGCACAACGCTATTAAAAGCACTCAATACAATGCGTCCAGTTTGACGATCCAAGAAAAGCTCTACCGCCATGAAATCAGCCGCTTACAGGTTAAGACTGATGAAACCTTAAAACTCATTAAAGAAGCCAAAAAGCGTTTGAATTATAACGATGATATACGAGATGTTTTGCAAGGGCTTTTAAATATTGTGCCGGATTCCATCACTATTAATAGCATTGAAATAGACCAGCAAAGCGTAGTGGTTAGTGGTAAAACCCCTTCTAAAGAAGCCTTTTATTTTTTGTTTCAAAACAAACTAAACCCCATGTTTGATTATTCTAGGGCGGAATTTTTCCCCTTAAGCGACGGGTGGTTTAATTTTGTCTCCACCAACTTTTCTAATTCCTTACTGATAAAAAACCCGGAGTCTATTAAATGAAGCCATTGCATTTTTCGCACCTGGACAGAGAGCAATCAGGCGATGTGGGGTTTATCATTAAAAACCTCATTTTTTTGGGGGTTTTTTCCTTATTTGGTTGGTTGAATACCGAGTATTTTCTATGGCCTAACATGCTGGAATTGAAAAAAATCCTTTTAGAAGAAAATCGTAAAAAAAGCGTTTTAGAATACGCGCAAAGGCATTTTGAAACAGCTCTAGCAAACTATCGTAATCAAAAAGAAACAAGCGAATCCTTATTAAAGATTTTTAATGATGAAGAGTCCAGGCGGATTTTAGAAAAGATTTTAAAAAAATGTTTTGACGCTTATAAAATCAAACCCTTGCTCTCTCAAAACCCCCTTCAAAAAACCCAATTTTTTATCATGGCCAGAGCGAGCGAATTAGAAAAAACCTATCTTTTTTTCACCTTAATCAACAAGCATTTACCGAGCGCTCAAAGCCAATTACCCTTAAAAATTTCTAAAGATGATGAAGGGCTGTTGGTGCAATTTAGCGTGAGTATTGATCTCCAATAGGATAGGGGTAGTTTAATGCAAGATTTTGATTTCAGTTTTAATCCTAAGGCATGCGAGGGTTGTGGGGCAAAGTGTTGCGTGGGGGAAAACGGGTATATTTTTTTGAATATCCAAGAAATGCAACAAATTAGTGCTTTTTTAAAATTAGAATTAGAAGAATTCAGTCAAAAATACGTTAAAAAGGTAGGGTATAAGTTTTCTTTATTAGAAAAAGACGCTAAAGAGTTGGGTTTAGCGTGCGTGTTTTTGGATTTGGAGACGAAAAAATGCCAGATTTATAGCGTGCGCCCTAAACAATGCCAAACTTTTCCTTTTTGGGAGAGCGTGAAAACTTTCTCTAAAGAGCGAAAGGAAGCTTTTTGTCAAAGCTGTCCGGGCATCACACAAAAAACCAAAGAAACTAAAGTGCGCTAAAATTCACTTTAGTTACACAAAAAAGGAAATAAAATAATGAATATTCAAACAAAGAAAAGATTTTTAGCAAATATATTGCTTTTTAGTCTGTTTTCTTGCCTTAAGGCTGAAACCCTTTCAGAAGATCATCAAATCCTGTTGAGTTCAGACGCTTTCCATAGAGGGGATTTTGCTGCCGCTCAAAAAGGCTATATGAATCTCTATAAGCAAACCAATAAGGTGGTGTATGCTAAAGAAGCGGCCATTTCAGCGGCGAGTTTAGGGGATATTAAAACCGCTATGCATTTAGCCATGCTCTATCAAAAAATCACCAATAATCGTAACGATGTTTCTATCAATAAGATTTTAGTGGATGGCTATGCACAAATGGGGCAGATTGATAAGGCGATTGAATTGTTACACAAAATCCGTAAAGAAGAAAAGACCATAGCCACAGACAATGTGTTAGGGACTTTGTATTTGACTCAAAAGCGTTTGGATAAGGCTTTCCCGTTGTTGAATAAGTTTTATAACCAAGTGCATGATGAAGACAGCTTAGAAAAACTCATTACGATCTATTTTTTGCAAAATCGTAAAAAAGAGGGCTTGGATTTGTTGCAATCTCATATAGACAGGTATGGTTGCTCAGAGCAATTGTGCCAAAAAGCGCTCAACACTTTCACGCAATTTAATGAGTTGGATTTGGCTAAAACGACTTTCGCTCGTTTGTATGAAAAAAACCCTATTGTTCAAAACGCCCAATTTTACATAGGGGTATTAATCTTGTTGAAAGAGTTTGATAAGGCCCAGCAAATCGCAGAATTATTCCCATTTGATAGGCGTTTGTTGTTAGACTTATACACCGCACAAAAAAAATTCGCTCAAGCTTCCAAACAGGCTTCTTTGATCTATCAAGAAAAAAAAGACCCTAAATTCTTAGGATTAGAGGCGATTTATCATTATGAAAGCTTGAGCGCGAAAAATAAAAAACTCACCAAACAAGAGATGCTGCCTATCATTCAAAAATTAGAGCAAGCCACCAAAGAGCGCCAAGCTTGGCTCGCTAAAACTAAAGATAAAGAAGACGCGCAAGACGCTTTCTTTTATAATTTTTTAGGGTATTCCTTAATAGATTATGACATGGATATTAAAAGGGGCATGGATTTTGTGAGGAAAGCCTTAGCGTTGGATTCTGGCTCAGTGCTTTATTTGGATTCTTTAGCATGGGGTTATTATAAATTAGGGAATTGTTTGGAGGCTAAAAAAATCTTTTCTAGCATCGCTAAAGAGTCTATCCAAGCCGAACCTGAATTAAAAGAACACAATAAGATTATTCAAGAATGCAAGAAATAGGGATTTTAGAAAATTTACAAAAAAGCTTGGCCTTAAAAGAGGGCATGCTTTCTTATGAAATGTTAGGTAAAAGCCTGTCGTATAACCCTTACTTGCCTAGAGTCATTCCTCAAACTAAAGATTGCGTTTTTGTAACCCCTGATGAGGTTTTAGGAAAGCTTTTGGAAGAAAACACCCGCACAGAATGCGTTGTTGTCAATTTCAAAGGATTATACGAAATAGGTGCACCAAGCGTGTTTGATTTAGAAGTTTTAGGGTTATTGCGCCGCCATGCGAGTTCTTTGATTGTCCATCAGGATCTTTTCATCAGCCACTACCAGCTTTTAGAATCGCTTGTTCAAGGCTCTGATGGGGTCATTTTAGACGAAGAGCTTTTGAAAGAAGATTTAAAGGGCATGGTAGAATTTTCTTGGCGTTTGGGCTTAAGCGTGTTTGTAGAAACCCACAAGCCAGATTACACCCATTTAAAAGATTTAGGGGTTTTAGGCGTGCTAGAAATTAGCCCCCATTCTTATAATCAAAAAAAAATAGTCTTTTTAGATTGAATTTTAAGCTAATTTAGAGTAAAAATCGTATTCAAACTTTTTAAAAGGAGTTAGTCATGTCATTATTGGTGAATGATGAATGCATTGCGTGCGATGCTTGCAGAGAAGAATGCCCTAGTGAGGCGATTGAAGAGGGCGATCCCATTTATAATATTGATCCAGACAGATGCACGGAGTGTTACGGGTATGATGATGATGAGCCTCGTTGCGTGAGCGTATGCCCTGTAGATGCGATTTTGCCGGATCCTAACAATGCAGAGAGCAAAGAGGAACTGAAATACAAATACGAAAGCTTGAAAGAGCAAGATTAAAGGCTAGCAATGGCTAAAATCACAACCGTGATTGATATAGGCTCTAATTCAGTGCGTTTGGCTATCTTTAAAAAGACGAGCCAGTTTGGGTTTTACTTGCTTTTTGAGACTAAGTCTAGGGTTAGGATTTCAGAGGGTTGTTATGCGTTTAATGGGGTTTTACAAGAAATCCCCATGCAAAGAGCCATTAAAGCCTTGAGCGAATTTAAAGAAATCGCTCTTAAATACAAAAGCAAAAAAATCTTGTGCGTGGCGACCTCAGCGGTGCGCGATGCCCCTAATCGGCTAGAGTTTGTAGCGAGGGTGAAAAAGGCTTGCGGTTTGCAAATCAAAATCATTGATGGGCAAAAAGAAGCGCTCTATGGTGGGATCGCGTGCACGAATTTGTTGCATAAAAATTCAGGGATCACGATAGATATTGGAGGGGGTAGCACGGAGTGCGCGTTGATTGAAAAAGGCAAGATTAAGGATCTCATTTCGCTTGATGTCGGCACGATTCGCATTAAAGAAGTGTTTTTAGACAAAGACTTAGATGTCAAACTGGCTAAAGCCTTTATCCAAAAAGAGGTCTCTAAACTGCCCTTTAAGCACAAAAACGCCTTTGGGGTGGGGGGGACGATCAGGGCGTTGAGTAAGGTATTGATGAAACGCTTTGATTACCCCATTGATTCTTTACATGGTTATGAAATAGATGTGCATAAAAATTTAGCGTTCATTGAAAAGATTGTCGCACTCAAAGAAGATCAATTACGGCTTTTGGGGGTGAATGAAGAACGTTTGGATAGCATCAGGAGTGGGGCGTTGATTCTATCAGTCGTTTTGGAGCATTTAAAAACTTCTTTGATGATCACCAGCGGCGTAGGGGTGAGAGAAGGCGTGTTCTTAAGCGATTTATTGCGCCACCATTACCATAAATTCCCCCCCAATATCAACCCCTCTCTCATCTCTTTAAAAGATCGCTTTTTACCCCATGAAAAGCACAGCCAAAAGGTCAAAAAAGAATGCGTAAAATTGTTTGAAGCCCTATCGCCTTTGCATAAAATAGATGAAAAATACCTTTTCCACTTAAAGATTGCGGGGGAATTAGCGAGCATGGGTAAGATTTTAAGCGTCTATTTAGCCCACAAGCACAGCGCGTATTTTATTTTGAACGCTTTGAGTTATGGCTTTAGCCACCAGGATAGAGCGATCATTTGCTTATTAGCCCAATTCAGCCATAAAAAAATCCCTAAAGACAACGCTATCGCCCACATGAGCGCGATGATGCCAAGCCTTTTAACCTTACAATGGCTGAGTTTTATCCTTTCTTTAGCCGAAAATTTGTGCCTAACAGACAGCCACCATTTAAAATACACGCTAGAAAAAAACAAGCTTGTGATCCATTCTAATGACACGCTTTACTTGGCTAAAGAAATGCTCCCCAAACTCATTAAGCCCATTCCTTTGACGATAGAGTTTGCTTGAAAATAGCGATTGTCAGGCTTTCAGCGCTCGGAGATATTATCGTGAGCGCGGTATTTTTAGCGGCCATTAAAGAGCGTTTCACTGACGCTCAAATAGAATGGTTCGTGGATGAAAGATTTAGCGCGATTTTAGAGCATTCCCCCTATATTGATAAATTACACCCCATCGCTTTAAAAAGCGCACTCAAAACATTGAACCCTTTGAAGATTTTCAAACTTTTTAAATCTTTAAGGGCTTATGAATACGATATAGTCATTGACATGCAAGGCCTAGTCAAATCCGCTCTCATCACGCAAATGTTAAAAGCCCCTAAAAAAGTCGGCTTTGATTACGCTTCGGCTAGGGAGAGTTTGAGCGCATTTTTTTACTCAGAAAAAGTTTCTATCGCTTATAGTGAATCTATTTTAAAGCGCAATTTCACGCTCCTATCTCATGCCCTAAACTTGCCCAAAAAAGAAATTTCAGAGGGCTTAAGCTCTAGATTTAAAGTGTTTTCTTACCAAGATTCTCCAAAAATTGATGCGTTAAATTTGAATCAAAACAAGCTAAAAATCCTTTTTGTTTTAGAAACTTCTAAAATCAATAAAACTTACCCCATAGAGCGTTTTAAAGAGTTAGCGTTAGCGTTAGAAAATTTTCAAATTTGCTTGTTATGGCATGCTGATGAAGATAAGGCTAATGCGCTTTATGGCGCTTTAAAAAACCAGCGCGATGTGTTATTGCTCCCCAAACTCACTTTAAACGAAGTTAAGGCGTTGCTCTTTAAAATGGATTTGATTATTGGGGGCGATACGGGTATTACACATTTAGCATGGGCGTTGCAAAAACCCAGCATCACCCTTTATGGCAACACGCCCATGGAGCGTTTTAAATTAGAAAGCCCGATCAATGTTTCGCTCACCGGTAATTCAAACGCCAACTACCATAAAAAGGATTTTTCTATCCAAAACATAGATCCTAAAAAAATTAAAGAATGCGTTTTAAACATTTTAAAGGAAAAAGAATGACTTATAAAGAACGACTCATACACGAAAAAATATTAAACAAAGACGACAAGGGTTTTAAAACAGAATTGCGCATTTTGAGCGTTTTTATCGTGGAATTTTTAGTGAATATTTTAGGGTTTATTTTAGCTAAAATGCCCCATTCGTGGTTTTTAAGGTGTATTAAAGCTGTGGCGTGGCTGATGAGAACCTTTGATAGGCGCCGTTATTTTGACGCTAAAGCCAATTTGGATTTTGTGTTTGGAGATTCTAAAAGCGAAGAAGAGAAAAAAAGGATCATTAAAAAGGGGTATGAAAATTTTGCTTTCATCATTTTAGAAACCATTAGAGTGATCTTTATCCCTAAAGATGAATACGACTCTCGTTTCACGCTCATCAATGAAGAGAATGTGTGGAAGTCTTTAAACAAGGAAGGCCAAGCGATCACTTTATGCATGCATTTTGGCTATTGGGAAGCGGTAGGCACGACTTTAGCGCAATATTATAAGGATTATGGTAGGGGGTGTTTGGGGCGTTTGACTAAATTCGCTCCCATCAATCACATGATTATGAGTAGGCGAGAAGCGTTTGGGGTGCGTTTTGTCAATAAAGTGGGAGCGATGAAAGAACTCATTAAAATGTATAATCAAGGCAACGGCCTGGTGGGGATCTTAGTGGATCAAAATGTCGTGCCTAAAGATGGGGTGGTGGTGAAATTTTTCAATAAAGACGCTACGCACACCACGATCGCTTCTATTTTATCGCGCCGTTACAATATAGACATTCAGCCGGTATTCATTGATTTTAATGACGATTATTCGCATTACACAGCGACCTATTACCCGAGTATCCGCTCTAAAATCACTGATAACGCTGAAAGCGATATTTTAGAATGCACGCAAGCCCAAGCGAGTTTGTGTGAAGAGGTGATTAGAAACCACCCAGAAAGTTATTTTTGGTTCCACAGGCGTTTTAAAAGCACCCACCCTGAGATTTATCAAAGATAGGGTTTTGTTTTAATTAAAACTTAAAAACTAAAGCCTTATTTGAAGAAAAACTTCCATCATTCAATGAGAGCGAGAGTGGTATTTTTCTAAAAATTCTTTTTTAAAACTCAAAAACCGCTTTTCTAAAATGGCGTTTCTGGCGTTTTTAACCAGCTCTAAATAAAAATGCAAATTGTGCAAACTGGCCAAACGAGCGTAAGTGAGTTCTTTGGCCCTAAACAAATGGTGCAAATAGGCTTTAGAATAGCGTTTGCAAGCATAACAGGTGCAATTTTCTTCAATAGGGGTATTATCCCATTTATAGGGCGCGTTTTTGATAGAAATTTTGCCAGAATGCGTGAAAAGGGTGGCGTTTCTGGCGTTTCTGGTGGGCATCACGCAATCAAACATATCCACCCCTAAACTGATAGCGTCTAGGATATTTTCAGGCGTGCCTACGCCCATTAAATAGCGAGGCTTGTCTTTGGGGAGCAAGGGGGTGGTGTGCGCGATAGTTTCTAGCATTTCATCTGTGCTTTCCCCCACCGCTAAACCGCCTATAGCATAGCCATCAAAACCTTTATGCGTTAATCCCACGCTAAGGCTGCGCATTTTCAAATGCGTCCCGCCCTGGATAATGGCAAAAAGGTTGTTGTTGGGGCGGTTTTTTTCTTTGTGGTATTCTAGGCTAAGATTCGCCCATTTAGCGCTTCTTTTAATGGATTCTTCAAGGCGTTTTAAGGGAGCGGGCAAGCCCACCAAATCATCTAAAACCATCATAATATCGCTATTCAAAGAATATTGAATGTCTAAAACTTTAGCGGGCGTGAATAAATGCTTGCTCCCATCAATATGGGATTTAAAAACAATCCCGTCTTCTTGCAACTTAACATTATCGCTCAAACTGAAGGCTTGAAACCCTCCGCTATCGGTTAAAAAACTCCCATGAAATTGAGCGAAACGATGCAAGCCCCCTAATTGTCCAACCACTTCCTCACCCGGTCTTAAATACATGTGATAGGTGTTGGCTAAAATGAGTTTAGCGCCTAAAATTTCTTGCGCATCTGTAGCGTCTAAAGATTTGATGCAGCCTTGCGTGCCTACTGGCATAAAAACGGGCGTTGCCACTTGAGAATGGGCTAAATTTAAAAGACCAGCTCGCGCGTTATTGTCAGTCGCTTGGAGTTGAAAATCCATCGTTTAAGCCTTAATCTTGGATATAATGGCGTAATCATTTTTTAGGAAGTTTGGAATTGAAAAAAATCGCCCTTATTTTAGATGGCATTGTAGCAAAAAATTTTTTAGACTTGGTGCTAAGGCATTATTCTAATCATAATTTTTATATAGTGGTTGTCAAAAATGAGAGCCTTATCCCTAAAAACTACCCGAGCACTTTCGCTTTTCATTGTTTTGATGCGACTTCTAGTTTCAGGCTTTTGCAAGTGTTAAACGATGAGGTGAGCGATGCGTTTTTAATCATACAAGATTTTAAAGAACAGTGCATCATTCATAAAATCATTCAAACCCATTTCAAACGCATGCGCGTGGTTTTGAGCGTGAAAAGGGATGGTGAAAAAACTTTAGAAAATAATGAAGAAAACAAAGATGAAAAGCTCATTTTGATTGATGAATTTGAAGTTTTAGCCAATAAATTCATTTCTCGTTTGCCTAATATCCCTAGCACCCCTAGAGAGTTTGGGTTAGGCAGGGGCGAGATCATGGAGATTGATGTGCCTTTTGGGAGCGTTTTTGCTTACAGACACATTGGCTCTATCAGGCAAAAAGAATACAGGATTGTAGGGCTTTATCGCAACGATGTTTTGTTGCTCTCCACTAAATCTTTGGTTATCCAGCCGCGAGATATTCTCTTAGTGGCAGGCAATCCAGAGATTTTAAACGCGGTGTATCTTCAGGTCAAAAGCAATGTGGGGCAGTTCCCGGCCCCCTTTGGTAAGAGCATTTATTTATATATTGATATGCGCTTGCAGAGCAGAAAAGCGATGATGCGCGATGTGTATCAAGCCTTGTTTTTGCACAAACATTTAAAGAGCTACAAGCTCTATATCCAGGTTTTACACCCTACTAGCCCTAAGTTTTACCATAAATTTTTAGCGCTAGAAACCGAAAGCATTGAAGTGAATTTTGATTTTTATGGGAAAAGTTTTATCCAAAAACTCCATGAAGACCACCAGAAAAAAATGGGCCTGATCGTGGTAGGCAGAGAGCTTTTTTTATCTAAAAAACACCGAAAAGCCTTGTATAAAACAGCCACCCCGGTTTATAAAACCAACACTTCCGGCTTGTCTAAAACCTCTCAAAGCGTGGTGGTATTGAATGAAAGCTTGGATATTAATGAGGACATGTCTTCAGTGATCTTTGATGTGTCTATGCAAATGGATTTGGGCTTGTTGCTCTATGATTTTGACCCTAACAAGCGCTATAAAAACGAGATTGTTAATCATTATGAAAATTTAGCCAACGCATTCAACCGCAAGATTGAGATTTTTCAAACCGATATTAGAAATCCTATCATGTATCTCAATTCTTTAAGAAATCCCATTTTGCATTTCATGCCTTTTGAAGAGTGTATCACGCACACGCGCTTTTGGTGGTTTTTATCCACTAAAGTGGAAAAATTAGCGTTTTTAAACGATGATAACCCTCAAATTTTTATCCCTGTAGCGGAGTGAAAGAATGCAAGAAATTGTAATCCCTTTAAAAGAAAAAAGCTATAAAGTGTTTTTGGGGGAATTGCCTGAAATAAAATTGAAACAAAAAGCGCTCATCATTAGCGATAGCATCGTGGCCGGGTTGCATTTATCGTATTTATTAGAGCGCTTGAAAGCCTTAGAAGTCAGAGTGTGCGTGATAGAGTCCGGGGAAAAATACAAGAATTTTCATTCGTTAGAGCGGATTTTAAACAACGCCTTTGAAATGCAATTAAACCGCCATTCTTTAATGATAGCCCTTGGTGGGGGAGTGATAAGCGATATGGTGGGGTTTGCGAGCAGTATTTATTTTAGGGGGATTGATTTTATTAATATCCCTACGACTTTACTTTCTCAAGTGGATGCGAGCGTGGGGGGGAAAACAGGGATCAATACGCCTTATGGCAAAAACTTAATCGGATCGTTCCACCAGCCTAGAGCGGTTTATATTGATTTAGCTTTTTTAAAAACCCTTGAAAAAAGGGAATTTCAAGCAGGGGTTGCTGAAATCATTAAAATGGCGGTGTGTTTTGATAAAAACTTGGTAGAAAGATTGGAAACAAAGGATTTAAAAGATTGTTTAGAAGAAGTGGTTTTCCAAAGCGTCAGTATCAAAGCTCAAGTTATTATACAAGATGAAAAAGAGCAAAACATCAGGGCCGGGTTGAATTACGGGCATACCTTTGGGCATGCGATAGAAAAAGAGACTGATTATGAGCGATTTTTGCATGGCGAAGCGATCGCTATTGGCATGCGCATGGCTAATGATTTAGCCCTTTCTTTAGGCATGCTCACTTTAAAAGAATACGAACGCATAGAAAATTTATTGAAAAAATTTGATTTGATATTCCATTACAAAATCATTGATCTTCAAAAATTTTACGAACGCTTGTTTTTAGACAAAAAAAGCGAGGATAAGACAATCAAATTCATTCTGCCTAAAGGCATTGGAGCGTTTGAGGTTGCCTCTCATATCCCTAAAGAAACGATCATAAAGGTGTTAGAAAAATGGCATTAAGGGTATTATTATTCTTTTGTTTTTTGTTTTTACAAGCAGAAGATAAAAGCCAGGAGCTGTTGTCCATACAAAAACAAATGGCTTTGGTGGATAAAAAACTCGCCAAAGACGATAACGTGTGGTTGAAAAAATTTGAAAACTATAAGATCTACAATCAAATTTATACCGAAAAAGAGAGCGTGAGGCAGGAATTAAGGCGTTTAAAAAACAAAAAAAGCAAGGATTTATTAAAGATTAGCACCTTAGAGCATACCCTAAAGGCTTTAGAGTCCCAGCAAAAAATGTTTGAAAGCTATGGGGTCAATCCTTTTAAGGACTTGATAGAGCGCCCCAATATCCCTAATATCCCTAATATCGCTAACCCTATTGCGATCATTGATGGCATTTCTTTCATTAAAAGCATGCGTTTAAAGCATGAAAATCTTAAAAATAACCAGACTGCTTTAGAAGAAGTTTTAAGGCTTTTAGATCAAAAACACCAGCTTTTAAATCAGTGGCACGCTTTGGATAAAAGCGCGAAATTAAGCGATGAGATCTATCAAACTCAAGCCAAACGCCTGGAATTGCAAGGGGCTCAAAACGTTCTAAAAACCACGATCGGGATTTTCCAAAAAGACAGCGATGAGGCTATAAGCATTGTCAAATCTCAAGTTAAAAACCAGCTTTTTAAATTGGTTTATGTGTTTTTAGCAGCCCTTTTGAGCGTGGTGTTTGCTTGGATTTTAAAAATCATTTCCAGTAAATACATTGAAAATAATGAGCGCGTCTATACCGTGAATAAAGCCATCAACTTCGTGAATGTGAGCGTGATCATTTTAATCTTTCTTTTTTCTTATTTAGAAAATGTAACCTATTTAGTTACGGTTTTAGGCTTTGCGAGCGCAGGCTTAGCGATTGCGATGAAAGATTTGTTCATGAGCTTGCTCGGGTGGTTTATTATTTTGATTGGAGGGAGCGTGCATGTGGGCGATAGGGTGCGTATCGCTAAGGGGACGGATATTTTTATTGGTGATGTGCTAGATATTTCTATGTTGCACATTACGATTTTAGAAGATGTAACCTTCACCACTTATACGAACAACAGGAGAGCGGGCCGGATTATTTTTGTGCCTAATAATTATATTTTCACCACCATGTTTGCTAATTACAGCCATTTTGGGATGAAAACGGTTTGGGATGGGGTGGATTTTTGCATCACATTTGATTCTGATTTTAAAAAAGCTTCTAAAATTGCACTCAACATCGCTACAGAATTGTCTAAAGAATACACGGATATTACCTATAAACAGCTCAATAAAATGCGCGACCGGTATTCTTTAAGGAGTTTGAGTGTGAAGCCTCGATGCTTTTTGATGCCTGAAAATAACGGGATAAAAATCTCGGTGTGGTATCAAACCAATTCGTATGCGACCATGTCTTTAAGGAGCAAGATTGTGGCTGAAATCGTTGAAGCTTTTTTGAAAGAAGAAAATATCCATATCGCTTATACGACCAGCAAGTTGCTTAAAGTGGATGCTGATTTTTTAGGCGATGGCTTTGGGAATAAAAGGGAACAAAAATGAAAAAAGTCTATTTCAAAACTTTTGGGTGCAGGACGAATCTTTTTGACACGCAAGTGATGGGCGAAAATTTAAAGGATTTTAGCGCGACCTTAGAAGAACAAGAAGCCGATATTATTGTGATCAATTCTTGCACCGTGACCAATGGGGCCGATAGCGCGGTAAGGAGTTACGCTAAAAAAATGGCGCGATTAAATAAGGAAGTGCTATTTACTGGTTGTGGGGTGAAAACCCAAGGCAAGGAGCTTTTTGAAAAAGGGTTTTTAAAGGGCGTTTTTGGGCATGACAATAAAGAAAAGATTAACATGCTTTTACAAGAAAAAAAGCGTTTTTTTATAGATGACAATTTAGAAAACAAGCACTTAGACACCACGATGGTGAGCGAGTTTGTGGGAAAAACTAGGGCGTTTATCAAGATCCAAGAAGGCTGTGATTTTGATTGCAATTATTGCATTATCCCAAGCGTGAGAGGGAGGGCTAGGAGTTTTGAAGAGAGGAAAATTTTAGAGCAAGTAAGCCTTTTATGCTCTAAAGGGGTTCAAGAAGTGGTTTTAACCGGCACCAATGTGGGGAGCTATGGGAAAGATAGAGGAAGCAATATCGCACGATTGATTAAAAAATTAAGCCAGATCGCTGGATTAAAACGCATAAGGATTGGGAGCTTAGAGCCTAATCAAATCAACGATGAATTTTTAGAGCTTTTAGAAGAGGATTTTTTAGAAAAACATTTGCATATCGCTTTACAGCACAGCCATGATTTCATGTTAGAGAAGATGAACCGAAGAAACCGCACTAAAAGCGATAGGGAATTATTAGAGGTAATCGCTTCTAAGAATTTTGCTATCGGCACGGATTTTATTGTGGGGCATCCGGGCGAGAGCGGAAGCGTTTTTGAAAAAGCGTTTAAAAATTTAGAAAGCTTGCCTTTAACGCACATCCACCCTTTTATTTACAGCAAACGAAAAGACACCCCCTCTAGCTTGATGACTGATAGCGTGAGCTTGGAAGATTCTAAAAAGCGTTTGAATGCGATTAAAGATTTGATTTCACATAAAAATAAGGCGTTCAGGCTATTGCAACTCAAGCTCAACACGCCCCTAAAAGCCTTAGTGGAAGCGCAAAAAGACGGCGAATTTAAAGCCTTAGATCAATTTTTTAACCCCATTAAAATCAAAAGCGATAAGCCTTTAAGGGCTAGTTTTTTAGAAATCAAAGAGTATGAAATTAAGGAGAGGGAAAATCATGCTGTTTTCTAAAAATTTAGAAAACCTTACCGCTCCCTTCAAACGCATTAAAAACCGCTCGCTTGTTTTGGCGTTAGGGTTTTTGATCCTTACTTTTTGCTTGCTTCTTTTTTTAATTTTAAGCGATGTTTCTAGGCTCATATCGGGTAAGGACTTTTTTTATGTGATCCAATCCCACCCTAAGCAAACTCTAATTGAAGATGAAAATTATTTTTACGCTAACAAAGGTCTTTATAAAACCAACAAAGAAGCCTTTTTAAGAGCCTACAAAATCCCAGAAAGCATGCCCATAGAAAAACGAGAAAATTTAAACAAGGTTTCTAAAATCTTTTTGGCGTTGCTTTTTTTCATTTCTAGCATGCTTTTTGGGATCTTTTGGCGCTTGCCTAAACGATTGGACACTAAAATGAGTTTAGAAAGCGCGCACAAAAACGAATTGGAAAATGCATTCCAGCGATACGATGCGTTGGGGGTGCGTTTTGAAGATATTGCAGGGGTGGATGAAGTCAAAGAAGAATTATTAGAAGTGGTAGATTATTTAAAAAACCCTAAAAAATACCAGGATTTAGGGATTTTTCTCCCTAAAGGCGTGCTTTTAATCGGGCCTCCTGGAGTGGGGAAAACCATGATCGCTAAAGCCTTAGCGAGTGAAGCTAGAGTGCCGTTTTTTTATGAAAGCGGGAGCGCGTTTTCTCAAATTTATGTGGGGGCTGGGGCTAAAAAAGTGCATGAACTTTTCATGCATGCTAAAAGGCATGCCCCCTCTATTATTTTTATTGATGAAATTGACGCTTTGGGTAAGGCTAGGGGAGGGCATAGGAGCGATGAAAGAGAGGCCACGCTCAATCAGCTTTTAACCGAAATGGATGGGTTTTTGCAAAACGATGAGGTGGTGGTGATAGGAGCGACTAACCAAATGGAAGTGATGGATGAAGCACTATTAAGGAGCAAGCGTTTTGATCGGCGTATTTTCATTTCTTTACCGGATTTGTTAGAAAGACAAAGCATTTTAGAAAAGCTTTTAGAAAACAAAAAGCATGCGCTCAATTATCTTAAGATCGCTAAAATTTGCGTGGGTTTTAGCGGGGCGATGTTAGCGACTTTAATCAATGAAAGCGCTTTAAACGCCCTAAAACACCAACGAAACGAAATCGCTGAGAGCGACATTTTAGAAGTGAAAGACAAGATCGCTTATGGCAAGAAAAAGCCCCAAACTTTAGACGAAAACCAAAAAGAATTAGTCGCTTTGTATCAAAGCGCGAAAGCCTTGAGCGCGTATTGGTTAGAAATTGAATTTGATAAAGCGCCTTTATTGGGGGAATTTATCGCTTTTAATGAAAATAAAATCCACAGCGAGAGCGAGATTAAAAATTACATTAAAGTGTATTTGAGCGGGACGATTATTTTAGAGTTGCTCTATAAGGAGCGTTATAGTCTGTCTAAGCAAGACTTGCAAAAAGCGAAATTTTTGAATGAATTTATGGCTAGTGAGCTTCTTTTAGCCCCTACAAAAGAGTCTTTAAGCGTTCTTTATGAAGAGCAACTGGAGTTTTTAAAGCCGCAAATAGCGGTTTGTAGGCGCTTGAGCGTTCTGTTATTGGAGCAAGAATGTTTAGAACATTCTCATTTGTATGATTTGTTGAACGGGTGAAAATGCGTTTTTTTAGTGGTTTTGGGTTCATCAATGAAAGCGTTTTGTTTGAAGAGTGGCTTTTAAAAGGGGTTTATGATGTGTCAGGCTTTTCTATGGGAGCGATTAAGGCGATAGAATACGCTTATAATGAAATCTTACAACAGCGCCGCATCAATTCCTTGTTGTTGTTTTCGCCTTGCATGTTAGTGCATAAGAGTTTGGCGTTCAAACGCTTGCAACTTTCTTCGTTTCAAAAAGATCCGCAAAGCTACATGGATAACTTTTATCAAGAAGCGGGCTTGAATGCTAAATGGGAGCGTTTTAAAAAAGAGGGTTCTTTAGAAGAATTAGAATTTTTATTGAATTACAAGTATAGTGATTCTATAATTAGATTTTTATTAGAAAAAGGCGTGAAGATTGAAGTGTTTATTGGGTTAAAGGACAGAATCACTGACATTCAAGCTCTGTTAGAATTTTTTACGCCATTAGTTCAAGTGTGGCAGTTTAAGGATTGTAACCATTTGTTGCAAAAATCTTAAAAAAGGTGGAAGATGAAAAAATTTGGTTTAGGGGTGTATTTGCTTCTTTTAGGTATTTTGGGCGGCTCTTTGATCATTCTAGGAGCGATAGTCGCGCCCATTGTTTTCAAAGCTTCAAGCATTTTACCTGAATTGAATCTAACCTCATTTGAGAGCGGGAAACTCATGGCGCAAATCATTGTGCGTTTCAATTATGTTTTAGGCGCGATCGGTTTTGTGGTGTTACTTTATGAAATCATTTCGTTTATTTATTATAAAAGATCGTTAGTGTATTTGATCCTTGGCGTGGCGATAGGGGCGTTGTGTTTGCTCTTTGTTTTTTATTACACGCCTTATATTTTAAACGCTCAAAAAGCGGGCGAAGTCGTGCTCCAAAGCGCTGAATTTGCCCGCTCGCACGCTCAAAGCGAATGGCTGTTTAAGGAATTGTTTGTGTTGGTGTGTGCTTTGTTTTTTTGGCGTTTGCTTGGAAAAAACGCACTTTGATTTAAAGGGGAGGTTTTTACTATCTAGGAAATGAGAGGGTAGTATTTAATGAAAAAGTTTAAAAAGAAATCAAAAAGTATAAAACGATCGTATCAAAATCAAAAAACAATCTTAAAGCGTCCTTTATGGCTTGCGCCTTTACTGATCGGTGGGTTTGCTAGTGGGGTGTATGCTGATGGAACAGATATTTTGGGGCTTAGTTGGGGGGAAAAAAGCCAAAAGGTATGCGTGCATCATCCATGGTATGCTCTATGGCTTTGCGATAAATGGGAGGAAAAAACACAACAATTTACAGGAAACCAACTCATCACAAAAACTTGGGCAGGGGGTAATGCGGCTAACTACTACCACTCTCAAAACAACCAAGACATCACAGCCAATTTAAAAAATGATAACGGCACTTATTTTTTAAGCGGTCTGTATAACTACACCGGAGGGGAAAATAATGGGGGGAATTTAAATATTGAATTAGGCAGTAACGCTACTTTTGATTTGGGTGCACACAATGGGAATAGTTTCACTTCTTGGTATCCTAATGGGCATACTAATGTTACTTTTAGCGCTGGGACTATCAATGTGAATAACAGCGTAGAAGTGGGCAATCGTGTGGGATCTGGAGCTGGCACGCACACCGGCACAGCCACTTTAAACTTGAACGCTAATAAGGTCAATATCAATTCTAATATCAGCACGTTTAAAACTTCGCAAGTGAATATAGGCAATGCTAACAGCGCTATTACTATCGGTTCGGTTTCTTTAAGTGGGGATACTTGCAGTTCTTTAGCTAGGGTTGGCGTAGGGGCTAATTGCTCCACTTCTGGGTCTAGCTATTCTTTTAAAGGGACGACTAACGCTACTAATACGGCTTTTAATAATGCAAGCGGTAGTTTCACTTTTGAAGAGAACGCCACTTTTAGCGGGGCGAAATTGAATGGGGGGGCATTCACTTTTAATAAGGAGTTTAGCGTTACCAATAATACCGCTTTTAATAGCGGCAATTTTAATTTTAAAGGCGCAAGTTCCTTTAATGGTGCAACTTTTAGTAACGCTTCCTACACTTTTAACAATCAAGCCACTTTCCAAAACAGCTCCTTTAATGGGGGGACTTTTACTTTCAATAACCAAAATAATCAAAGCGCTCAGCACCCCCAAATTCAAAACAGCTCTTTTAGTGGTAACGCTATTACTCTTAAGGGTTCTGTAATTTTCCAGCAAGCCTTTAACAATTCAAGCCACCAATTGACAATGCAAAACGCTTCCTTTAATAACGCTAATTTTAACAATACCGGTAAAATCACTATTAATGAGGGCGCGAGTTTTAACAATACGATATTCAACACTTCTATTAATACAAACAACATGACCATTAGTGGTGGCGTTACTTTAAGCGGTAAGAATGATTTGAAAAATGGCTCAACCCTTGATTTTGGGAGTTCTAAAATCACTCTCGCTCAAGGGACGACTTTCAACCTTACAAGTTTAGGCAGTGAGAAGAGCGTAACGATTTTAAATTCTAGCGGTGGGATCACTTATAATAATCTTTTAAACCATGCGATCAACGGCTTGACAAACGCCCTAAAAACGAGCGAAAGCCCTTCAGATCCGCAAAGTTTCACTCAAGGTTTGTGGGAGACGATCACTTATAATGGGGTTACCGGACAGCTTTTGAATGAAAACGCTACGGCATCTAAACCCGCTGACTCTTCGCCCTCTAAAGCCTCTTCAAACTCTACGCAAGTCTATCAAGTGGGCTATAAAATAGGGGATACTATCTACAAACTGCAAGAAACTTTTGGCCCTAATTCCATTATCATCCAAGCTTTAGAGAGCGGGACTTACACGCCACCCCCTACAATCAGCGGATCACAATTTGACTTATCCGCTTCAAGTTATATTAATGCTGACATGCCTTGGTATAACCATAAATATTATATTCCTAAATCTCAAAATTTTACAGAGAGCGGGACTTATTACTTGCCGAGCGTTCAAATATGGGGGAGCTATACTAACTCGTTTAAACAAACCTTTAGCGCAAGTAATAGTAATCTGGTGATCGGGTATAACGCAACATGGACTGATCATAATGTTTCTTCTAGCGGCACAGTGTCTTTTGGGGACACTTCAGGGGGCGCTCTTAACGGGCATTGCGGGCCTTGGCCGTATTATCAATGCACAGGCACGACTAATGGCACTTATAGCGCTTATCATGTGTATATCACAGCGAATCTGCATTCTGGCAATCGTATAGGCACGGGTGGGGCAGCCAATCTGGTCTTTAATGGAATAGATAGCGTCAATATCGCTAACGCTACCATCACGCAACATAACGCCGGGATTTATTCAAGCTCTATGACTTTTTCCACGCAAAGCATGGATAATTCGCAGAATTTGAATACTCTAAACGCTAACGGCACGCTTTCAGTGTATGGCACAACTTTCACTAACCAAGCTAAAGATGGGAAATTCATTTTCAATGCAGGGCAAGCGGTTTTTGAAAACACCAACTTTAATGGAGGGAGTTATCAATTCAGTGGTGATAGCTTGAATTTTTCAAATAACAACCAGTTTAATAGCGGTTCGTTTGAGATTAGCGCAAAAAACGCTTCGTTCAATAACGCTCACTTCAACAACAGCGCTTCTTTTAATTTCAATAATTCTGGCGCAACCACTTCGTTTGTGGGGGATTTCACTAACGCTAATTCAAATCTGCAAATCGCCGGGAACGCTGTTTTCGGGAACTCTACCAATAGTAATGGCTCTTTAAATAACGCTAATTTTAATAATACCGGCTCTGTGAATATTTCAGGGAATGCGACTTTTGATAATGTGGTTTTTAACAGCCCTGCGAATACGAGCGTGAAAGGGCAGGTTATTCTCAATAATATCACTTTAAAAAACCTGAACGCCCCTTTGTCTTTTGGCGATGGGACAATCACTTTTAACGCTCATTCTGTTATTAATATTGGTGAAGCTATCACTAATGGCAACCCTATCACCCTTGTAAGCTCTTCTAAAGAAATTGAATACAACAACGCTTTTAGTAAAAATCTATGGCAGCTCATCAACTACCAAGGGCATGGGGCAAGTAGTGAAAAGCTCGTCTCTAGTGCGGGTAATGGCGTCTATGATGTGGTGTATTCTTTCAATAACCAAACCTATAATTTCCAAGAGATTTTTTCACCCAACAGCATTTCTGTCCGGCGTTTGGGTGTTGGCATGGTGTTTGATTATATGGATATGGAAAAATCGGATCATTTGTATTATCAAAACGCTCTCGGTTTTATGACCTACATGCCTAACAGCTATAACAATAATTTAGGGAATGCAAACAACACCATTTACTATTACGACAACAGCATTGATTTTTATGCGAGCGGGAAAACTTTATTCACTAAGGCGGAATTTTCTCAAACATTCACCGGGCAAAACAGCGCGATCGTTTTTGGGGCTAAAAATATATGGACAAATGCGAGCGATGCGCCGCAATCTAATGCCATCATTCGCTTTGGGGACAATAAGGGAGCAGGGAGTAATGATGCGAGCGGGCATTGCTGGAATTTGCAATGCATAGGCTTTATTACAGGGCATTATGAAGCGCAAAAGATTTACATCACCGCAAGCATTGAAAGCGGGAATCGCATTTCTAGCGGTGGGGGCGCGAGCCTTAATTTTAACGGGCTTCAAGGCGTTCTTTTAACGAACGCGACTTTGTATAACCGCGCTGCTGGCACGCAAAGCTCGTCTATGAATTTTATCTCTAACAGCGCGGATATTCAGGCTCAAAACTCCTATTTTATAGACGATACCGCGCAAAATGGCGGCAACCCTAATTTTAGTTTCAACGCTTTGAATCTGGATTTTTCTAACAGCTCTTTTAGGGGCTATGTGGGGACAACGCAATCTGTTTTTAAATTCAACGCCGTTAATGCGATCAGTTTCACCAACAGCACGAATTTAAGCTCTGGTTTGTATCAAATTTCAGCTAATAGCGTGTCGTTTGACAATTCCAATTTAAGCGTTTCAGTGGGGACAAGCAGTATTAAAGCCAATGCGATCAATTTTTCTCAAAACGCCTCTATCAATGCGAGCAACCATTCAACCTTAGAACTTCAAGGCGATTTGAATTTAAACGACACCAGCTCGCTCAACCTCAACCAAAGCACCATTAATGTTTCCAATAATGCTACGATCAACGATTATGCGAGCTTGATTGCGAGTAATAACGCTCATATCAATTTTAATGGGACAACCAATTTCAATTCAGCGAATATTACTACGAGTTTGAATGATTCTTCTATCGTGTTTAAGGGAGCGATCTCTTTAGGAGGGCAGTTTAATTTAAGCAATAACTCTTCTTTAGATTTTCAAGGCTCTAGCACTATCACCTCTAACACGGCGTTTAATTTCTATGATAACGCTTTTTCTCAAAGCCCCATCACTTTCCATCAAGTCCTTGATATTAAAGCGCCCTTGAGTTTGGGAGGCAACCTCTTAACCCCTAACAACAGTAGCGTGTTGAATTTAAAAAACAGCCAGCTTGTTTTTGGCGATCAAGGGAGTTTGAACATCGCTAACATTGATTTACTAAGCGATCTAAACGACAATAAAAATCGTGTGTATAACATCATTCAAGCGAACATGAATAGTAATTGGTATGAGCGTATCAGCTTCTTTGGCATGCGTATCAATGATGGGATTTATGACGCTAAAAACCAAACTTATAGTTTCACTAACCCTCTCAATAACGCCCTAAAAATCACCGAGAGCTTTAAAAATAACCAACTAAGCGTTACGCTCTCTCAAATCCCGGGTATTAAAAACACGCTTTATAACATTGGCTCTGAAGTCTTTAACTACCAAAAAGTCTATAACAACGCTAACGGCGTGTACTCTTATAGCGATGATGCAGAAGGCGTGTTTTATCTCACTAGCAATGTGAAAGGCTATTACAACCCCAACCAATCCTATCAAGCCAACGGCAGCAATAACACCACGAAAAATAATAATCTAACCTCTGAGTCTTCTATCATCTCGCAAACCTATAACGCGCAAGGCAACCCTATTAGCACGTTACACATCTATAACAAGGGCTATAATTTCAATAATATCAAAGCGTTAGGGCAAATGGTGCTCAAACTCTACCCTGAAATCAAAAAGATATTGGGGAATGATTTTTCGCTTTCAAGTTTGAGCGATTTAAAAGGCGATGCACTAAACCAGCTTACCAAACTCATCACCCCTAGCGATTGGAAAAACATTAACGAGTTGATTGATAACGCAAACAATTCGGTCGTGCAAAATTTCAATAACGGCGCTTTGATTGTAGGAGCGACTAAAATAGGGCAAACAAACACCAATAGCGCGGTTGTTTTTGGGGGCTTAGGCTATCAAAAGCCTTGCGATTACACCGATATTGTGTGCCAAAAATTTAGAGGCACTTATTTGGGGCAGCTTTTGGAGTCTAGCTCGGCTGATTTGGGCTATATTGACACGACTTTTAACGCTAAAGAAATTTATCTTACCGGCACTTTAGGGAGCGGGAACGCATGGGGGACTGGGGGGAGCGCGAGCGTAACTTTTAACAGCCAAACTTCGCTCATTCTCAACCAGGCTAATATCGTAAGCTCGCAAACCGATGGGATTTTTAGCATGCTAGGCCAAGAGGGCATCAATAAGGTTTTCAACCAGGCCGGGCTCGCTAATATTTTGGGCGAAGTGGCGGTGCAATCCATTAATAAAGCCGGGGGATTAGGGAATTTGATAGTAAATACGCTAGGGAGTGGTAGTGTGATTGGGGGGTATTTAACGCCTGAACAAAAAAATCAAACCCTAAGCCAGCTTTTAGGGCAGAATAATTTTGATAATCTCATGAACGATAGCGGTTTGAATACAGCGATTAAGGATTTGATCAGACAAAAATTAGGCTTTTGGACCGGGCTAGTGGGGGGATTAGCCGGACTAGGGGGCATTGATTTGCAAAACCCTGAAAAGCTTATAGGGAGCATGTCAATCAATGATTTATTGAGTAAAAAAGGGTTGTTCAATCAGATCACCGGCTTTATTTCCGCTAACGATATAGGGCAAGTCATAAGCGTGATATTGCAAGATATTGTCAAACCGAGCAGCGCTTTAAAAAACGATGTAGTCGCTTTAGGCAAACAAATGATTGGCGAATTTTTAGGCCAAGACACGCTCAATTCTTTAGAAAGCTTGCTGCAAAACCAGCAGATTAAAAGCGTTTTAGATAAAGTCCTAGCGGCTAAAGGCTTAGGGTCTATTTATGAACAAGGCTTGGGGGATTTGATGCCTAGTCTTGGTAAAAAAGGGCTTTTCGCTCCCTATGGCTTGAGTCAAGTGTGGCAAAAAGGGGATTTTAGTTTCAACGCGCAAGGCAATGTTTTTGTGCAAAATTCCACTTTCTCTAACGCCAATGGAGGTGCGATTAGTTTTAACGCAGGCGATATGCTCATTTTTGCCGGAAACAACCGCATTTCATTCACTAACCATGCTGGAGCGCTCAATTTATTGTCCAATCAAGTTTCTAACATTAACATCACCACGCTTAACGCTAGCAACGGCCTTAAAATTAATGCTTCTAATAACAATGTTTCTGTGTCTCAAGGCAATCTGTTTATCAACGCTAGCTGTGTGGGACAAAATAATCCGACTACAGCTAACATTGCAAACCCTTGCACGCTTAGCACCCAAAGCGCGAATAACACTTCTTCTAGTAATGCGTCAAATAACGCGCAAATCGCCTTAAATAATAACGATGAAAGCTTGATAATTACGGCGAATGATTTCAATTTTTCAGGCAATATTTACGCTAATGGGGTGGTTGATTTTTCAAAGATTAAAGGCTCTGCAACCATTAAAAACCTGTATCTTTACAATAACGCTCAATTCCAAGCCAACAACCTCACTATTTCCAATCAAGCGGTGTTAGAAAAAAACGCCAGCTTTGTAACGAATAATTTAAACATTCAAGGAGCGTTTAACAACAACGCCACGCACAAAATAGAGGTGCTTCAAAATTTAACGATCGCTTCAAGTGCTTCTTTAAGCACCGGGGTTTATGGGTTAGAAGTAGGGGGGGCTTTGAATCATTTTGGAGCGATCCATTTTAATTTAGAAAATATCCAAACGCCAGTGCCGCTCATTCAAGCAGAAGGGATCATTAATCTCAACACCACCCAAGCGCCTTTTATGAATGTCAATAACAGCATGGCGGATAACACGACTTACACTTTATTGAAAAGCAGCCGTTACATTGATTACAATATCAACCCCAACAGCTTGCAATCGTATTTGAAGCTCTATACCTTAATCAATATCAACGGGAACCACATAGAGGAAAAAAATGGCGTATTGACTTATTTGGGCCAACGGGTTTTGTTGCAAGATAAGGGGTTATTGTTAAGCGTGGCGTTGCCTAACTCAAACAACGCCCATCAAAACAACATTTTAAGCCTTTCTGTCCTTTATAACCAGATTAAAATGTCTTACGGCGATAAAGTGATGGATTTTACCCCCCCTACCTTACAAGATTACATTGTGGGCATTCAAGGGCAAAGTGCATTGAATCAAATTGAAGCTATAGGGGGGAATAACGCTATCAAGTGGCTTTCAACATTGATGATGGACACTAAAGAAAACCCGCTTTTTGCGCCGATTTATTTAAAAAACCACTCTTTGAATGAAATCTTAGGCGTAACAAAAGATCTTCAAAACACCGCAAGCTTGATTTCTAACCCTAATTTTAGGGATAACGCTACCAACCTTTTAGAATTGGCGAGTTACACCCAACAAACCAGCCGTTTAACCAAACTCTCTGATTTTAGGGCTAGAGAGGGAGAGTCTGATTTTTCTTTGTTAGAGCTTAAAAACAAGCGTTTTAGCGATCCTAACCCTGGAGAGGTTTTTGTCAAACACTCTCAACTTAGCAAACACCCAAATAACCTTTGGGTTCAAGGGGTGGGGGGAGCGAGCTTTATTTCTGGGGGCAATGGCACGCTTTATGGCTTGAATGTGGGCTATGATAGGTTGGTTAAAAATGTGATCCTTGGGGGTTATGTAGCTTATGGCTATAGCGACTTTAATGGGAACATCATGCATTCTTTGGGTAATAATGTGGATGTGGGGATGTATGCGAGGGCTTTTTTAAAAAGAAACGAATTCACTTTGAGTGCGAATGAAACTTATGGAGGCAATGCAACTAGTATCAATTCTTCTAATTCTTTGCTCTCTGTGTTGAACCAACGCTACAGCTACAACACCTGGACAACGAGCGTGAATGGGAATTACGGCTATGATTTCATGTTCAAACAAAAAAGCGTGGTGCTAAAACCTCAAGTGGGCTTGAGCTATCATTTTATAGGCTTGAGCGGGATGAAAGGCAAAATGAATGATGCCGCTTACAAACAATTTCTCATGCATTCAAACCTCTCTAACGAATCGGTTTTAACGCTCAACATGGGGTTGGAGAGCCGTAAATATTTTGGTCAAAATTCCTATTATTTTGTAACGGCGAGATTGGGTAGGGATCTTTTGATCAAATCTAAAGGCGGCAATACGGTGCGTTTTGTGGGTGAAAACACTTTATTGTATCGCAAGGGGGAAGTTTTCAACACTTTTGCGAGCGTGATTACAGGGGGCGAAATGCATTTGTGGCGTTTGATGTATGTGAATGCGGGGGTGGGGCTTAAGATGGGCTTGCAATACCAAGATATTAATATAACCGGGAATGTGGGCATGCGAGTGGCGTTTTAGCTTTTTTTGCTATAATGCTTCGTTCAAATTTTATGGTTAGGTTTTTCTATGTTTAATTATGAAGAGCTGTTTCAAATTTATAAAACCCCTTTTTACCTCTATAATTTTGACAAAATCAAACAGGCTTTTTTGAGTTATAAAGAAGCGTTTAAGGGGCGTAAATCTTTGATTTGCTACGCTTTAAAGGCGAATTCCAATTTGAGTATCCTCTCTTTATTAGCCCATTTAGAGAGTGGGGCGGATTGCGTTTCCATAGGCGAGATATATAGGGCTTTAAAAGCTGGGATCAAGCCTTATAGGATCGTGTTTAGCGGGGTGGGTAAGAGCGTATTTGAAATAGAACAAGCCCTAAAACTCAACATTTTATTTTTGAATGTAGAAAGTTTTATGGAATTAACAACGATTGAGAAAATCGCCCAATTTTTAGGGATAAAGGCCAGGATTTCCATTAGAATCAACCCCAACATTGACGCTAAAACGCACCCCTATATTTCTACCGGTTTGAAAGAAAATAAGTTTGGCGTGGGAGAAAAAGAAGCTTTAGAAATGTTTCTTTGGGCTAAAAAAAGCGCGTTTTTAGAGCCTATTAGCGTGCATTTTCATATCGGCTCACAGCTCTTAGATTTAGAGCCGATTATAGAAGCGAGCCAAAAGGTAGCTAAAATCGCTAAATCTTTGATAGCGCTAGGGATAGATTTGCGTTTTTTTGATGTGGGCGGAGGGATTGGCGTGAGCTATGAAAATGAAGAAACGATTAAACTTTATGATTACGCGCAAGGGATTTTAAACGCACTTCAAGGCTTGGATTTGACGATTATTTGTGAGCCGGGCCGATCCATCGTGGCTGAGAGTGGGGAATTGATCACGCAGGTTTTGTATGAAAAAAAGGCTCAAAACAAGCGCTTTGTGGTTGTGGATGCGGGCATGAATGATTTTTTACGCCCCAGTTTGTATCATGCTAAGCATGCCATAAGGGTTATAACGCCCTCTAAGGGGCGTGAGATCTCGCCTTGCGATGTGGTAGGGCCTGTGTGTGAGAGCAGCGACACTTTTTTAAAAGATGTCCATTTGCCAGAATTAGAGCCAGGCGATAAATTAGTCATAGAAAAGGTTGGGGCTTATGGTTCTAGCATGGCCAGTCAATACAATTCGCGCCCCAAACTCTTAGAATTAGCCCTAGAAGATCACAAAATCAGAGTGATAAGAAAAAGAGAGGCTTTAGAAGATTTGTGGCGATTAGAAGAAGAAGGCTTAAAAGGGGTTTGACTAGATGCAAAAGAATTTGGATAGTCTTTTAGAAAATTTAAGGGCTGAAATTGATGTGTTGGATAATGAATTGAGCGATCTTTTAGACAAACGCTTAGAAATCGCTTTAAAAATCGCTCTCATCAAACAAGAAAGCCCCATTTATTGCCCTAAAAGAGAGCGAGAAATTTTAAAACGACTCAGCCAAAGGGATTTCAAGCATTTGAATGGAGAAATTCTTACGGGTTTTTATACAGAGGTTTTTAAGATTTCTAGAAAATTTCAAGAAAACGCCCTCAAAGAGTTAAAAAAATAAAAGAGAGTTGTTATGTTTGAAAAAATTACCTTAGCGCATAAGGACTTGTTTTCAAGGTTTTTAAGCACTCAAAAAATCGTTTTATCGGATGTGAGTTTTACCAATTGCTTTTTATGGCAGCACGCAAGGCTTATTCAAGTGGCGGTGATTAGGGATTGTTTGGTGATTCAAACCACTTATGAAAATCAAAAACCCTTTTATTTCTATCCTATCGGTAAGAGGCCGCATGAATGCGTAAAAGAGCTTTTGAAATTAGAAAAAAATTTAAGGTTCCACTCTTTGACTTTAGAGCAAAAAGACGATTTGAAAGACAATTTTGTAGGGGTGTTTGATTTCACTTACAACCGAGACAGAAGCGATTATGTTTATTCTGTTGAAGAATTGATCGCTTTAAAAGGGAAAAAATACCATAAGAAAAAAAACCACTTAAACCAGTTTTTAACCAATCATGCGAATTTTGTTTATGAAAAAATTTCTTCTCAAAACAGAAAGGAAGTTTTGGAGGCCTTTCAAGAGTGGTTTTTAGAAAGCCAGACCGATGATATAGGGCTAATCAATGAAAATAAGGGCATTCAAAGCGTGTTAGAAAATTATGAAAGCTTGGATGTAAAGGGGGGGCTTGTTAGGGTTAATGGGGAAATAGTCTCGTTTAGTTTTGGAGAAGTTTTAAACGAAGAAACCGCACTCATTCACATTGAAAAAGCCCGTGCAGATATTGCAGGCGCGTATCAAATCATCAACCAGCAATTGCTTTTGAATGAATTTAGCCATTTAACTTACGCTAACAGAGAAGAAGATTTAGGATTAGAGGGTTTGAGAAGGTCTAAAATGAGCTATAACCCGGTGTTTTTGATAGACAAATACGAAGCCGTTGCTAAAAATTAAATGATTTTTGGGGATTTTAAATATCAAAAAAGCGTTAAAAAACTCACCGCCACTAATCTTAATGAGCTTAAAAACGCCCTGGATTTCATCTCTCAAAATAGGGGGAAGGGGTATTTTGTGGGGTATCTTTTATATGAAGCGCGTTTAGCGTTTTTAGATGAAACTTTTCAAAGCCAAACCCCTTTTTTGTATTTTGAACAATTTTTAGAAAGAAAAAAATACTCTTTAGAGCCTTTAAAAGAGCATGCGTTTTACCCTAAAATCCATAGCTCTTTAGATCAAGAAACTTATTTCAAGCAGTTTAAAGCCGTTAAAGAGCGTCTCAAAAACGGCGATACCTATCAAGTGAATCTCACGATGGATTTATTTTTAGACACTAAAGCCAAACCAAAGCGCGTTTTTAAGGAAGTGGTACACAACCAAAACACGCCTTTTAAGGCTTTGATAGAAAATGAGTTTGGGAGTATTTTAAGCTTTTCGCCGGAATTGTTTTTTGAATTAGAGTTTTTAGACACAGCGATTAAGATTATTACAAAACCCATGAAAGGCACGATCGCTCGCTCAAAAAACCCCTTGATAGATGAAAAAAACCGATTGTTTTTGCAAAATGATGACAAAAACAGAAGCGAAAATGTGATGATTGTGGATTTATTGCGTAACGATTTGAGCCGTTTAGCTTTAAAAAATAGCGTGAAAGTCAATCAATTGTTTGAAATCATCAGCTTGCCGAGCGTGTATCAAATGATAAGCGAGATTGAAGCGAAATTGCCCCTAAAAACAAGCTTGTTTGAGATTTTTAAGGCGTTGTTCCCTTGCGGCTCGGTGACCGGATGCCCTAAAATCAAAACCATGCAAATCATTGAAGATTTAGAAAAACGCCCTAGGGGGGTGTATTGCGGGGCGATAGGCATGGTTGAAGGAAAAAAAGCCCTTTTTAGCGTGCCTATCCGCACTTTAGAAAAAAGAGCGCATGAAAATTTTTTGCATTTGGGGGTAGGGAGTGGGGTAACTTATCAAAGTAAAGCTTCAAAGGAATATGAAGAGAGCTTTTTAAAATCCTTTTTTGTGATGCCCAAAATAGAATTTGAGATCGTGGAGACGATGAAAATTATCAAAAGGGATCAAAAATTAGAGATTAACAATAAAAACGCCCATAAAGAACGCCTTATTAGTAGCGCCCAATACTTTAACTTTAAATACGATGACAATCTTTTAGACTTTGAATTGGAAAAAGAAGGGGTTTTAAGGGTTTTACTCAATAAAAAGGGCAAGCTCATTAAAGAATACAAAACCTTAGAGCCTTTAAAAAGCCTAGAAATCCGTTTGAGTGAAACCCCCATTGATAAACACAATGATTTTTTATACCATAAGACCACTTATGCCCCTTTTTATCAAAACGCTCGAGTGCTCATTAAAAAAGGCGTTATTTTTGATGAAATCTTTTATAACCAGGATTTGGAACTCACTGAGGGCGCTAGGAGCAATCTTGTTTTAGAAATCCATAACAGGCTTTTAACCCCTTATTTCAGCTCGGGCGCGTTAAACGGGACGGGTGTTGTGGGATTGTTAAAAAAGGGTCTTGTTGGGCATGCCCCTTTGAAATTGCAAGATTTGCAAAGAGCGGCTAAAATCTATTGTATTAACGCGCTATACGGCTTAGTGGAAGTGAAAATCAAATAACCATAAAAATAGAGCAACTAAAATCTCATTTTTAGAAATAGGTTACTAAATAGAGCAAAAAAGTTAAAACTCGCCCATAATAATCATAATGATTAAAGTTTTCATATTCATTATAGATCCATTTACACAATTATTTTATAAATCCAAGTAGAGGGTTTGTAGGAACTCTCGTATCAAAAAATAAGGAATATAACATGAGACATGGAGATATTAGTAGCAGCCCAGATACTGTGGGTGTAGCGGTAGTTAATTATAAGATGCCCAGACTCCACACTAAGAATGAGGTGTTGGAAAATTGTCGCAATATCGCTAAGGTGATTGGTGGGGTCAAACAGGGTCTGCCCGGGTTGGATCTGATTATTTTCCCTGAATACAGCACGCATGGGATTATGTATGACAGACAAGAAATGTTTGACACAGCTGCAAGCGTTCCTGGAGAAGAAACCGCAATCCTTGCTGAGGCTTGTAAGAAAAACAAGGTTTGGGGAGTGTTCTCTTTGACTGGGGAAAAACACGAGCAAGCCAAAAAGAATCCCTATAATACTTTGATTCTTGTCAATGATAAGGGTGAGATCGTGCAAAAATACCGCAAAATCTTGCCTTGGTGCCCTATTGAATGTTGGTATCCTGGGGATAAAACTTATGTGGTTGATGGGCCTAAGGGCTTGAAAGTTTCTTTGATTATTTGCGATGATGGTAACTACCCTGAAATTTGGCGCGATTGCGCGATGCGTGGGGCAGAACTCATTGTGCGCTGTCAAGGTTACATGTATCCGGCTAAAGAGCAACAAATTGCGATAGTGAAAGCTATGGCGTGGGCTAATCAATGTTATGTAGCGGTAGCGAATGCGACCGGCTTTGATGGGGTGTATTCCTATTTTGGGCATTCTAGCATTATTGGTTTTGACGGGCATACTTTGGGCGAATGCGGGGAAGAAGAAAATGGTCTTCAATACGCTCAACTTTCCGTGCAACAAATCCGTGATGCAAGAAAATACGACCAAAGCCAAAACCAACCCTTCAAACTCTTACACAGAGGCTATAGTGGGGTTTTTGCTAGTGGCGATGGGGATAAGGGTGTGGCGGAATGCCCTTTTGAGTTCTATAAAACTTGGGTTAATGACCCCAAAAAGGCTCAAGAAAATGTAGAAAAATTCACTCGCCCAAGCGTGGGTGTGGCCGCTTGTCCTGTAGGCGATTTGCCCACGAAATAAAGGGGCAAAAGGAGGGGGGCTTCACAGAAGCTTAAAAGCATTTTAATACTTCTTTTTAGAACGCTTAAAAACCACCAAAAGACTACAAATATTTCGTTAAAGACAAATTATTGATTTTGTTCGTGGAAGCCAAAACAGCGTTATAGTTGTTAGTGAGATTGGAAAATTTATTGTAAGTTTCTGCCATATCCGTGCCGGTCGTTTCCCCACGAATGCTTTGAACTTGCGTTTTTAAAACTTCATTACGCCTGATAATGTTCTCAAACGCTTTACCATGAGCGCCGTTTTTAGCGATCATTTTTTCTATGTGATCGCTCAAGTGATCTATAAGGGTGATGCCGTTTTGAATGCCTAAATTACGCATGTCGCTAGAATAAGTATCCCCTAAAGCGTCCGGGCGATAAATCCCTTTTCTTACCGAAGTGATAATATTTTCTAATTGATCAAAAAAATTCACGCTTGGCTTGTCAATGATGAGAGCGTTATTAGCGTTTAATTTAAGGCTTGGTTTGTCGCTGTGCAAGGCGTTTTGAGAAAAATCATTCGCGTCTTTATCAAAAAGCATGAACTGCATTTTGGTGTTTGAATGCATGTTGTCTTGGATAATGACTTTTCCCTCTTCATTCAAATTAATAGAAAGGTTGTCTTTAGCTTGTTTTAACAATCCAATAAATCGCTCCTTGCTTTTTTTTGAAGTGGGGTTATCGCTGATTTGTTGGTAGATTGCAGGGTCAGTATTGCTGTAATTGAGCGCGATACTCATCGCATCCATGAGCTGTCTGTAAGTGACTTCATTGGGTTTAGAAGCTTGAATATCAGCACTTGTGGGGTCATAAAGCGGGATTTTAATGCCATTAGGCAAACTCAAAAAAGCCCCATTATTATCCAAGATCATTTGCACTTCTAAAAACGAACCATTCACATCGTTTAATTTCATGTTGAAAACGCTATTTTCTAAACTCCCATTAGCCACTTCACTCAATTTAGTAGAGCCATTAGCTGTGCCATTTTGAGCGATTTGAGCCACATTGCTTTCTAATTTTGCCCCTTCTTTATTGAAATAGGTTTTTTGGTATTCGCTCGCGTTATTAGTAGGGATACCAGCCACTTCTAGCCCTTTTTGATCTAGGGTGCTTAAAGCAAAAGAAATAGGCGATTGGTTAGAAGAATTGTCAATAATCCTCAAACGCCCGTTTGTTTCAATTTCCACATCCACTTCATTATTAAAGCGTTCTTTAATCGCGTCTTTCAAATCTTTAATCGTAGAATTTTTCACATCTAAAAGAATGGGAATATCCAAATTAATAGGGAGGTTTGGGATTTGAAGAGCACTTGTATCGCCCAAACGGCTAGCGTTGATTTTTAAAGTTTCCACCTTATCGCCAAAAATCTCGCTCAATTTAGTGTTTTTGTTAGCTAAAACATTGTCTTTAGTGACAAACACGCTAGGGATTTCAAGCACCTTGGGATTATACATGTTAGGCACCGCTTTAACTTGGCTCAAACTCCTATCCGTTACAAACGCGCTTTTGACATATTCAGTAACCCTTTTAGCGCTCGAACGCAAGGCGTCTAAATCGTCAAAATCCCCATCGCTAGAAATTAAATGAAAATCCAAATTTTCACTGCCGGGGGTTAGGTTTTTGATCTCAATTTGCCCCCAATTGTTCAAACTCACATCCACGACTTTATTTTGCGAAGTGTTCCCGTAAGCATGACCGATTTTATCCAACAAATCGCTCACTTTAGTTGCGCTTTCTTGGTTTTGATAGGCTTTAGAGAGCGCGAATTTTTCTTTAAAACTAGAGCCATCAGGCCTAACGCCTTGCAAATAAAAAAACTCTTTAGGGTCATTGGTGGGGTCTTTATCGTTATCGCCGATGAGTTCTCGTAAGGTATCGCTGGGTTTAATAAAAACTTCCTCAGGCAATGAAGAATGCTCTAAAGCGTCCATCACATCAGGGTGGAGCTTGTTTTGATTGAACAATTTAATGTTGGTGGTAATGAGTTTGTGTTTGTCTTTATCCGCGCCTAAAAACAAATCTTGCCCACTGATATTATAAGGCACAAGGTTATCAGAGCTAATAAGTGCGTTTAAATCTTCGCCATTGCCATGGTATTTCCCATTACTATCAATGGGAGGTCTATCCACTTTACTGCCCCCAAATAAAAATTCCCCCCCTATGGAGGTGTTAGCAACATTCATCATATGCTCCCTCAAACGCTCCAAATCGTTAGCGATAGCGGCACGAGAAGTTTCTGAATGCATATCGTTAGCGGATTGGATGAGCTTGGTTTTAAAAGTCTCCATCGTTTTAGAAAATTCTTGCAAGGCTTTGTCGGTATTTAGCGTTGAAGTGTAAGCGTTTTGAGCCACATCAATGCCTTGATCTAAGGTGTTTTCTTCGTATTGGAATTTTAAATTCTGGTTGTTAATGCCGCTGTTTTGATAACCATAACGGATTTTTAACCCTGAAGCGATCTGCGTGTTAGCGTCGTTGATTTTATTTTGTAAAGCGTTTTGATAGTTATTCATTTGGTTGTATTTTGAGCCAAAGGTAACGCGCATGATCAAATCCTTATTGGTTTTTTAACAAACAAGCTAAAAGTATTCCAAAACAAGTTAATAACAATTATGAGTGGTTTGAGTGGGGTAATAATGCGGGGTTAAATGGGGTTATTTTGAGTAAAAAAATTCTTTTAATATGAATTTAATCTAAATTTAAAGTTAAATTTTAGCAAATACTCACTATAATAAGCGTTTATTTTAAAAAGAGCGTTCAATTTTTAAGGAATAGAAATGTCATACGCAATATTCAAGCATGGCGGTAAGCAATACAAAGTCGTTGAAGGCGATATTGTTTTACTGGATAAAATGAATAAAGAGCCTAAGGCTTTAGTGGAATTAGTGGAAGTGTTAGCCGTATCCAAAGAGGGCAAACTCTCTTGTGGGAAACCCTTTGTGAATGGGGCTAAAATTGAAGCGGAAGTGATCAATGAAGGGCGTGCTAAAAAAGTCATCACTTTCAAAAAACGCCGCCGCAAAGACAGCAAAACCAAGCGTGGTTTTAGAAGGGATTTCACTCGTGTTAGAATCACTAAAATTGTAGCATAAAGGAGTATTAAACAATGGCACACAAGAAAGGTCAAGGGAGCACGCAGAACAACAGAGATTCTGCAGGAAGACGCTTAGGCGTGAAAAAATTTGGCTCAGAATTTGTGAGAGCAGGGAATATTATCGTGCGCCAAAGAGGCACTAAAATGCATCCGGGTAATAATGTGGGCATGGGGAAAGACCATACCTTATATGCACTCATAGATGGCGTTGTGAAGTTTGAGCATAAAGACAGAAACCGCAAGAAGGTTTCTGTAGTTAGTCAAAACTTTGGGGAGTAGGGTAACCTTTAAAGGTCAATTAAACCTTTGGGTGTTCGTTAAACACCTATAAACGCAATAAAGTATTTATAATTTAGATCTCTATCCTTTATAGAATTTGTTGTGGAGACTGGCTTATGAATAATGTTTTTGTTAAGGGTTTGTTTTTTTTTCTTTTGTTGTTTGGGTTCTTTTTGAAAGCTTCAGAAAGCCCAGACGCTACTCTTAATCCATCTAAAGAAAATGTTTCTGTTGAAGAGCAAAAGCGTTTTGGAGGCGTTTTGGTTTTTGCTAGAGGTGCTGATGGCTCAAGCATGGATCCCGCCTTAGTAACTGATGGCGAAAGCTATGTGGCAACGGGCAATATTTATGACACGCTCGTGCAATTCAAATACGGCACCACAGAAATTGAACCAGCCTTAGCGACAAGCTGGGAAATATCCCCAGATGGTCTTGTATATACCTTTCATTTACGCAAAGGGGTTTATTTCCACCAGACGAAGTATTGGGATAAAAAAGTGGAGTTTAGCGCTAAAGATGTGCTGTTTTCGTTTGAGCGCCAAATGCATAAGACTAAACGATACTATAGCCCAGGGGCTAAAAGCTATAAATACTGGGAAGGCATGGGCATGTCTCATATTATTAAGAGCATTGAAGCTTTAGATGATTACACGATCAAATTCACGCTTAATGGGCCAGAAGCCCCGTTTTTAGCCAATTTAGGCATGGACTTTTTGAGCATTTTGAGTAAGGATTACGCTGATTATTTAGAACAAAATAATAAAAAAGACGAGTTGGCTAAAAAGCCTGTTGGGACAGGGCCTTTCAAATTCTTTTTATGGAATAAAGATGAAAAAATCATTCTTTTAAAAAATCAGGATTATTGGGGGCCTAAGGCTTATTTGGATAAGGTGGTGGTGCGCACCATTCCTAATTCTTCCACTCGCGCTTTAGCGCTACGCACCGGTGAGATCATGCTCATGACCGGGCCTAATCTCAATGAAGTGGAGCAGTTAGAAAAACTTCCTAATATCGTGGTGGATAAGAGCGCTGGGTTGTTGGCGAGTTGGCTTTCATTGAACACGCAAAAAAAGTATTTTAACAACCCTTTGGTGCGTTTAGCTATCAACCATGCGATTAATGTGGATGATTATATCAAGGTGCTTTATGAAGGCTTTGCCCAAAAAATGGTCAATCCTTTCCCGCCCACCATATGGGGTTATAACTACAACATCAAACCCTATGAATACGATTTGAAAAAGGCTAAAGAGTTATTGAAGCAAGCGGGGTATCCTAACGGCTTTAAAACCACCATTTTTACCACTTCTACTCGTAACCCAAAAGGAGCGGTGTTCATACAAGCGAGCCTGGCTAAAATTGGCATTGATGTGAAAATTGAAGTGTATGAGTGGGGGGCTTATTTGAAAAGAACGGGCTTAGGCGAGCATGAAATGGCGTTTGCAGGCTGGATGGCAGACATTGCGGATCCGGATAATTTCTTATACACCTTATGGAGCAAGCAAGCGGCTTCAGCTATACCCACTCAAAATGGTTCCTTTTATAAGAGCGACGCCTTTTCAGATCTTCTTGTAAAGGCTAAACGGGTTTCTGATCAAAAAGAGAGGGAAGCCCTTTATTTAAAGGCTCAAGAAATTATCCATAAAGATGCGCCCTATGTCCCTTTAGCCTACCCTTATTCGGTGGTGCCGCACTTGTCTAAAGTTAAGGGTTATAAGACGACTGGAGTGAATGTGAATCGCTTCTTTAAGGTGTATTTAGAAAAATAAAGGGGTTGTATGCTGAGTTTTATCATTAAGCGTATTTTGTGGGCGATCCCCACGCTGTTTGGAGTGAGTATCATTGTGTTTATGATGGTGCATTTAGTGCCAGGAGATCCGGCGTTAGTGATTTTAGGCGAAAAGGCCAATCAAGCCGCTATTGACGCTTTAAGGGAACAATTTGGTTTGAATAAGCCTTTGATAGAGCAGTATTTTTTCTTTATCAATAATGTGTTGCATGGCAATTTTGGCGCTTCTATCATGACTGGTGAGCCTGTGATGCATGAATTTTTGCAACGATTCCCGGCTACGGTGGAATTGGCTTTGATCGCTCTGTTTATGGCTCTTGTTTTGGGTATTAGCGTTGGCGTGTTAGCGGCGATCAAACGCTATAGCGTGTTTGATTATTCCAGCATGACTTTCGCTTTAGCCGGGATTTCTATGCCGGTGTTTTGGCTAGGGCTTATGCTGATTTATATCTTCAGCGTTCAATTGGGGTGGTTGCCTGTTTTTGGGCGTTTGAGCGATGTGTATTATTTAGATGGCCCCACAGGTTTTTATTTGATAGACAGCTTGATCGCAAGGGATTATGGGGCATTTGTGGATACGATCAAGCACTTGATTTTGCCTAGCATTGTGTTAGCCACGGTTTCTACCGCTGTTATTGCCAGAATGACTCGTGCGAGCATGGCAGAAGTGTCTAAAGAAGATTATGTGCGCACCGCTAAAGCTAAAGGGTGTAGCTCCTTTAGGGTGATTTTTGTGCACACTTTGCGTAACGCTTTAATCCCTGTAACGACTATCGCAGGCTTGATGCTGGCCGGGCTTTTAGGGGGGAGCATGATAACTGAAACGGTTTTCTCATGGCCTGGGATTGGTAAGTGGATCGTTAATGCGCTCAACCAGCGCGATTTCCCGATTATCCAGTCCATGTCTTTGATTATTGCCATGATGTATATTGGGGCTAATCTCTTAGTGGATATTTTATACGCTTTTATTGATCCTAGAATAAGGTTGTCATAATGGAGTCTTTTAGAGAATTTATCCAACAATTCAAAAAAAATAAGGCGGCAGTAGTTGGCGCATGGATTGTGCTTTTATTGGTGGTTTGCGCGATTTTTGCGCCCCTTTTAGCCCCGCATGATCCTTATGTCCAAAATGCGCAAGATCGCCTTCTAAAACCTATATGGGAGCATGGAGGGAATGCTAAATACCTTTTAGGCACCGATGATTTGGGGCGCGATATTTTGAGTCGCTTGATCTATGGGGCTAGGATTTCTTTAACCATAGGGATTGTTTCTATGGGGATTGCGGTCTTTTTTGGCACGATATTAGGGCTAATAGCGGGGTATTTTGGGGGGAAAACAGATGCGGTTATCATGCGTATCATGGACATTATGTTCGCTTTACCCTCTATTTTATTGATCGTGATTGTGGTCGCTGTGTTAGGGCCTTCACTCACTAACGCCATGCTCGCTATTGGGTTTGTGGGGATTCCTGGGTTTGCAAGATTGGTGCGCAGTTCCGTGCTGGGCGAAAAAGAAAAAGAATACGTGATCGCTTCTAAAATCAATGGCTCTTCGCATCTTCGTTTGATGTGTAAGGTGATCTTCCCTAATTGCATCATCCCTTTAATCGTGCAAACGACAATGGGTTTTGCTTCCACGGTTTTAGAAGCGGCCGCGCTGAGCTTCTTAGGTCTTGGGGCCCAACCTCCCAAACCTGAATGGGGAGCGATGCTGATAAACTCCATGCAATACATCGCTACCGCTCCTTGGATGCTTGTTTTCCCTGGGGTGATGATTTTTTTAACGGTCATGAGTTTTAATCTGGTAGGCGATGGTATCATGGACGCTTTAGATCCTAAACGGGCCTCTTAAAAGGAGCTTGCATGATTTTAGAAGTTAAAGATTTAAAAACTTATTTTTTCACCGATAAGGGCGTGAATAAAGCAGTAGATGGCGTGAGTTTTGGCTTGAAAAAGTCTCAAACGCTTTGCATTGTAGGGGAGAGCGGGAGCGGGAAAAGCATCACTTCGCTTTCTATTTTAGGGCTTATTGAAAAACCGGGTCAAATTGTGGGAGGGAGCATTCAATTTTTAGGGCAGGATTTGTTGCAGCTCAAAGAAAAGCAGATGCAAAAAGAAATCAGGGGTAAAAAAATTGGTATGATCTTTCAAGAGCCTATGACAAGCTTGAACCCTTCCTACACGGTGGGGTTTCAAATCAATGAAGTGTTGAAAATACACCACCCTAACCTTAATAAAAAAGAACGCTTAGAAAGGGTGGTCTATGAGTTAGAGCGCGTAGGCATTCCCCATGCAGGGGACAAATACCACGAATACCCTTTCAATCTCAGTGGAGGGCAACGCCAAAGGGTGATGATCGCTATGGCTATGGTGTGTGAGCCTGAAATCTTGATCGCTGATGAGCCTACGACAGCGTTAGATGTAACCATTCAAGCGCAGATTTTAGAATTGATGAAAGAGTTGCAACAAAAAAAAGGCACTTCCATTTTGTTTATCACCCATGATTTAGGGGTGGTGGCGCAAATCGCTGATGAAGTGGTGGTGATGTATAAGGGGCATGTGGTGGAGCAAGCGAGCGCGAAAGAGCTTTTTGCTGATCCAAGACACCCTTATACGAAAGCTCTTTTAAGCGCGATCCCTAAACCGGGCAAAGAATACCGCAAAAAACGCTTAGAAACCGTGGATGAAAATATAGATTATTTGAGTTTTCAAAAGGAGTTACGATGAAGCTCTTAGAAATTAAAGAATTGAAAAAATCCTATGCGATAGACAGGGGGTTATTCAAACCCAAGAGGATCATCCATGCACTCAACGGGATTAGTTTTGAAGTGGAACAAAATGAAGTTTTAAGCATTGTGGGGGAGAGCGGTTGCGGAAAAAGCACGACAGCCAAAATTTTAGCCGGGATTGAAAGGCAAGATAGCGGGGCGATTTATTTCAATGGTAAGCGCCATTTGCATTTTAGCAAACAGGATTGGTTTGATTACCGCAAAAAGGTGCAAATGATTTTTCAAGACCCTTATTCTAGCCTTAACCCTCGGTGGAAAGTGGGCGAGATCATCGCTGAACCCTTGCTTTTAAATTCTCATTTTTCAAAAAAAGAAATCAAAACAAAAGTGCTAGAGATCATGCAAAAAGTGGGCTTGAAATTAGAATGGATTGATCGTTACCCCCACCAATTTTCAGGCGGTCAAAGGCAACGAATCGGCATTGCTAGGGCGCTCATTTTGCATCCTAGCGTGGTGATTTGCGATGAGCCTGTGTCTGCGTTAGATGTGTCCATTCAAGCGCAAGTGTTGAATTTGCTCTTGGATTTGCAAAAAGAAATGGGGCTGACTTATATTTTTATCAGCCATGATTTAGGGGTAGTGGAGCATATAAGCGATAAAATCATCGTAATGAATCAAGGGCAAATCGTAGAAACCGGGGATGTGGATAGCGTGATAAGCACTCCAAAGCACCCTTATACGCAGAAATTACTCAATGCGGTGCCGCATTTGGAAAAATCCATGCAAAGATTTGCTGAATAAAAGAAAGGACTTTTAAGCTGTGTTTGTAGATAGCGTGGAAATCATCATCGCTTCGGGTAAGGGGGGGTCTGGAATGGTGAGTTTTAGGCGAGAAAAGTTTGTCATCAAAGGAGGCCCTGATGGGGGCGATGGAGGCGATGGAGGCGATGTGTATTTTGAAGTGGATAACAATACCGACACTCTAGCGAGTTTTAGAGGCACCAAACACCATAAGGCTAAAAATGGGGCTCCAGGAGGCACACGAAATTGTGCGGGCAAAAAGGGCGAAGACAAAATTATTGTCGTGCCACCAGGAACGCAAGTTTTTGTAGGTGATAAGTTGTGGCTTGATTTAGTGGAGCCTAAAGAAAGGGTGTTAGCCTTAAAAGGAGGCAAGGGGGGGTTAGGGAATGCGCATTTTAAAAGCGCGACCAAACAACAACCCACTTACGCGCAAAAAGGCCTAGAGGGGGTTGAAAAATGCGTGCGTTTGGAATTAAAGCTCATCGCTGATATAGGGTTAGTGGGCTTCCCTAATGCGGGTAAATCCACGCTCATTTCCACAATCTCTAACGCTAAGCCTAAAATCGCTAATTATGAATTCACGACTCTAGTGCCTAATTTAGGGGTTGTGAGCGTGGATGAAAAAAGCGGATTTCTAATGGCTGATATTCCTGGCATCATTGAAGGGGCTAGTCAGGGAAAAGGCTTAGGGATTAGCTTTTTAAAGCATATTGAACGCACCAAAGTTCTAGCCTTTGTTTTAGACGCTTCTAGGCTGGATTTGGGCATTAAAGAGCAATACCAACGCTTGAGATTGGAGCTGGAAAAATTTTCACCCGCTTTGGCCAATAAGCCTTTTGGGGTGTTGCTCAATAAATGCGATGTTGTAGAAAACATTGATGAGCTGACTAAGGATTTTTGCGCCTTTTTAAATTTAGAAGCACAAAAATTAAACGCGTTTGATTTAGAGCCGTATTTGGGGTTTTTGCACCCCCATTTAACCAGCGATTTTGAAAAACACCCTAATGAAAAATCAGCGCTCTTTGTCTTACCCCTGTCAGCGGTTAGCGCTCTTAATGTGCATGCGCTTAAATTTGTGTTGTTAAAAGCGTTACCCTAAAACGCTATTTTTAAACCATTCAAATAAAGGCGAGAAATGAAAAGATTTGTTTTGTTTTTATCACTCATGGGTGTTTGCGTTTGCGTTCAAGCTTACGCCGAGCAAGATTACTTTTTTAGGGATTTTAAATCTAGAGATTTGCCCCAAAAACTCCATCTTGATAAAAAGCTCTCCCAAAAAATACAGCCATGCACGCAACTTAACGCATCAAAACACTACACTGCTACCGGGGCTAGAGAGCCTGATAAATGCACAAAGAGTTTTAAAAAATCCGCTCTCATGTCCTATGACTTAGCGCTAGGCTATTGGGTGAGCAAAAACAAACAATACGGCTTAAAAGCTATAGAAATTTTAAACGCTTGGGCTAAAGAGCTTCAAAGCGTAGACACTTATCAGAGCGAGGATAATATCAATTTTTACATGCCTTATATGAACATGGCTTATTGGTTTGTCAAAAAGGCGTTTCCTAGCCCAGAATATGAAGATTTCATTAAGCGGATGCGTCAGTATTCGCAATCAGCTCTTAACACTAACCATGGGGCGTGGGGCATTCTCTTTGATGTGAGCTCTGCGCTAGCGTTAGATGATCATGCCCTTTTGCAAAATAGCGCTAATCGGTGGCAGGAGTGGGTGTTTAAAGCCATAGATGAGAATGGGGTTATTGCTAGCGCGATCACTAGGAGCGATACGAGCGATTATCATGGCGGCCCTACAAAGGGCATTAAGGGGATAGCTTATACCAATTTTGCGCTTCTTGCGCTAACCATATCAGGCGAATTGCTTTTTGAGAACGGGTATGATTTGTGGGGTAGTGGAGCCGGAAAAAGGCTCTCTGTGGCGTATAACAAAACCGCAACATGGATTTTAAACCCTGAAACTTTCCCTTATTTCCAGCCTAACCTTATCGGGGTGCATAACAACGCCTATTTCATTATTTTAGCCAAGCATTATTCTAGCCCTAGCGCAAATGAGCTTTTAAAGCAAGGCGATTTACACGAAGATGGTTTCAGGCTTAAACTCCGATCGCTGTGAATTTTTCTGTATCCAAGGTTATAGCCTTAAGGATAGCCCCATGCGCTTTAACCTTTTTATGAATGGTTTAGAAAGTTTGTTTCAGTCAGCATTATTTACAAAAAGAGTTTAAAATAAACGCAATTGTATCTCTTGAGTCGTCTTTAGAGTGCAAATGATTATCAAAATGGATAATTTTAGTTGTAAGCGTGCTGAAATTACACTAAAATATTGAGCGTGATTGATAAGACCACATTAAAGGATAATGAATGAAAAAAATGGTTTTGGTATCGGTTTTACTAGCAGGGTTTTTGCAAGCGGTGAATTTGGATTTATCTTCGGCTAAGCTAACATGGACAGCCTTTAAATCTAAGGCTAAAACACCAGTAAATGGGAGTTTTGAAAGCATCACCTATAAATTGGGTAAATCTCAAGATAGTTTAAAAACCCTTTTAGAAGGGGCAAGCGCGAGCATGGATAGCTTGAAAGTCAATTTAGGCGATGACGCTAAAAACAAAAATGTTAAAGAGGCTTTTTTCGCTCTTTTTAAAAACACTAACATTAAAGTTACTTTTAGGAATGTGATAGAAGGCGATCATGAAGGTTCTCTTACGGCTTATGTGAGGATGAATGAAAAGCTGGTGAAAGTGCCTATGCAATACACGGTTGCTGGCGATAAGTTCGTGGTTAAAGGGGTCTTGGATCTATTGAATTTTGGCTTGAAAAACGAATTAGCGAGTTTGGCTAAACGATGCGAGAGCTTTCATGAGGGCTTGACTTGGTCGCAAGTGGAAATCCAATTTGAAAGCATGATTAAGGGATAATGTAAAATCATGGAGTTGTTGCACAGCATTAATGATTTTAATGAAGCTAAGCAGGTGATCGCTGGGGGGGTCAATTCACCTGTGAGGGCGTTTAAGAGCGTTAAAGGCACTCCCCCCTTTATTTTAAAAGGCAAGGGGGCGTATCTTTATGATGTGGATAACAACCATTATATAGATTTTGTGCAAAGCTGGGGGCCTTTGATTTTTGGGCATGCTGATGAGGAGATTGAAAAAAATATTATTAATGCATTAAAAAAAGGCACTTCTTTTGGCGCTCCCACAGAGTTAGAAACCACTTTAGCTAAGGAAGTCATTTCTTGTTATGAAGGCTTAGATAAGGTGCGTTTAGTGAGTAGCGGCACGGAAGCGACCATGAGCGCGATACGACTCGCTAGGGCTTATAGCCAAAAAGACGATTTGATCAAGTTTGAAGGGTGCTATCATGGGCATAGCGATTCGTTATTAGTGAAAGCGGGTAGCGGGTGCGCCACTTTTGGCTCTCCTTCTTCTTTAGGCGTGCCGAACGATTTTAGCAAACACACTCTAGTGGCTCGTTATAACGATTTAAACTCTACAGAAGAGTGCTTTAAAAAAGGCGATGTGGGTTGCGTCATCATTGAACCCATTGCCGGGAATATGGGGTTAGTGCCGGCTCAAAAAGAGTTTTTATTGGGGTTAAAGGCTTTGTGTGAAAAATACCAAGCGGTGCTGATCTTAGATGAAGTGATGAGCGGTTTTAGAGCGAGTTTGAGCGGTTCGCAAGAATTTTATGGCGTGGTGCCGGATTTGGTAACCTTTGGTAAGGTGATAGGCGCTGGGCTTCCTTTGGCGTGTTTTGGGGGGCGTGCGGAAATTATGGACTTGCTTTCGCCCATTGGAGGCGTGTATCAAGCAGGCACGTTAAGCGGTAACCCCCTAGCGGTGTGCGCGGGGTTGAGTGCGCTTTATAAAATCAAAAGAGACAAAACCCTTTATATCCGCTTAAACGCTTTAGCCGTTCGTTTGACTCAAGGTTTAAAAAAGAGCGCTCAAAGCTATAACATCGCTTTAGAGACGCTTAACATGGGGAGCATGTTTGGCTTTTTCTTTAACGAAAATGCGGTGCACGATTTTGATGACGCTTTAAAAAGCGATACGGAAATGTTTGCAAAATTCCACCAAAAAATGCTCTTTAAGGGCGTTTATTTGGCATGTTCAAGCTTTGAAACCGGCTTTATTTGTGAGCCTATGACTGAAGAGATGATTGATTTGGTGGTTGCAAAGGCTGATGAAAGTTTTGATGAAATCATAAAAGGTGTGTGAATTTTTTGAAAAAGCCAAAGTATTATAAATTCATAGAGGGGGCGAATTATTTGAGCTTGGGGCTGTCTATGGTGGTAGCGATCCTTATGGGCGTGGCTATAGGCTATGGGCTTAAAAAACTCACTCATATTTCGTGGCTTTTTTGGCTTGGGGTTATTTGGGGCGTGTTAGCGAGCTTTCTCAATGTCTATAAAGCTTATAAAAGCATGCAAAAAGATTATGAAGAATTAGCCAAAGACCCTAAACACACACAAAACAAAACAAAATAAATCCAATCAAATCCCATGTGCCAAATCCAATGCTTGCTTATTTTACTTTCTATCAATATAGTTAGCGCGATTATCGTTTATTTTTTCCAAGCGTTTCAAGGGGTTTTGAATTTTGAAGGGGGGTTTTTAGGGTTTTTTATCGTGGCGTTGTCTTCGTATTACGGCGTTAAAAAGCGTTTGGATTTAAGGAAACAAAATAGAGAAAAAGAAGAAAAGCAAAAATTCCAAAAATTCGCCCTGGGTTTGGAAATGTCTTTTAATGTGTGGCGTTTAGGGGGGTATGGGGTTTTACTAGGCATTTTAGGAGCGCTTTTATTCTTGCATCTTTTTAACGGGTTAATCTTTCTTATCGGCGTGTTTGTGAGCTCGCTCTCTAGCGCGTTATTACGATTTTTGAATAATAATGGTAAGTTTTGACACAAACTCCTATGGATTTTAACCCCTTTAATCCTCTTTTAATTTTTAATCCTATACAATAAAAACAAAAATGGGAGTGGATCTTGAAAACAAAAAATCCCGCTAAAAGAATCCTAAAAACCGCTGTGATTCAAATGCAATCCAAACCCTACGCCTTAAATGAAAACCTGCAATTAGCGCTCAATCTGGCTAAAGAAGCCCACGACAAAGGTGCGAATCTCATTGTTTTACCGGAATTGTTTGATAGCGGTTATTGCGTGAATGATAAAGACGCAGAGTTTGGGATAGATCTTAAAGCGATGGAGCATGGTGAAAAAACGCTAAAAAACGAGTCGTTGAGCGCGTTGAGTAATTTTGCAAAATCTAATAAAGTGCATCTAGTGGCGTGCAGCATTGAAAAAACGGATAAAAAACTCTACGACAGTGCTTATATCATTCCACTAAAAGGCGGGATCGTTGGAAAACACCGCAAGATTTATTTGTGGGGCGATGAAAAATCGCGCTTCAAAAGGGGTAAAAAATACGAGGTTTTTACGCTGGATTTTGGGGATTTTAGTGCGAAAGTGGGTTTGCAAATTTGCTATGAAATCGGCTTTGGCGTGGGTGCAAATCTTTTAGCGTTACAAGGGGCTGAGGTTTTAATCTATCCTAGCGCGTTTGGCAAAGCTAGGGCTTATAATTGGGATTTATTGAGCAAGGCTAGAGCGTTAGAAAATGGCTGTTTTGTGTGCGCGTGCAATCATAGTGGGGAAGAAACTAACGCTCAATTGAAACAAACGCTAGAGTTTGCCGGCGATTCAAGAATCATCGCGCCCAATGGGAAAATCATCGCGCAAGCCACCAAGCTTAATGAAGTCATTATCGCCGAAATGGATTTAAACGAAGTGGCGTTGCAACGCCAAAAAATCCCTTATTTACAAGATTTTGACACCAAACTCACCAAAAAGGGGTTTGGAAAACTCACTTAAAAAGGAGCGATTATGGCAAAAGAAATTTTAGTGGCTTATGGCGTGGATATTGATGCGGTGGCTGGTTGGCTAGGGAGCTATGGTGGGGAGGATTCGCCTGATGATATTTCGCGCGGGCTTTTTGCGGGTGAAGTAGGGATCCCACGGCTTTTGAAATTGTTTAAAAAATACCATCTCCCGGCGACTTGGTTTTCGCCGGGGCATTCTATTGAAACTTTTCCTGAACAAATGAAAATGATCGTGGATGGAGGGCATGAAGTGGCGCGCATGGGTATTCGCATGAAAACCCTATCGCTATGACGGCCAAGCAAGAAGAAGATGTTTTGTTAAAAAGCGTTGAATTGATTAAAGATCTCACCGGCAAAGCCCCCACAGGCTATGTGGCACCGTGGTGGGAGTTTTCCAATATCACTAATGAATTGCTTTTAAAACACGGCTTCAAATACGACCACTCGCTCATGCACAATGATTTCACGCCCTATTATGTGCGCGTGGGGGATAGTTGGAGCAAGATTGATTATAGTTTGGAAGCCAAGGATTGGATGAAGCCTTTAATCCGTGGGGCGGAAACCGATCTGGTGGAAATCCCTGCGAACTGGTATTTAGACGATTTACCGCCGATGATGTTTATCAAAAAATCCCCCAATAGTTTTGGTTTTGTAAGCCCGCACGATATAGGGCAAATGTGGATCGATCAATTTGATTGGGTTTATCGTGAGATGGACTATGCGGTGTTTAGCATGACAATCCACCCTGATGTGAGCGGACGCCCGCAAGTGTTGCTCATGCATGAAAAAATCATTGAGCATATCAACAAGCACGAGGGCGTGCGTTGGGTAACATTCAATGAAATCGCTGATGATTTCTTAAAACGAAGCCCTAGAAAAAAATAGCGATTGGAATTGTATCTAAGTTGGTGTGAATTTAGTGATTCACGCTAACTGCTATAAATAAACTTTCAATTCATTCTCTATTAGTTTGATTGCTTTAATGAGAATCTGTTCATCTAAAGGTTTGAAATTTTTGTGTGTGGGTTGGTTTATGTTTCTTTCGCCTTTGAGTAAGGTTACTATATTCAGATTCACGCTTTCAAAGTAGCTCATTATAGAATGCGTGGGTTTTGATCCCAATAGGGTTTCTGGTAAAGCTGAATAATCCCCTCCTAATTGACTTTCTAGCTGAAATAAATAACAAGATATATTTGGATATAAAGTTTTAAGGAGATGAAAATCTACTAATATTCGCTTTAGCATAGCATTTTCCGTATAGGCTTTACACTCTATCCCCATAACCAATTGATTATCCACAAATATATGTTTATCAACGCTCAATCCGTAATAATAATCTTTCTTACGCTCTAATATATATGCCCTTACTTGTTTGTTAGCTATATTTTCTATGTAGCTGTCTTTGATAGGAATCTTTATTTTATTAGAATTTATTTCAAGCCTATTAGTGTTAGCGCCAATATTTTGCCACGCTATTTTTACAATCTCTTCGCTGATGTGTTCTAGTAATTTGCCTTTAGCGCTTCTTATAACTCCGCCATACGCCCTGTCATGTTGCTCCAGAGCATCTTTATCAATATCTTTAACCACGCTATTATAAACTTGTATAATATCTTCTATAGAACTCAAATCACATCTCTCAATTAAATAAATTTGTTACTTCTTCTAGTCTTGCTCTTGCTACTTCACAATATTTTTCGCTAATGTCTATGCCTATGAAACGGCGTCCTAGTTGTTTGGCGACTTTTGTCGTTGTCCCTGCACCATTAAATGGGTCTAATACAATATCATTTTGATAGGAAAATAGTTTTAAACATCGCTTTACTAATTCTTCTGGGAACATTGCATCATGCCCGTATTGTTTCATGTTGCGTTCTGGAGCAAAGTTCCACTTTCCATAAACCCACTTTTTAAACTCATCATCGGTTATGTCAATGCTGTTTTTATCGCCCTCTTTTTTAAGGCTATTTTTGCAAAAAATTTCAATAAACTCCCACGAATATTTTAAATAGGGTGCAGCAGGGCTTTTCCAGCTTCCCCAAGTGCAGTATTTGCAGTTGTAGTTATTCTTTTCCCATAAAATCTCGCCTTTCCAAATAAGCCCTTCATCAATGAAAAATTTGCTAATAAAATGGTGCGTAGGGATATAATCGCTAAACATAGGCTGGATATTGACAATGATTCGCCCTCCGCTTTTTAATACACGAATACACTCTTTAAAAATGGCAAAAAGCGTGTTGAAATACTCTTGCCAAAGATTTGCATCCTGCGTTGCGTTGTAATTGATTCCAAAGTTGTAAGGTGGTGAAGTCAGCACTATATCTATGCAATTATTTGGGAGCTTTTTCAAAAACTCCAAGCTATCTTCGCAGTAAATTTGATTCAGACAGCTTTGAATCTCATTTGTCTCTTTGCTAAACTCTTTTTTGTAAGATTCGTAAGCCAATCTTGCCTTTGCGTTTTGCTTTTTGTTGGCGACTTTTTTGGCTTTGTTGAAGCTCTTAAATACGATTTTGCCATTTTGACTAGAAAATGAGCGAATTTTATACAACTCCTCTAATGTCTTTTGAACCAGCATATTTTGTGTAGTAGATTCAAGCATTTTTAAATCCACAATGTCAAAATTAAGCGTGATATTTGAAGGATTAACAATCGATTCAATACCGCAAGATTGTAACAATGAAAGCGCGTCTGTTATCTCATCTGGTGCATAAATATTTTCTAGCGTGAGAGTTTTATAATCCTGCATTAAATTTCCTAATCAACAAACAATTAAACAGCACAAGATTTATTCTTGTTTTTTCAGTAAAATTGTAGCATGATTTAGTTTTAAAAGGTTGGAAGATGTGCGTTTTATGCGGAGAGCTTATCAGTTCTTTTCATTGGACCGATGGGACCGATGGGAGCGATAGTTGTGAGAATGAGAATTTGAAAGGGCAAAATGCGCTTATTAGCGCTAATGAAAACGCTAGAGAACGCAAAAGAGCACGACTCAAACGAGTAAGATTGCTCAATCAAATCCTGGCGTTTTATGGGCTAAAAATTAATGATTGGCAAGGCGCGAAGTTTGTGCTGTGCGATAAAAAAGGGCAAAGCGTGATCGTGAATGATTTGGGCGATTTGTGGGATAAGGCACAAAAATTAGCCAAAAAAGAGATGGACGCGCTAGATTCTCATCTGTTAGCGTTTTTAAATCAAAACACCAATGCCATTCGCTGATGCCAAAAATCCCTATCACGCTCATCACCGGTTTTTTAGGCAGCGGTAAAACGAGTTTTTTAAGCGAATATTTAAACCAAACAGATCACCAAGGCGTCGCTCTTATCATCAATGAAATCGGTCAAGCCGCCTTGGATCAACGCATCTTAAGCGTTCAATATTGCGGTGAAAAAATGCTCTATCTTAACGCAGGGTGCGTGTGTTGCAACAAGCGCATGGATTTAGTGGAGTCTCTAAAAGCCGTGCTCAACAACTATGAATGGCGCGGCGAAATTCTAAAGCGCATCATCATTGAAACCACCGGTTTAGCCAACCCAGCGCCGATTTTATGGACGATTTTGAGCGATGTTTTTTTAGGGGCGCATTTTGAGATTCAAAGCGTGGTGGCTTGCGTGGATGTTTTGAACGCTAAAACGCATTTAACAAACAACGAAGCTAAAGAGCAAATCGTTTTTGCTGATAGCGTTTTATTGACCAAAACGGATTTGCAAAACGACAGTGTGGCTTTAATCAAATTAAAAGAGCGCTTGCAAGCCATTAACCCTAGCGCAGAAATTTTTGACAAGAGGGCGATAGACTATGAGAGCCTCTTTTCACGCAAAAATAGAGCGCATCGTGTGATCTTGCCAGCAAAAGATTCGCACTCGCAAGGTTTTGAGACTTTAAGTATTAGCTTTGAAGGGGCGATGGAGTGGAGCGCGTTTGGGATTTGGCTAAGTTTGTTGTTGCATCAATACGGCACGCAGATTTTACGCATAAAGGGGATTATTGATATTGGAAGCGATCTTTTAGTGAGTATTAACGGCGTGATGCATGTCATTTACCCGCCTAAGCATATTTTAAAGGATCAAAACGGCTCTAACCTCGTTTTTATCATGCGCCATTTAGAGCGTGAAAAAATCTTAAATTCCTTAAAAGGTTTTAAGGATTTTCTCGGCATTAAGGGTTTTGAAACCCCATAATTTTTCTATTTATGGATAGCTGTTTGCATTTTAATAGGGAAAAGAACGATGAAGCTTAAAACCAAACACACCCCACAAATAACAAAAATCAAAACATAGCCCAAATCCCCTAAAAAGATCGTAAAAAGATACGAGAAAAGCGCTTGGAAAATGCCAAAAGAAAACACCACCCACGAAGACGCTTTAGCGAAATGCTTCGCGCCTGCAATTTTTAAAGCCATCATGCTGAATAAATTGATATTGGCGGTTGTGGCCGCTCCCATTATGAAGATGCTTAAATTGAGTAAAGAGATCTGGTGGAAAAAAATGGGCAAAAAGCATGCGATAGATTTTAAAATGAGGATAAAGATATTGGCTTCTTTAGCCCCTAGCCTTTGAGCCATGGGGCCGCTGATTAAAGAGCCAAGCGTAGCGCCAAAGCCAAAAAACGCCCATGAAGTCCCAGCGATAGTGGGGGAGATATTTAAATGACGGATCAAATAATCCACCCAAAAAAGCGTGTGCGGTAAAAAACCAATCGCATTGAGCGCGCAAGAAATGAGCAATAACCACAAATGAAAGGGGATTTTAAACGTGCTTTCTTCTTTTTTAACGGATTTTTTCCTTAAAGAACGGGTTTTTAACCCCACCAAGGAAAGGATAAAGGCTATCAGACAACTGCCCCCTAAAAAAATCCATGCCCATTTGATATTATAAGAGCTGATCCAAGGCAGAACAAACCCGCTAAAGACAGATCCAATGCCTACAGCGCTAAAAATAAACCCCCCCACTAAGGCTTTTTTATGTTCTTTGACATAGGGCAAAGAGAGAGGAGCGACTAAAATCATTAACGCGCTGCTAGCCACACCGGCGATAAAACGCCAGATCCAAAGCCAAAAGAAAGGGATACTATCAAAATAACAGACTAAAAAACTCAAAGCGATTAAGCCAAAACTGATTTTAGCGATGCTTTCTAATGACATTAATGGGCTTAAAAATTGGATTAAAAAACTCCCAAAAACATAGCCCATTAGCACCGCAATACCCAGTTGGAAGCTTTGGTGTGGGGTTAAACTCCCTGATAAAATGAGTAGGGGGATTAAAACCACATAGCCAAAACGAGCCAAGCCGTTAGACACAAAAACCCCTAAAAAGCAAACAAACATGCGCATTTTGATCCTTAACAAAGTTATAAAAAACAAGATCTTATATTATATTGAAACTTGTTAATTGATAGCACATAATAGTGCATAATGGAAGCGAGATGAGAATAAATTGAAGGAGCGTTCTTTTTGGATTAAATTATTAGTATTAGGGATTTCATACATTGGAATACATTTGCATTGGAATGTATTTAGAGCGTTATAGCATGAAAGCGTTTTTTTGTCATTTTGGAAAAACTTTGTCATTTTTTTGATTTTGATGCTTTTTGTTTCGTGTTAGCCCATAAAAAGGCTTTTAGCATTTTTTAAGATCAAATAGTAAAGAGCTTGATTTGCCGTAACCTTTTTAAAAAGCGGTCTTTTGGGGCGTTTGCCCCTTATGAGCGAGGAAGTTTATTTCTTGTGAGCGAAATTGTGCGGGTTGCCTTTATTCCCAACATAAGCGATTTTGTCGCCTGAAATGTCATAAGCTTGACCAAAGTCTTTCACAAAACGCCCTTCTTTGAAATCCAATGCGATCAAATGGAAATCTTGCATGGTGCGAATGGTTTTAATGCCCCCAGCACCGCCGGTTTTTTCAATGAAAGAATCAAACGCTTTGTCAAACTCCGCCCCTCTTTCAATAAAACGAGCGTTGGTTTTATAGCGCAAGCGTTTTCTCAAAATAGCGGATTTAGCCTTGCTCTCGTCTTCTAAAAACATCACTTCCACATTGTGGGGGTTGTTTTTAAGGCCGGCAAAATGTTCAGCCACTTCGCTCACATAAATGTAGTATTGTTTGCCATCTGTCATTAAAGGCGCATAAGAGCATACCACATGCCCACTAGGGTGTAAGGTCGCTAAACAAACAGAATCAAAGCCTTCTTTAAAGGCTTTAACTTCTTCTTCTACGCCTTTTAAGTCATGGGTTTTTTCTACGCTTTGACACAATTCAATGATCGCATTTTTATAGTCTTTAGGGTCTTTAACTTCGTGGTTAAATTCAATCCTTAAGGTTTGATTGTGGTTATAACCAATCACAACGCCTTGAGGATCCACGCTTTTAAAGGCGACATTTTCAGCGTGATGGACTTGTCCGAATTTTTTCAACAAACCTTTCATGTCTTCAACATGGTGAGCGTTCATGTGTTCTATAATACGATTAAGCATAATATTCTCCTTAGTTTCAAAAAATAAGGGGAATGTTATAACAAAAAATTAAATATTAGCTTAATCTTTAGCGGAAATTTTGGTTTTTATCTCTATGCCTAAAAGTTTGAAAGCGTTGCTTAAACTCAAGCTCACCATTAAACAAATTTTTAAAAGCTCTTTAGCTTTAGGGGTGTCTAAAATCTTGCCAGCGTTATAGAAGCGGTGGAATTCTGAAGCGAGAGTTTTTGCGTATTCGCACATTTTTTGCAAGCCGTATTCTTCAAAAGAAGATTCAATTGCTTTAGGCAAGCTTAAAGCGCTAAAAAGCAGGTATTTTTCTTCAGCGTTCAAATGGGTTAAAGGGGTTTGTAAAATTTCTTCTTTAGAAAAGGGCGATTTTTCTAGCATGGTGTGGATGCGCGAATTAGCGTAATGGATATAGTAAATGGGGTTTGAGCTGTCTTGCTTTTTTAAAGTATTGACATCAAATTCTAAATGGGTGTCAAGCCGTTTGCTCAAAAAAATAAACCTTAAAGCGTCTCTACCCACATCATCAACCATATCTTTAATCAAAATGAAATTACCCGCTCTTTTACTCATCTTGTAAGGCTCGTTATCTTTGAGCAAGCGCACCATTTGAGCGAGCAAGACTTCAAGCTTATTAGAATCATAGCCCAAAAACTCAAGGCTGGCTTTCACTCTAGCGATATAGCCGTGGTGGTCTGCCCCCCAAATGTTGATGTATTTGGTGTAATTTTGCTTGAATTTTTCATCATGATAGACAATATCGCCGGCTAAATAAGTGTAGCTCTTATCTTCTTTAATGAGCACCCGATCGCTTTCATCTTGGTAGAGTGAAGATTTGAGCCAGATTTTAGAATCCTTTTCATAAAGGGCGTTCGCTTTTTCTAATCGTTCAAACACCGCATCTTTATGTTTAAAAACTTCTTTTTCGCTCGCATAAGAATCAAAATGAATGCCTAAAGCGTCTAAATTGTCTTTAATTTCTAAAAGCATTAAATCTTTAGCATAGCCGCTTAAAATTTCAATAATCGTTTCTTCGTTTTCTTTAAAAAGACTCGGTTCTAAATCGTTGTTAGCCTTTTTAGCGATTTCAATGATGTATTCGCCCTTGTAAAAGACTTCCGGGTAAGTTACGCTTTCTTTTAAAACATGCTCTCTGTAAGCGAGCCATACAGAAAGCCCTAACAAGCGGATTTGAGAACCCATGTCATTGACATAATATTCGCACAAAACTTCATGCCCTAAAAAGCGAGCGATTTTAGCCAAACTATCGCCAAACACCGCCCCTCTAGCATGCCCTATGTGTAAAGGCCCTGTGGGGTTAGCGCTCACAAATTCTAAAAAGATTTTTTGAGAATGCTCGCTTTTAGCTTGAGAGCCAAATTGTTCTTTTAATTCTAAAGCTTTTTGGGTGGAACGCTCTAAAAAATCTAAAGAAAGCGTGAAATTGACATAGCCCTTACAAGCCACTACGCTGTCAAAAAGCCCTTGAGTTTTTTCATGCGTTCTGATTTTAAGGGCTAACTCTTCAGCGATAACTGAGGGCGATTTTTTAAAAACTTTGGCGAGATTGAAAGCAATGGGTGTAGCGTAATGCCCGTGCTCTCTGTCTTTAGGGTATTCAATAATGACTTCTTCTTCTAAAATCTCTTCTAAAACGCCCTTAATGAGAGTGTGCATGTTTAACTTTCTTGCTTGCTTTTAATCTCGCTACTCTCATGCACTTTGGTTTGCGTTGCTTGAGCGTCTAGGGTTTTTGGCTCGTTTTTAGCTTCTTCTTCATCGTCTTTCACGGCTTTTTTGAAATTCTTAATCCCACTGCCTAAACCTTTAGCCAACTCTGGGATCTTTTTAGCCCCAAATAACAACACAATCACTAATAAAACAATGACCCAATGCCATATGCTTGTGAATCCGCCCATATTCTACTCCTTAAACTATTGGTTGGTTTTTTCTCGAATTATAGCTTTTTTAAAAAATAATTGATAGGTTTTATAAGGATTCGTTTTTCCAAGCCTTGCATATTTTTTCAAAATTAAACGCTTTTAAGCGATAAACGAGAGTTTTGGCGATGCTTAAGATGATTTCTTTGGATTTTTCTAAATCTTCATTGATGATGAGATAATCAAAGCTCTCCAAGCACTGCATTTCTTTATAAGCGTTGATCAAGCGTTTTTCTATCGTCTCTTTAGAATCCGTCCCCCTTAAAAGCAAGCGCTCTTTTAAAATCTCTTGGTTTTTGGTGCTAATAAAGACTGAGCATGCATTGGGGTAATGCTTTTTAAGGATCTCATGCCCTTGTACATCAATATCAAAAATGACGATTTTGCCCTCTTTTAAGGCTTTTTCTACAGGGATTTTAGAAGTGCCATAATAGTGGTTATGTACGATCGCCCATTCTAAAAACTGCCCTTTTTCTATGCCTTGTTTGAATTCTTCTTCGCTGACAAAATTATAATGCAAGCCATCAACTTCGCCCTCTCTGGGCTTCCTTGTGGTGGTGGAAAGGGAAAAATGGGTTTTTGGGATTTTTTCTTGCAAATACTTTGTAAGGGTGCTTTTACCCGCTCCGCTAGGGCCTGAAAGGATGAGCAAATTAAAATCGTTATGCATTAGGTTTTTTATCCTCTAAAGTGATTTTAATGCTTAAGGTTTTGTTTTCTAAAAGGCTTTTTAAGGACTCTTGATTCAGGCTTTTTAATAAGTCCTGCAAATTCAAGCGCAATTCTAGGGGGCTAGAAATTTTATCGCTTTCTTCTTTTTCTTGCGGTGCTTCTGTGGCGTTCTCATTCTTGGAGGTTTCTGTAATGCTCTTTTTAGGGGTTTCTGTGTCGTTCTCATTATTAGGGGTTTTTGCAACGCTCTCATTTAAAAAGGGCAATTCTTCCCCCATCGCTTTAGCCATCACCGGCTCAGGAATGTCTTCAATGCTTTCGTAATGGTCTTCTTGGGTTTCTTCTTGGGGGGTTTCTTTATCTTGTAAATTTTGTGCACTTTCTTGCATGCTTTCATCTTTGGGTGTTTCTTTTTCTTGGGTTTCTTCCTGTGGGATTTCTTTTTCTTGCGCTTGGGGGATTTCTAATTCTTGCGGTGTTTCTGCGATTTCTTCTTTTTCTAATTCTTGTGCTTGTGTTTGTTCTGTAACAACTTCTTGGGTTTCTTGCGCTTCTTTTTTATTCTCGTTAGAGTTTTCTTGGATTTCTTTGACTAATTCTTGCATGGCCTCTAATTCTTGCGCGCTTGGGGAATCTTGTGTTTCTTCTTGTTTTTCCTCTTTAATTTCTTGTGTCTCTTTTTTGATTGGCTCTTGTTCTTTGATTGGCTCTTCTTGCGTTTCTTCTTTAACTTCTTCTTGCGTTTCCAACTCTTTAGAAACTTCTTCATCTTTAGGGGTTTCACTCTCTTGCGTTTCATCATCTTTAGGCTTTTCTTCTTGGGGCGTTTCTTTAACCTCTTCTTTTTCTTCTTCTTTAACCTCTTCTTTTTCTTCTTCTTTAACCTCTTCTTTTTCTTGCACATCTAAAGTGGGGAGCAATTGTTCTTCATTGTTAGGTTCTTCTTGTGCTAGGGCTTCTAAATCGCCTAAATTTTCTAATTCGTCCCAATTGGTTTCTAAAACTTCCTGAGTTGGGTATAAATTCTGGCTAGGCTCTAGCTCGCTCATGTCAGAACCAAGCTTTTTTTGAAGGATTTTTAAAATCTCAGTGGGTAAAAAAGGTTTTTGGATTTTCATCTCAAAGCCCTCTAAGAAGGGTTGCACTTCATTGCCCTTTTTATACATGCACACGCTGTTTTTATTTTGAGAGATGATTTCTTTTAATTCTAGCCAATCCACTTGGTCTAGTTTTTCCAAACATTCATCATCGGCTATCAAAAGCCATTCTGGATCTTTTTTAAGGTGCGCGGATAGCTCTTGATAGTGGTTAAAATTTTCTATAGGCAATTCTAATTTCTTAGAAACACTCTCAAGCAGCTTTGCGATCATGGGGTTTTGGTTGAATAGAATCATTTTCATTTTAGGGACTCCTTATTTTATTAAGAAACGCTTCTTTAAGCCTATCCATTTTTATCGCTTTTTTTAAATCTTTTATTATAATCAAAAATCCACTTGGTTGGTTGTTTTTATCATGAGTGTAATTTAAAATAAGGATCATTTGATGTTAAACAAATTTAAAAAAATCGTTGGCGTGGGCGTGTTAGTGGGCTGTTTAGGGGTTTTGCAAGCTAAAAACAGCTTATTTGTCTTGCCTTATGAGCAAAGAGACGCTCTCAATTCTTTAGTTTCTGGCATTAGTAACGCTAGAGAGAGCGTGAAAATCGCTATTTATAGTTTCACGCACAGAGATATTGCAAGAGCCATTAAAAGCGTAGCGAGTAGGGGGATCAAGGTGCAAATCATTTATGATTATGAAAGCAATCATAATAACAAGCAATCCACTATTGGCTATTTAGACAAATACCCTAACACGAAAGTGTGCTTATTGAAAGGGCTTAAGGCTAAAAACGGGAATTATTACGGCATCATGCACCAAAAAGTAGCGATCATTGATGATAAGATCGTGTTTTTAGGCTCAGCGAATTGGAGCAAAAACGCTTTTGAAAACAATTACGAAGTGCTTTTAAAAACCGATGACACAGAGACAATCCTCAAAGCCAAGAGTTACTACCAAAAGATGTTAGGAAGTTGTGTTGGGTTTTAAAGCCCTTTAGAAGTGGTAATTATACCCCACATAAAAGGCAAAGACCCTACGCATTTGAACCTTGAGCGCATCAGTGGTGTAGTATTTGTTATTAATGGTGGGGAATTTAAAACCGATTTCAAATTCATGTTCATCTACAAATAAAGCCTTGAGGCCAAAATTAAAGAGGAATTGAAAAGAGGTGTTATCAACCGCACTGCTGTTAGTGATGCCTAATAATTCCTGCCCTTTACTGCCAATATACCAGCTATTCCCCGCAATCGCAATCCCCCCAAAAACGCCAATATCCACGCTAATATCATCTTGATAGAAACTCCCTTGGAAGAAATTCCACACCGCATCCACGCCCACGCCATAAGTGATCATGTTATTGCCGCCATAATAACCTTTAGGGTATCTCATGCCATAGCCTTGCCAGTCTAAAAAAGCGAAATAGCGCAAGCCCAAGATTTTATCCGGATGGAAAAAGTGGTTATAGCCCATGACTAATCCAATCCCATTAGATCCCATGTTGGTGAGTTTTCTAACGCTATTAACGCTAGTTATGATATTGGTGTAACCGGTTTGATAGTTAGTAACTTCTCTAACTTCATGGATATTAGTCATTAAATTGATAGAACCTGTTTGGTAATTGAATCCCATATACAAATTTTTTGTCCAAGAAGGCGCTGCACTTTCTTCTTTAGCTACTAAGGCGTGTGTTAGCAAGCTTGCACCAACTAACATTTTTAACAAGGTTCTCAATTGTATCTCCTGCATAGTAAGTTTCATTATAAAGATCTTAAAGATCTAAATTTTACAACAACTTGCTCAAAATTAAGCATTTATTCTTTATAAGAGAGTATAATTTAGGGCTTAAAATAACTCAAAAGTAAGGCTAGTGGATGAAAAAGGCGCTTTATTTAGGGGCTGTTGCGTTTAGCGTTGCATTCAGCATGGCATCAGCCAATGAGCCTAACATTGATTTTAACCCTCCTAATTATGTAGAAGAAACCCCCTCTAAAGAATTTATCCCTGAATTGAACAAGTTGGGGAGTTTGTTTGGGCAGGGCGAACGCCCTTTATTTGCGGATAGGAGGGCGATGAAGCCTAACGATTTGATCACAATCATTGTTTCTGAAAAAGCGAGCGCGAATTATTCTAGCTCTAAAGATTATAAAAGCGCTTCAGGGGGTAATTCCACGCCTCCAAGACTCACTTATAACGGGCTAGATGAAAGGAAGAGAAAAGAAGCGCAGTATTTAGACGATAAGAATAATTACAATTTCACCAAATCCAGCAACAACACGAATTTTAAAGGCGGTGGATCGCAAAAAAAGAGCGAAGATTTAGAGATCGTGTTGAGTGCTCGAATCATTAAAGTGTTAGAAAACGGGAATTATTTCATCTATGGGAATAAGGAGGTGCTAGTGGATGGGGAAAAGCAAATCCTTAAGGTGAGTGGGGTGATCCGCCCTTATGATATTGAAAGGAATAACACCATCCAATCCAAGTTTTTGGCTGACGCTAAGATTGAATACACGAATTTAGGGCATTTGAGCGATTCTAATAAAAAGAAATTCGCTGCTGATGCGATGGAAACCCAAATGCCTTATTAAAAAGAGCAAAGCCTAGCATGAGAGCGATCGCTATTGTTTTAGCTAGAAGTTCCAGTAAAAGGATCAAAAATAAAAATATTATTGATTTTTTCAATAAACCCATGCTCGCTTACCCTATTGAAACAGCACTAAATTCCAAGCTTTTTGAAAAGGTGTTTATCTCTAGCGATAGCATGGAGTATGTGAATTTAGCTAAAAATTATGGGGCGAGTTTTTTGAATTTACGCCCTAAAGTTTTAGCGGACGATAGAGCTACGACTTTAGAAGTGATGGCTTATCACATGAAAGAATTAGAGTTAAAAGATGAAGATATTGCGTGTTGTTTGTATGGCACTTCAGCGCTTTTACAAGAAAAGCATTTAAAAAACGCTTTTGAAACTTTAAAAGAAAATACGGATTATGTCTTCACATGCTCTCCCTTTAGTGCTTCGCCCTATCGTTCTTTTAGCCTTGAAAACGGCGTTCAAATGGCTTTTAAAGAGCATTCAAACACGCGCACGCAAGATTTAAAAACGCTCTATCATGACGCAGGATTGTTTTATATGGGGAAGGCTCAAGCCTTTAAAGAAATGCGGCCTATTTTCAGTCAAAATTCTATCGCTTTAGAATTATCGCCCTTAGAAGTCCAAGATATTGACACTTTAGAAGATTTAGAATTAGCCAAGCTCAAATACAGCCGTTTGAAAAACGCATGCCAGTAAAAATTTTGTGCGATGCGTTTTTAACAAGCGGTTTAGGGCATGTGAGGCGTTGTGAAAAAATCCTTTCTTTTATAGAAAAATTAGGGGTTAAAGCGGATCTTTATTCACACAAGCAAAATAATATAAGCGCTTTTTTAGAGGGCGTTGGCAATGATGATTTTTTGATTGCAGACAGCTATTGTTTAAATTCAAAGGATTTTTATCTTTTAAAAGAAAAAGCCAAAAGCCTAATGGTGATAGAAGATAAAGAGCATGCTAAGGGGTTTTACCCTAAAAACACCAAGATCCTAAATTTCACGCTGAACGCTTTAAAACACTACCATTATTTATCAAAAGATTATCAGTATTATTTGGGGGTGGGGTTTTACCCTGTTGATATTCGCTTTGTCTATGAGCGCCCTATTAATGCAGAAAATAAAGAAGTGCTGATCACTCTAGGGGGGAGCGAGCAAAAAACGCTTAAAGAGATAGTCAAAATTTTAGAAAATAAGGACATGCATTTGCATATCATTTCACCTTATACTCCTAAAAATCCTCCCAAGAACACGCATTATTACAGCCCTTTAAACCCTTTAGAGTTCAGTTCTTTGATGAAATTTTGCGCTTGCGCCATTAGCGCTGCAGGCCAAACCCTCTATGAATTAGCCCTTTCTCAAACGCCCTCTCTTATCATTCCCATTGCTTCTAATCAAATCATTCAAAGCCAAGAATTTGAAAATTCAGGCATCTTCAAACAAACGAGTTTAAAAACTTTAGCTAGAGATTTTAAAAAATTACAAATTCAAAAAAATCAAGCCTGGGCAAAAAACCTGGCCTTTGGGAGTGAGCTAGAGGGTGCGTTAAGGGAGTTTTTAGAAATTTGAAAAAAAATTATTCTTATGGAAATACCCAAGCGATTGATTTTACCCATTTAAACGATGAAGAAAAGCTGTTGGTTTTAGAATTTCGCAACCACCCAAACACGGCCTTATGGATGTATAGCGCTTTTATTTCTTTAAAAACGCATTTGCAATTCATAGAAGATTTAAAAAACTCGCCCAACCACCGCTATTTTTTGTTTAAAGAAGAGGGCGTTTATTTAGGGGTTGGCTCTATCACTAAAATCAATTTTTTTCATAAGCATGGGTATTTGGGGATTTATAAAAACCCTTTTTTGAAAAATAGGGGAGAAACTATTTTAAAAGCTTTAGAACGCATCGCTTTTGAAGAACTCCAATTAAATTCTTTACACTTAGAAGTGATGGAAAACAATTTCAAAGCGATCGCTTTTTATGAAAAGAACCATTATGAGTTAGAGGGGCGTTTGAAAGGCTTTATCTTTAAAGAAAAGGAATTTATAGACGTTCTTTTGTATTACAAGGATAAGAAAGGATATAGTGATCAATTCTCTCTAAAATCTTAGGATCAATTTCTAGTTTTAAATCCAGAACGCTTAAGGGCAAGTTGCAATCTTGTAATTTGACGAGATCTTTTGAAGTAACCAATAAGGAAGTGGCGTTATTTTGATAAAACTCTTTTTCTAAAAGCTTCAAATCAAAAGGGGCATGATCTCTAAAATACAATTTTTTAACCACTTCTTTAGGTAAAAACGCATCAAGCCTGCTAGGATTAGCGATAGCCGTTACTAAAAGCATGCGTTTGGTGGGGTGGGAAATAGAGGTGATTCTTTGATAATCCTTATCTTCGGTGATGACCAAATGGGCTTCTTTATAGCTTTTAATGCTTTCTCTATACAACCCACTAGGCAAACAAAAGGGGTAGTAGGGGGGGACTTTAGGTTTTAAAAGCGCATTGAATTGGTTGAAATTAAACCTAAAACCATCGTCTAAAAACACGATCTTTGCCCCTAATTCAAGGGCTTTTAAAACGCCCAGCTCTCTTTTTTCGCTCACAATCACGCTCGCTTGTTTTAAATTTAAGGCTAAAAGATAGGCTTCATCGCCCGCTGTTTTTTGAGAAACTAAAATGTTTCCCTTAATGCTCACCACCACTAAGCCTTTAGAATCCCGTTTATACCCCCTAGAGACAACCGCCACTTCTTGGTATCTTGGAGCGATCTCTAAAATAAAGGGCGTTTTACCGCTTCCCCCAGCGATCAAATTGCCTATGCTGATAATGGGGATTTTAAAATCATGCTTTTTAGCGGTTTTTCGTTTAAGGGTGGCGATGCCTTGATAGATCAAAGAAAAAGGATAGAGCGCAAAAATCAACCCCTTTTGCAAAAGAGTGGGATCATAAAAATAGCGCTCTAAAAAGGGTTTATCGCTTTTCATTTAGGGTTAAATCGTTTGGCGATGGCGGGTAATTCCAATTTAAAAGCGTTTTTTTGGATACGGCTTGTGATGTTTTTTACTAAAATTTCATCATAGCCTAATTGAGTGAGCGCTTCTGCATCAATGGGCTTGTTTTTGAACAACGCTTCAATATCCTTCAATAAAGGATCGATCACGCTATAAGGATAGCCTAAATCTTGTTCATCGCTTTGCCCTACAAATAAATCCGCGCTAGGGGGCTTATTTAAAATCTTTTTAGGGATATTTAAATGGCAAGCGAGTTCATAAACTTCGGTTTTAAATAATTCCCCAATCGGGTTAATCGCGCACGCCAAATCCCCAAATAAAGTGCCATAGCCTAGCATTCTTTCGCTTTTATTGCTCGTGCCAATGACTAAAGAATCGCTTTTTAAAGAATAGTCGTATAAAAAAGCCATGCGCAATCTTGCGCAAAAATTCCCCTTTCTAGTAAGGCTTGCATCTTTAAAATGAGAGCCAAAAATTTTATCATAGGGAGCGATAGAATATTCTGTATAAGGGATAGAAAATTTTTCGCACAAATTTAGGGCGTCTGTTTTACTTTCTAGCATAGAGACTGAAGAGGGCATTAAAAGGGCATGAGCGTTTTCTTTAAAAACCTTTTGGCACAGCACCCCAACGACCGCGCTATCTAGCCCCCCACTCAGCCCGTAAACGACTTTTTTAAAGCCTTTTTTTTGAACTTCTTTTTCTAAAAAATCGCATAAATAAGCGATGAGTTTTTGGTAATCTTTTTGCATGCCTTAAATTATAATAGAAAAAACGCATCGTTTAAGTGAAAAATTAGCTTTTCTTGCTATAATCATCGTTTCACTTCTTTAAAAGTGCTCGTAGCTCAGCTGAATAGAGCAATAGGTTGCGGTCCTGTAGGTCGGGGGTTTGAATCCCTCCGAGCACACCATTTTTTAACATTCTGCATGTTTTTAAACATTATCGCTCCCATTATGGTAAAATAAATACTTGCTTAAACACGCTAGGAGATTTGATTTTGGCATTACCCGTTTATTATGATAAAGACATTGATTTAGGCGTTATCCAATCCTTACAAGTGGGCATTATTGGCTATGGCGCACAAGGAGAAGCCCAAGCGCTCAATTTGAGGGACTCTAAAGTAAAAACGCGTATTGGCTTGTATCAAGGGAGTTTGAGCGCTTCAAAAGCAAAAGCAGAGGGCTTTGAGGTGCTAGAAGTCAAAGAGCTAGTCCAAAATACCGATGTGATCATGGCGTTACTTCCGGACGAATTGCATAAGGAAGTGTTAGAAAAAGAAGTGATCCCTTTTTTAAAAGAGGGGCAAATTGTGGGCTTTGCCCATGGTTTTAGCGTGCATTTCAATCAGGTTGTTCTTCCAAAAGGCGTGGGCGCGATTTTAGTCGCGCCAAAAGGGCCTGGGAGCGCTTTAAGAGAAGAATACCTTAAAAACAGGGGCTTATACCATTTGATCGCCATAGAGCAAGAAAGTTCAAAAAATAACGCTAAAGCGGTGGCTTTAAGCTACGCCAAAGCGATGGGCGGAGGGAGAATGGGGGTTTTAGAAACGAGCTTTAAAGAAGAATGCGAGAGCGATTTATTCGGCGAGCAAGCGGTTTTGTGTGGGGGGTTAGAAGCGATTGTAAGAATGGGGTTTGAAACTTTAATTAAGGCAGGATACCCTGAGGAATTAGCCTATTTTGAATGCGTGCATGAAGTGAAATTAGTGGCGGATTTATTGCATTATAAGGGGGTAGAGGGTTTAAGGAAGCACATTTCTAACACCGCTGAATTTGGGGCGATTAAAGCTAGAGAGCCTATGGGAAATCTGTTAGAAAAACGCATGCAAAAAATCTTAAAAAAGATTCAAAACGGCACATTCGCTAAGGATTTTTTACTAGAAAAGAGCTTGAATTACCCCAGGTTAAACACAGAGAGGAAAGCCCTTAAAGAGACTAAAATAGAACAAATTGGGGAAATTTTGCGCGCCCCATTCAATCATAAAAAATAAATCATTAAATTAAAAGGAATTATATGGCAATAGTAGTTACTATCACTTCAGGCAAGGGGGGCGTGGGTAAAAGCACCACCACGGCTAATTTAGCGATTGGCTTGGCTGAGAGCGGTAAAAAAGTCGTAGCGGTTGATTTTGACATAGGCCTTAGGAACTTGGATATGATTTTAGGCTTAGAAAATCGCATTGTTTATGATGTGGTGGATGTGATGGAAAAAAATTGCAACCTTTCGCAGGCTTTGATCACGGATAAAAAGACTAAAAACCTTTCTTTTTTAGCGGCCTCACAAAGCAAGGATAAAAATATTTTAGATAAGGAAAAAGTAGCGATTTTAATCAACGCTTTAAGGGCGGATTTTGACTATATTTTGATTGACTCACCGGCTGGGATTGAAAGCGGTTTTGAGCATGCGATTTTGCATGCGGACATGGCGTTAGTGGTGGTAACGCCGGAAGTGAGTTCCTTAAGGGATAGCGACAGAGTGATTGGCATTATTGACGCGAAGTCTAATCGGGCCAAAAGGGGCGAAGAAGTGCATAAGCATTTGATAATCAATCGCTTAAAACCTGAGTTAGTGGCAAATGGCGAGATGATTTCCATAGAAGAAGTGCTTAAGATTTTATGCCTGCCTTTAATTGGGATCATTCCAGAAGATCACCATATTATTTCAGCGACCAATAAGGGCGAGCCGGTGATTCGCACGGATTGCGAGAGTGCGAAGGCTTACCAACGCATCACCAGAAGGATTTTAGGCGAAGAAGTGGAATACGTGGAATTTAAGGCTAAAAGAGGCTTTTTTGGGGCGTTAAAAGGGATATTTTCATGAGTTTGTTTGATTTTTTTAAAAACAAAGGGAGCGCGGCTACCGCAACAGACCGATTGAAATTGATTCTAGCCAAAGAGCGCACCTTAAATTTACCCTACATGGAAGAGATGCGTAAAGAAATCATTGCCGTTATTCAAAAATACACTAAATCTTCAGACATCCATTTCAAAACCCTTGATGGCAATCAAAGCGTGGAAACGATTGAAGTGGAGATTATATTGCCTAAATAGTTAACCAACGAATGAAAAGCAACTTCCAATACAGTGCGCTAGAGAATATCCCTAAAGCCTTTGACATTCTCAAAGATCCCCCTAAAAAGCTCTATTGTGCGGGCGATATAAAGCTTTTAGATGCACCTTTAAAAGTGGCTATCATCGGCACAAGAAGACCCACCCCTTATAGCAAGCAACACACCATCACTCTAGCCAGAGAGCTTGCTAAAAATGGCGCGGTTATTGTGAGCGGAGGAGCGTTAGGCGTGGATATTATCGCTCAAGAAAACGCCTTACCAAAAACGATCATGCTTTCGCCTTGCAGTTTGGATTTTGTCTATCCCACGAACAACCATAAAGTGATCCAAGAAATCGCGCAAAACGGCTTGATTTTAAGCGAATATGAAAAGGATTTTATGCCCGTTAAAGGCTCTTTTTTAGCGAGAAACCGCCTGGTGATCGCTTTAAGCGATGCGGTAATTATCCCCCAAGCGGATTTACAAAGCGGCTCTATGAGCAGTGCGAGATTAGCCCAAAAGTATCAAAAACCCTTATTTGTTTTGCCTCAGCGCCTGAATGAGAGCGATGGCACTAATGAGCTTTTAGAAAAAGGGCAGGCTCAAGGGATATTTAATATTCAAAATTTTATAAACACCCTTTTAAAAGACCACCATTTAAAAGAAATGCCTGAAATCAAAGACGAATTTTTGGAATATTGCGCCAAAAACCCAAGCTATGAAGAGGCGTATCTCAAATTTGGGGACAAGCTTTTAGAATACGAGCTGTTGGGTAAGATTAAACGCATCAATCATATCGTGGTGTTAGCGTGATTTTGGCATGCGATGTGGGGTTAAAACGCATTGGGATTGCTGCGCTTTTAAACGGCGTTATTTTACCTTTAGAAGCGATTTTACGCCACAACAGGAATCAGGCCTCTAGGGATTTGAGCAATTTGTTGAGAGAAAAAAACATTCAGGTGCTGGTGGTGGGCAAGCCCAATGAAAGCTATGCGGACACGAACGCGCGCATTGAGCATTTTATCAAGCTTGTAGATTTTAAGGGCGAAATCGTTTTTATCAATGAAGACAGATCTAGCATAGAAGCTTATGATAATTTAGAGCATTTGGGTAGGAAAAACAAGCGGCTCGCTATCAAAGACGGCCGGTTAGACTCTTTGAGCGCTTGTAGGATTTTAGAGCGCTATTGCCAACAGGTTTTAAAAAATCATTAGATCTGATTGCAATTTGATTATAATAAAGTCTAAGTTTTTTAATAAAGGGAGAAATGTCATACTAAGTTTCAAAAAAGCGATTTTTAGGGTTTTGTGCTTGTGTTGTGTGTTGATTGGGGGGGGGGATTAATGGCAGAGCCAACCCCTGAAGAGCTTTTCAATTTGGGTATGCTGAGTTATGACAAGCAAGATTTTTCTAAAGCTAGGAAGTATTTTGAAAAAGCGTGTGAGTTAAACTATGCTAAGGGGTGTGGTAATTTAGGGTGGCTATATGCAAATGGAGAAGGGGTGGAAAAAAACTTGAAAAAAGCCGCTCAATACTTCTCTAAAGCATGCGATTTGAAAGATGGTAAGGGGTGTTTTAATTTAGGGAGACTATATTATTATGGAGAAGGAGTGGAAAAAGACTTTAAAAAAGCTCTTGCTCTGTTTGAAAAAGCATGCGATTTGAATAATAGGGGGGTGTGGTGCTTTAGGGATGTTGTATGGATATGGTCAAGGGGTAGAAAAAAACTTAATAAAAGCCGCTCAATTTTACTCTAAAGCCTGCAAATTAGGAGATCAAGAGGCATGCGAGGCACTCAAAGAAAAATAAGGGATAAGGGTATCGCCAAAATGCCCCCTATTCTTTTAAGAAAATATTTTTACTAGAGAGTTTTAATCTTTTTTTTGGTATTCTTTTAGAGATCATTATTTTAAAAACTCTTTAAAAACGGATAATAATGAAAATCATGCATCAAGTTAGGGATTTTTTAGATTCTTGCAAACAAACGATCCAAAAAAATTCTAATGAAGTCTTTCAAAAAACCAAACGAGCGCTTTTTAAAGAAGAATCTCAAAAAATCAGGGAACAAGCGGTTAAAATCGTGGAAAAACGCTTGAAAAAAGAGGGCATGAAATTGAGCGATTTTAACGAAGAAGAATTAAAAATCATGTTTGAAGCCGAAGAAAAAAGGTTATTAGAGCAAATCCACGCTAAAGAATTGAAAGAAAAACAAGAAAAAACCACCAAGCATTTTAAAGAAGTTTGGGAAAAGGGCGAAAATGAGCAAGAAAAATAGCGTGATTTCTGGTTTAATGAATTTTTTTAGCGAAAAGAATGAACGCTGGCTATTAGCCCACAGGCACACGAGGGGGTTTGTGATAGTGGCGTGGCTTTTTAGGTTTAAAAGCATTGCGTTTTCTATTTTGATCACTTTGTTGGTTATTTTAGTGGATATTTGGGTTTATAGCGATGTGCGCCAGTTTTTATTGGACACTTCTAGCTCTTTTATTTGGCTTTTGATCGCTTTATTAATCAAGTGGGGCGTGATTGTCATAAGCGCGCGTAAATGCTACCAATTCAGCCAAAAAATGTTTGCACTCATTCAAAGAAAAAGGCAAATCAGAGAGAATTTAAAAAACCGCTCCAACTACAAGGACACCAAAAATGCGGGAAAACTCTCTAGCATCGCTGAAGAAATCATTTCAAAAAAACAAGAAGAATTACAGAGCAAAGAAACCCCAGAGGGTAAGCATGATGGAGAGAGACTCTCTAGCGTTACTGAAGAAATCATTTCAAAAAAACTAGAAGAATTGAAAGCTAAGAATAATAAAGGCAGCTAAAAGGGTGTTGGACGCTTTATCTTAGCAAATTGATCTTAGCGGCGTCGTTTTTGATAGTGGATTCAGAGGGGTTTTCGCCTTCCATTTATACCGACAAGACGGGGCATCCCACGATTGGCTATGGCTATAATGTGAGCGTTTATTCTTATGGGAGTAAGCGTATCACCAAAGCGTATGGGCTTTTAACTGACATATTAAAATAAAATCGTAAGGCCCCCCTCTCTTATGGGTGGTATAAAAATTTGGACGCAATGAGGAGAATGGTCATCTTGGATTTGAGCTACAATTTAGGCTTGAACGGGCTGCTCAAATTCAAGCAATTCATCAAGGCCATAGAGGATAAGAATTATGCTTTGGCTGTGGAGAGACTGCAAAAAACCCGTATTTCAATCAAGTGAAAAAAAGAGCGTCAAGGAATATGGAAATTTTGAAATTGGGGGGTTGCGAAAAACATTGTAAGAAAAAATACACGATAGAAAAGGTGATCAAAGAGGTGGGGCTTGAGCTCAAATCAAAATCGGTCATGCCGTATTTTTTCAACGAATACGATCTGACCAAAAACGCCAACAGAGAAGAGCCTGAGAGGTTGAGAAGCCAAATAATATCTATTTTGATGAAAACCCCTAAGGGGCGAGAAATTTTGAAAGAATATTTGAACGAGGGCTGTATTTTGCTTGGGGAATAAGGAAGGGTGTCATACTAAAGAATTTCAAAAAGACCTTTTTTAGGGCTTTGTGCTTGGGCGCGTTGTGTTTATTGGTGTGGGGTGTAATAATTTAGGGAGGCTTTAAAAAAGCAAGGGAGCGGGAATGTTAAAAAGTAAGGGCTTGATGCGAGCAGGCCAAAAATCATGTTAAAACACCCAGTCTTAACTTTTGTAAAGGAATAGATTTGAGAATCAATCTTAAAATTTTGCTTTCTCTCTCTCTCTCTCTAAAAAGCCAAGTGGTAGCGTTTGGGTTGTTAAAACGCTCTTGAAAGGGTGAGCGTGGAATTTGCTTCTATCGTTTGGTTGCTCATAGTCAATATTCTGATCTTTATTCTCATGCTGGTGGATAAAAATTGAGCAAAAAATGTGGCGTATTCCTGAAAAAGCTTTGTGGGTTTTATCGCTCCTTGGCGGGTCTGTCGGGTTTTTGGTCGCTATGGTTGTGTCCCGCCATAAGATCTTAAAGCATGAGTTTAAATACGGCGTTTCGCTCATTTGCTTGATAGAGAGCGCAATCCTTTACTTTGTCAGCAAGGATCTTTTTTGGATAGTAGCGCTAACGATATTCTCACTATCTTTGATACTGGTAGCGTTTAAGATCTTCCTCCTTAAAGACAACCCTAACAAACGCTTCAAAAACAACAAGAGGTATAAAAGATAATGTCTTATTTTTTTAAAATCATTCTGGGCACAAGCGTGATCGTTGGGGTGTTGTTGGGCTTGTGGCGTTGGACTTACGATAAGTCCTGTTTCTCGTTGGTCTTTGTGCTGCTGATACTAGGGATTGTCGCTTACAGCTATATTTCTTTAAAAATGCATCAGAGGAAATGCTTCGCCAAGTGCTTTGTGAATAGCGAATCTTTTTTATCCAAGATGCTACACTCCCCAATAATGGTATGTTGCTTTTATGTTATTTTTTCAATTTTCACATCCATATCCATCGCTTATAGCGTGCTGGACTATAATTGGATGATGTGGGGGCTTGTTTTTTGCACTATCGTTGTTTGTGCTGCGGTGTTTGGTGCGTTTGAAAAAGTGCTCAAGAGTATCATCAAAGAAGATTATTTGATGCTGATGTCTAGAGAAGTGAGTGCTTTTGTGGGGGCTCTTTTCTTCATTGGCTTGAGTTGCTATGTGATCTATCATGGCAACATGCCCACCTATTTGAAACCAACTTTAATAGACACGATCCAAGAAGTGGGCAACTCCATCTATTCCAGCTGCGACTACATGGATTATTTTTTGAAGGCTAGAAAGATGTTAGAGGGGGTTACTTGGTGGGGCATGTTCAAAGCGGAGAGCATGGGCTTAAATAAAGGGTTTATTGTTGCGGGCTGGGTGGTGTTTATCACCTATAACGCTCTTAGCGGGATAGCCATCAGCAGGCTGAGCGCTCAAATCATTTATTGGTTATCAAAATATTTTAGGAGTGAGTATGGAAAATGATGTTTAAAGAATATCTAGAGCGGGCAAGACAAAAGCCAGAACTAGAAAAACAAAAGTTAGAGCAAGAAAAACCAACACAAGAAAAAGAATGTCCAGAGAGCAAGGAACAAGAAAAGCAGAGAAAGCAGAAGAAATCCAGCAGAATGTTTTGGGGGACAATTATTGTTTTACTTGTCGTCTATTTTAGCGTCAAATTCTTTGCGTATAGCGAACCTAGTCAGGAGACAAAAACGGCTCGTACCCAAAAAATCATTAAACCCGCTAAGAGATATATTGAGAAACTCTTACCTACCGATATTATAAAAGATAATCTTAATAACCATCAATCAAAAATCAACGCTGCTCTGAATAGTGGCATAGAGGAAATGAATGGCAAGATAAACACTCAAATAGATGGGTTTTTTGATATAGTAGAAAACAATGTGGATAAGTTCTTGGACTGGCATTATTCTATCAAGGGGGATTATAGCGAGCTTGCTCTTTTTGTAGCTAAAAAGACCGGCTTGAGTGCCGAAGATGCGGTGGCTAATGTGTTGCAGGAAAAACTTTTAGGGAAAGATTATAAACAAAGATTGGATGCTATAACCAAGAAGCTTTCTAAAACTTATGGGAGTTTGTTAAACCAACACGAAAAATTTGTGAGTGAGACCGCTCTAAAATGAGTGGATACCGATCTTTCTCAAAACGCAAAAATTTTAGACACTCTTGGCGATGAAGTGGCAAGGAAATTGAAAGCCAATTTTACAGGAACTATAGGGGCAACGGCTGGCGTGAGTGGCTTGGCTATTATGGCAAAGCTAACCCCAAAACTTGTGGCAAAAATTGGCACTAAACTCGGGGCGAAAGTAGGGGGTAAATTCCTCGCAAAGATTGGCACAGCAGTGAGCGGTTCTTGGACTTGCGGGCCTTTCGCTCCTGCTTGCGTTATTACACTTTGGTTTGGAAGCGATGCGGCGATCAATTTTATTGATGAATGGCTCCACAGAGACAAATTCAAAAAAGAAATTTTGAACAACATCAACGAAGTGAAAGAAAACCTCAAAAACAGCTACAAACAGCAATTTAACGATAGCTTTATTAAGATCAGTCAAGAACTTCAAGAGAGTTTCAAAAACGCTCCTGTGGTGGAGAAAAAAACCATCAAAGAGCATATAGATGATCTCAACCAAACCCCAGAAAGAGGACAACCAAAAGAACAATCAGTAAAAGAGCGGTAGATCTTTTAAAAACGGCATGAAGCGTTCAGGCATTGGGGAAGCGATTTTGTAGATCGCCCCTTTAAATTCAAACTCTAAACTAGCGGCATGGAGCATGAGGGTTGGGGCGTTATTTTCACGCTTCAATTGAAGGTATTCTCTGGCGTTTTCATCTGCCACCCCATAAAGCCCCTCGCCAACGATCCTATGATTTATACTGCTTAAATGCAAGCGGATCTGGTGCGTGCGCCCGGTGAGTGGGGTTATTTTAAGCAAGCTTATATCCAAAAAAGGATTATAGCTTAAAGGCTCAACAAGGGTAATTGAAGGCTTGCCTAAAGGAGAAATTTGAGATCGAATGCGCAAATCTTTTTGAATGTTTTGTGGCGTTAGAATGGGTTTGTCTATGATGATACTTTTATCCACCAACCCATACGCTAGCACTAAATAAGTTTTTTTCACTTTTTTTTGCATGAAAAGCGCTTTTAAATCTTTGGTGCTTTGTAAGGTTTTACCCGCTAAAACCAACCCGCTCGTTTCATAGTCCAATCTGTGGGCTGGGTGGGCGTTTTTGCCAAAATGAGATTGGATACAATCTAATAAGCTTTCATGGTAAAAATAGCCTTTAGGGTGGGTATAGACTTGAGCGGGTTTGTCAAATACGCCAAAATCCTTAGCCTCAAAAACAAGCTTTTCTTGTTTTTCATTAGGCTTGAAATAAATCAAGCGAACGACCCCTTGAATCATTTGAGATTTACGCACGACTTGTTGGTTTTGTTTTAAGCGTTGTTTGTCAAGGTGCCGTTGGGCTTCTTTTAAAGAGCATTTTAAAACATCGCGCACCAAAAACAAGGCTTTGGTGGGTTTTAAAATTTCAAATTCTTCTTCAACAAAAGGCACTACAACAAACTTTTAACAAACATTTTAGGCTCATTAGAACACTCATCTAATTCCACGCTAAAAAGCACGCTCACCTTTTCGCCCGCTTTCAAAAACCGCTCAGCGTTAAAATAAATAGCCTCTTTGACGCATTCTTTATCCTTAAAACGCAAAACCTGGTGGCTTTCTTTAATGATTTTTTCTTCTATGACTTCTAAATTTTTTGCTTGGAATAGGGGTTCAGGGTTTTCTTGCCCATAAGGTTCGCCCGCTTCTATAATCTCTAAAAGCTCTCTGTCAATGTCTTTTAATTTGAGCGTTAAAGGGGGTTCTTTTTCATAAAAAGGCAAGACTTTAAAATCAAAATTTTCTAAAGTTTCAAAGAGCGAGACGATATTGTTTTTTCCAACGCTCAACCCGCAAGCTTGCCTATGCCCCCCATAGCCGAGCAACAAAGAAGAAACCCCATTCAAAGCGTCAATCAAATCAATATTTGGAGAGCTACGAGCGCTCCCTTTATACACCCCTTCTTTAAAGGTAAAAACCAGGCTTGGCTTTTGAGTGGCTTCCACTAATTTTGAAGCCACAATCCCAAGCACGCCCTCATGCCAATTATCCTTAAAAGCGATGATGATTTTTTCTCCAACCATCGCATGCTTAAAGGCTTCTTCAAAAACCTGCTGTTGGATCATTTTGCGCTTCAAATTGCATGCTTTCAAGCGTTCATACAAAGAATAGCCATCTTGAAAATTATTCGCGCTTAAAAAATCTAAAGCCATTTTCGCATCTTGCATGCGCCCTGCGGAGTTGATTAAAGGGGCGATATTAAAAGAAATATCGCTCGCTTTTAAAGAGCGTTTTCTAAAAACTTCTCTTTGGCGCAAAAACCCCATCGCCCCTAAGGATTCTTTTTGCAAAAAATACAAGGCTTTAGAAACTAAAAAGCGGTTAAAAAAAGTCAAAGGCATCATGTCAGCAATAGTCGCCACGCCCGCTAAGCATAATAACTCACTAGAATGGCTCTTTTCTTTTCCTAGAAGCTGGTGGATACCATAGCACAAATAAAACGCTACCAACGCCCCACACACTTCCTTTTGGATAAAATCACAATCCGGTTGCTTGGGGTTGATCACCGCATAAGCGTCTGGGACTTCATCATGGTGTAAGCAATGATGATCCGTAATGATAAGGGTGTAGTTTTTTTCTTTACAAAATCGTGCGGTTTCAAAGGCGCTAATCCCATTATCCACCGTGATGATTAAAGGGGCGTGGTGTTTTTCTAAAAATTTTTTAGAAATCCCATAGCCATCAATGAAGCGATTAGGGATCACAATGCGAACATGCTTATAATTCAGGCTTTCAAAGAATTTTGCCATGATAGTAGAGCTAATCACGCCGTCAGCGTCATAATCGCCCACCACTAAAATTTCTGTGTTTGCGCGCATGGCTTCTATGATTTTGAGTGCGGCTTTTTTCAAGTCTTTAAATAAAAAGGGGCTAGGAAACCCTTTTTCATTATAAGCGATAGAAGCCACTCGCTCTTTGATTTGAGCTTTAAGCTTTTGTTTCATTCTTTAGATTAGGATTTATGAAGAGCGCTCTTAATGAAATCCAAAATAATAGGGTTAGGGCTTTGCAACCTGGAGGTGAATTCCGGGTGGAATTGCACCCCCACAAAGAACGGGTGATCTTCTAACTCAATCGCTTCAATCAAATGATTCGCTCCAAAACCCACCACTTTCAAGCCCCTATTTTCCCATTCCTGGCGGTATTTGGGGTTGATTTCATAACGATGGCGGTGCCTTTCTTTAATGCTAGGCTTTTTATAAGCTTTTTCTAACAGGCTATTTGGCATGATTTCGCATTCATATTCCCCTAATCGCATGGTGCCTCCTAAAGGCGAATTGTAGGTGCGCACCTGTTTTTGGTGGTTTTGATCGATAAAATCTTCAATCAAATACACCACAGGGTATTCGCAGCGTTGGTTAAATTCCGTAGAGTTAGCCCCTTTTAAACCCAAAACATTGCGGCAAAATTCAACGATCGCTAATTGCATGCCCAAACAAATCCCTAAAAAGGGGAGTTTTTCTAGCCTAGCCCTTTGAATAGCGCAAATTTTGCCCTCAATCCCCCTTTCTCCAAAGCCCCCAGGCACTAAAATCGCATCAACGCCCTCTAAATCCGTCTTTTCGTTAAAATTCTCGCTATCCAGCCATTCAATATTGACTTGCGCATCCAGATGCGCGCCCGCATGGATTAAGGCTTCAATCAAGGATTTATAAGATTCTTTTAAGCTTAAATACTTGCCCACAAAACCAATTTTGACTTTGTGTTTAGGAGCGATAATCTTTTCTACTAAAGTGTTCCAAGCTGCCATTTTGGGGTGTAGTTTATTCAAATTAAAGCGTCTGGCAATGGGGGTTAAAATGCCTTCTTGCAAGAAAAGAATAGGGCATGCGTAAATGCTTTTAGTGTCTGTGGCGACAATCACGCTGTCTTGCTCCACATCGCAACTCAAAGCGATTTTATTTTTCAATTCTTTGTCCAAAGGCTTAGGCGATCGCGCTAAAATGATTTGAGGGGTTACGCCAAGACGCCGTAATTCTTGGACGGAGTGTTGCGTTGGTTTGGTTTTTAGTTCGTTAGTGGTTTGGATATAGGGGATCAAGGTTACATGCACATTGATGACTTTTTCATTCCCTAATTCCAATTTAAGCTGGCGGATCGCTTCCAAATAAAACATGCCCTCCATATCGCCCACGGTTCCGCCCACTTCCACGATTAAAAAATCCAACCCTTTAGCCGCACTTTTAATGCGCCTTTTGATTTCATCGGTTACATGGGGGACGATTTGAATGGTCTTGCCTAAATACTCCCCTTTCCTTTCATTTTCTATCACGCTTGAAAAAATCTGCCCGGTAGTGAAATTATTCAATCTCGTTAAATTCCTGTTCAAAAAGCGTTCATAATGCCCGATGTCTAAATCCGTTTCAGCGCCATCGCTAGTAACAAACACTTCCCCATGCTCTAAAGGGCTCATGGTGCCTGGATCAATATTAATATAAGGATCGATCTTCAAAATAGAAACCTGGTAATTGCAATGCTGCAAAAGCGTAGCGATTGAAGAAGATGAAATCCCTTTCCCTAGAGAGCTTAACACGCCCCCTGTAACGAAAATAAATTTGGCTCTATCCATAAGTTATTGCGTTCCTTTGATTTTTACTTCTCAAAATTGTAGTCTAAAAAGGGTTAAAAAGCTTTAAAAGAGGGCAAAAATTAAAGCGATTTCAAAAAAAAAAAAAAACAATTTCAGTTTCTTATTAGTTAGGTTTGATTAAAATAAAAAGCTTTTATGTGTTTAAACTTCATTGTCTTAAATTTTTTAGGAGCAATTTTAAAGTTCGTTGGCGTATAATATCCAGTTTGAATGAACTGACTAAAAGGGTTTTAAATAATGGCTGAAAATTCTTTCAAAAATGTTTCCACACAACCCAAACCATTTTTCTTATTACCAGTGAAAACCCTGTTTCTTTTAGGAGGCGTTTTTAGCGCGTTTTTTATCCTTATTTTTGGCTTGGTTTTTTTTGATTATACTAATTCAATGGATAACGCCATTTTTAGCTTGATGCGTTCAAATTCTTCTAGCCCTATTTTAGATCAAACGCTCCAACGCATTGTTTTTTTAGGCTCTTCTCAATTCGTGTTGCCTTTGAGTTTGTTAGTGGGGGTGTTTTTAAGCCTTTATCGCAGAAATTTAGCGCTTGGGGTGTGGTTTGTGCTAAGCGTGATCCTGTTTGAAGCCCTTTTAGAATCTTTAAAACACCTTTTTACACACTCTGTTCAATGGTTTTCGCACAGCACTAATTTCCCTAACGCTACTGCGCTTTCTTTAGCACTATTTTATGGGTTGCTTGTTTTATTGATACCCCATTTGATCACGCATCAAACGCTTAAAAATATTCTTTTTTATAGCTTGTTTGGTTTGATTTTTTTAATAGGGTTGGTGCTGATTGTTTTAGGGGTTTCTTTTAGCAGTGTTTTAGGAGGGTTTTGTTTAGGGGCGTTAGGGGCTTGTTTTTCCATAGGGATTTATTTGAGCGTGTTTCAAAAGATCTAAGCGAACGGCTTAAAAGAATGAAAATTTTATCAAGGTTTTAATATTGGATTTAAAGGTATTATTGCAACGGATTGTTGATTTTTTCATCAAGCTCAATAAAAAGCAAAAAATCGCCCTGATCGCAGCGGGGGTTTTGATCACCGCCTTGCTTGTGTTTTTGTTGCTCTATCCCTTTAAAGAAAAAGACTACGCGCAAGGGGGCTATGGGGTTTTATTTGAAAGATTGGACTCTAGCGATAACGCTTTAATCTTACAGCACCTCCAGCAAAACCAAATCCCTTATAAAGTCTCAAAAGATGACACCATTCTTATCCCTAAAGATAAAGTGTATGAAGAAAGGATCACTTTGGCTTCTCAAGGGATCCCTAAAACGAGTAAAGTGGGCTTTGAAATCTTTGACACTAAAGACTTTGGAGCGACTGATTTTGATCAAAATATCAAACTCATTCGCACCATTGAAGGCGAATTGTCGCGCACGATTGAAAGTTTAAACCCCATTTTGAAAGCCAATGTGCATATTGCAATCCCTAAAGACAGCGTGTTTGTGGCTAAAGAAGTCCCTCCTAGCGCTTCGGTGATGCTCAAACTCAAGCCTGACATGAAGCTTTCACCCACTCAAATTTTAGGGATTAAAAATTTAATCGCTGCAGCTGTGCCTAAACTCACGATAGAAAATGTGAAAATCGTGAATGAAAATGGTGAATCCATAGGCGAGGGCGATATATTGGAAAATTCCAAAGAATTAGCCCTAGAGCAATTGCATTACAAACAAAATTTTGAAAACATTTTAGAAAATAAGATTGTCAATATATTAGCCCCTATTGTGGGGGGTAAAAACAGGGTGGTCGCAAGGGTCAATGCGGAGTTTGATTTCAGCCAAAAGAAAAGCACTAAAGAGACTTTTGATCCCAATAATGTTGTAAGGAGCGAGCAAAATTTAGAAGAAAAAAAAGAAGGCGCTTCTAAAAAACAAGTCGGCGGCGTGCCTGGGGTTGTGAGCAATATTGGGCCTGTGCAAGGATTGAAAGACAATAAAGAGCCAGAAAAATACGAAAAATCTCAAAACACGACCAATTATGAAGTGGGTAAAACCATTAGCGAGATTAAGGGCGAGTTTGGCACTTTAGTGCGTTTGAATGCGGCGGTTGTGGTGGATGGCAAGTATAAAATCGCGCTTAAAGACGGGGCAAACACTTTAGAATACGAGCCTTTGAGCGATGAATCGCTTCAAAAAATCAACGCTCTGGTGAAACAAGCCATTGGCTATAATCAAAATAGAGGCGATGATGTAGCGGTGAGTAATTTTGAGTTTAACCCTATGGCGTCCATGATTGATAACGCTACTTTGAGCGAAAAAATCATGCACAAGACTCAAAAAATCTTAGGCTCATTCACGCCTTTAATCAAGTATATTTTAGTGTTTATAGTGCTATTTATTTTCTATAAAAAAGTGATTGTGCCTTTCAGCGAACGCATGCTAGAAGTGGTGCCTGATGAAGATAAGGAAGTGAAATCCATGTTTGAAGAAATGGATGAAGAAGAAGATGAATTGAACAAACTGGGCGATTTGAGAAAAAAAGTAGAAGATCAATTAGGGCTTAATGCAACCTTTAGCGAAGAAGAAGTAAGATACGAAATTATCTTAGAAAAGATTAGAGGGACCCTTAAAGAACGCCCTGATGAAATCGCAATGCTCTTTAAACTCCTAATCAAAGATGAAATCTCTTCAGACAGCACGAAAGGTTAAAAGATAAAAGGTTAAAAATGGCAACCAAGCTTACCCCCAAACAAAAGGCTCAATTAGACGAACTTTCCATGAGTGAAAAAATCGCTATTTTACTCATTCAAGTGGGCGAAGACACCACAGGCGAGATTTTAAGGCATTTAGACATTGACTCCATTACAGAGATTTCTAAGCAAATCGTGCAATTAAACGGCACAGACAAGCAGATCGGTGCGGCGGTTTTAGAGGAATTTTTTGCGATTTTTCAGTCTAACCAATACATCAATACCGGCGGTTTAGAATACGCCAGAGAGCTTTTAACCAGGACTTTAGGGAGCGAAGAAGCCAAAAAAGTGATGGATAAACTCACTAAAAGCTTGCAAACGCAAAAAAACTTCGCTTATTTAGGCAAAATCAAACCCCAACAACTCGCTGATTTCATCATTAACGAACACCCTCAAACCATTGCCTTGATTTTAGCCCACATGGAAGCCCCTAATGCGGCTGAAACTTTGAGCTATTTCCCTGATGAAATGAAAGCGGAGATCTCCATTAGAATGGCGAATTTAGGCGAAATATCGCCCCAAGTGGTTAAAAGGGTTTCCACGGTGTTAGAAAACAAACTAGAATCGCTCACTAGCTATAAAATTGAAGTGGGTGGCTTAAGAGCGGTGGCTGAAATCTTTAACCGATTAGGCCAAAAGAGCGCCAAAACCACGCTCGCTCGCATTGAAAGCGTGGATAACAAGCTCGCCGGCGCGATTAAAGAAATGATGTTTACTTTTGAAGACATAGCCAAACTAGACAATTTCGCTATCAGAGAGATTTTGAAAGTAGCGGATAAAAAAGACTTGTCTTTAGCGTTAAAAACTTCCACGAAAGATTTAACCGATAAATTCTTAAACAACATGAGCAGTAGGGCTGCAGAGCAGTTTGTAGAAGAAATGCAATATCTTGGGGCGGTCAAAATCAAAGATGTGGATGTGGCCCAAAGAAAGATCATTGAAATCGTTCAGAGCTTGCAAGAAAAAGGCGTGATCCAAACCGGTGAAGAGGAAGATGTCATTGAATAGCCGTAAAAACTTGATCCAAAAAGACCATTTGAATAAGCATGACATTCAAAAATACGAATTTAAGAGCATGGCAAATTTACCCCCTAAAACTAATCCTAATGGCGCGTCTTTAGAAACGCCTAACCCAGAAGAGCCTTTGGAAAAAAAAGCGATAGAAAACGATTTGATTGATTGCTTATTGAAAAAAACCGATGAGCTTTCAAGCCATTTAGTGAAATTGCAAATGCAATTTGAAAAAGCCCAAGAAGAGAGCAAAGCTTTGATTGAAAACGCTAAAAACGACGGCTATAAAATCGGCTTTAAAGAGGGTGAAGAAAAAATGCGTAACGAACTCACTCACAGCGTGAATGAAGAAAAAAACCAGCTTTTGCATGCGATCACGGCTTTAGATGAAAAAATGAAAAAATCAGAAGATCATTTAATGGCTTTAGAAAAGGAACTGAGCGCGATTGCGATAGATATAGCTAAAGAAGTGATCCTTAAAGAAGTGGAAGACAACAGCCAAAAAGTGGCCCTAGCTTTGGCTGAAGAGCTTTTAAAAAATGTTTTAGACGCAACGGATATTCATTTAAAAGTCAATCCCTTGGATTACCCTTATTTAAACGAGCGTTTGCAAAACGTTTCTAAAATCAAATTAGAGAGCAATGAGGCTATTTCTAAAGGAGGCGTTATGATCACTAGCTCTAACGGGAGTCTTGATGGGAATTTAATGGAGCGCTTTAAAACGCTCAAAGAAAGCGTGTTGGAAAATTTTAAGGTGTGATTTTGCAAAATAAAACTTTTGATTTAAACCCTAATGATATTGCAGGTTTGGAGTTGGTGTGCCAAACGCTGCGGAGTCGTATTTTAGAAGTGGTGAGCGCTAATGGGGGGCATTTAAGCTCTTCTTTAGGGGCTGTGGAGCTGATTGTAAGCATGCATGCCTTATTTGATTGCCAAAAAAACCCTTTCATTTTTGACACTTCGCATCAAGCTTACGCTCACAAGCTTTTAACCGGGCGCTTTGAAAGCTTTAGCACTCTAAGGCAATTTAAAGGTTTGAGTGGCTTTACTAAGCCCAGCGAGAGCGCATACGATTATTTCATTGCCGGGCATAGCTCCACTTCTGTGTCTATAGGCGTGGGGGTGGCTAAAGCTTTTTGTTTGAAACAAGCGCTAGGCATGCCTATAGCTTTATTAGGCGATGGGAGCATTAGCGCAGGGATTTTTTATGAAGCCTTAAACGAACTGGGCGATAGGAAATACCCCATGATCATGATTTTGAACGATAATGAAATGAGTATCAGCACGCCTATTGGAGCCTTATCTAAAGCCCTTAGCCAGCTGATGAAAGGCCCGTTTTACCAGTCTTTCCGCTCTAAAGTTAAAAAAATCTTAAGTACCTTACCTGAAAGCGTGAATTACTTAGCGAGCCGTTTTGAAGAATCTTTTAAACTCATCACCCCGGGCGTATTTTTTGAAGAATTGGGCATTAACTATATAGGGCCTATTAACGGGCATGATTTGAATGCGATTATTGAGACCTTGAAATTAGCCAAAGAGCTTAAAGAACCGGTGCTAATCCATGCGCAAACCTTAAAAGGCAAAGGCTATAAAATCGCTGAAGGGCGCTATGAAAAATGGCATGGGGTGGGGCCTTTTGATTTGGATACCGGCTTGTCTAAAAAATCCAAAAGCGCGACTTTATCGCCCACTGAAGCGTATTCTAACACCCTTTTAGAATTGGCCAAGAAAGATGAAAAAATCGTAGGCGTAACCGCTGCGATGCCTAGCGGCACAGGATTAGACAAACTCATTGACGCTTACCCTTTGCGCTTTTTTGATGTCGCTATCGCTGAACAACACGCCCTGACTTCTAGCAGTGCTATGGCTAAAGAGGGGTTTAAACCTTTTGTGAGCATCTATTCTACTTTTTTGCAAAGGGCTTATGATTCTATTGTGCATGACGCTTGTATTTCTAGCTTGCCGATTAAATTAGCCATTGATAGGGCTGGGATTGTGGGCGAAGATGGCGAGACGCACCAAGGGCTTTTAGACGTGTCGTATTTGCGCTCTATCCCTAACATGGTCATTTTTGCCCCACGAGACAATGAGACTTTAAAAAACGCCGTGTATTTTGCTAATGAGCATGATTCAAGCCCTTGCGCGTTCCGCTACCCTAGGGGGTCGTTTGTATTAAAAGAGAGGGTTTTTGAGCCTAGCGGTTTTGTTTTGGGGCGAAGCGAATTGTTGAAAAAAGAGGGCGAAATTTTACTCATAGGCTATGGTAATGGCGTGGGGCGGGCGCATTTGGTCCAACTGGCTTTAAAAGAAAAAAACATAGAATGTGCGCTTTTGGATCTCAGGTTTTTAAAGCCCTTAGATCCAAATTTAAGCGCGATCGTTGCCCCTTATCAAAAGCTCTATGTTTTTAGCGATAATTACAAGCTTGGGGGGGTGGCTAGCGCGATTTTAGAGTTTTTGAGCGAACAAAATATTTTAAAGCCTGTTAAAAGCTTTGAAATCATTGACGAATTTATCATGCATGGGAACACCGCTTTAGTGGAAAAATCCTTAGGCTTAGACACAGAGAGTTTGACTGACGCTATTTTAAAAGATTTAGGACAAGAGAGATGAAAGAAAAGACGCCAATGAAAAATATCCGCAATTTTTCCATTATCGCTCACATTGACCATGGTAAAAGCACTTTAGCGGATTGTTTGATTTCTGAATGCAACGCTATCAGTAACAGAGAAATGACCAGCCAAGTGATGGACACTATGGATATTGAAAAAGAAAGGGGCATTACGATTAAGGCTCAAAGCGTGCGCTTGAATTACACTTTTAAGGGGGAGGATTATGTTTTAAACCTCATTGACACCCCAGGGCATGTGGATTTTAGCTATGAAGTGTCTCGCTCTTTGTGTTCATGCGAAGGGGCGTTATTAGTGGTAGATGCCACTCAAGGCGTGGAAGCGCAAACCATCGCCAACACTTATATCGCTTTAGATAACCATTTAGAAATTTTACCAGTGATCAATAAAATTGATTTGCCCAATGCGAATGTTTTAGAAGTCAAACAGGATATAGAAGACACGATAGGGATTGATTGCTCTAATGCTAATGAAGTGAGCGCTAAAGCCAGGCTTGGCATTAAAGATTTGTTAGAAAAAATCATTACGACCATTCCTGCCCCTAGCGGTGATTTTAACGCTCCCTTAAAAGCGCTCATTTATGATTCATGGTTTGACAATTATTTAGGGGCGCTAGCGTTGGTGCGCATCATGGATGGGAGAATCAACACAGAGCAAGAAATTTTAGTGATGGGAACGGGTAAAAAACACGGCGTTTTAGGGCTATACTACCCCAACCCTTTGAAAAAAATCCCTACTAAAAGTTTAGAATGCGGTGAGATTGGCATTGTGAGTTTAGGGCTAAAAAGCGTTACGGATATTGCGGTAGGCGACACGCTCACAGACGCTAAAAACCCTACCCCTAAACCCATTGAAGGCTTTATGCCGGCTAAACCCTTTGTTTTTGCGGGGCTTTACCCTATAGAAACGGATCGGTTTGAAGATTTAAGAGAAGCGTTATTGAAACTCCAGCTTAACGATTGCGCTTTAAATTTTGAGCCTGAAAGCTCTGTGGCGCTTGGCTTTGGCTTTAGGGTGGGCTTTTTAGGGCTATTGCACATGGAAGTGATTAAAGAAAGGCTGGAAAGGGAATTTGGCCTTAACCTCATCGCTACCGCTCCCACGGTGGTGTATGAAGTGCATTTGACGGATAATAGCATCAAATACGTTCAAAACCCTAGCGAATTGCCCCCTGAAAATTGTATCGCTTGCATCAAAGAGCCTTTTGTGAGGGCGACGATCATCACGCCGAGTGAATTTTTGGGTAATTTAATGCAGTTATTGAACAATAAAAGAGGCATTCAAGAAAAAATGGAATATTTGAACCAATCTCGTATCATGCTCACTTATTCCTTGCCGAGCAACGAAATTGTGATGGATTTTTATGACAAGCTCAAATCTTGCACTAAAGGGTATGCGAGCTTTGATTATGAGCCGATAGAAAACAGAGAGGCCCATTTGGTGAAGTTAGATGTGAGGGTGGCAGGCGATGTGGTGGATGCGCTTTCTATCATTATAGATAAAAACAAGGCGTATGAAAAGGGGCGCGCTTTAGTGGAAACGATGAAAGAGCTTATCCCAAGACAGCTTTTTGAAGTCGCTATCCAAGCGAGCGTGGGGAATAAAATCATCGCCAGAGAGACGATCAAATCTGTCGGTAAGAATGTAACGGCTAAGTGCTATGGGGGCGATATTACACGGAAAAGAAAACTTTTAGAAAAACAAAAAGAGGGCAAGAAACGCATGAAAGCTATCGGTAAGGTGGAGCTTCCCCAAGAAGCGTTTTTAGCGATATTAAAGATCGATTAGGGCATTGCTAAGTCTATGGCAAAACATAGAAATTATGAAATTTTAAATCTCATAGGCTATGCTTTGGCGAAATTTGATAATGATTTTATTAAAGAATTTGGCTTTTCTACTAAAAATGCTTTTTTTGAATATTGCGTCCAAATTGGCCTAGCTGACACGACTGGCGTTATCAAAAATCGCATGGATTTATTTGATTATTTTTTTCCTAACAAACGCAAAGGTTGGTGGCAAAAAGGCGATGCCTATATCCATAGAAAATTATGGATTGATAGCTTGTTTAAAGATGAAGACGCTAAAGGTTTTAGCCATATTGTGAAATGGTTTTTGCAAGAACAATACGGAATCAAAGATTTAGGCATTACCCCTAACGCTTACCTCAAAACCCAATATAAAAGCATGCAAGAAACAGGTTTAGAAGCCGAATTGTATTTCTTAAACCACTATAAAAACATCAAAATATTTTCTTGTGGGCATTTAAAAGACATGCGTCTTTTTGGCGATGGGTATGACTTCTATATTCAAACCAACAAGCGAGCGTTTTTAGTGGAAGTTAAGGGGATTAGGGAAAAGCAAGGGCCATTGAGATTGACTCAAAAAGAATATGAGCAAGCACAAACTTATAGCCATGATTATGTGCTTGTGGTGGTATTGAATTTAAGTGAAAAACCCCATCTTTTGTCCATTGCTAACCCCTTAAAACATTTAGAGTTTAAGGCATGCGAGAGGAAGCAAAAAAGCATTTTGGAATACCACTTAATAGGGCAAATAAAATAGCTTCACAAAGAGCTTGTTGCAACTCCAACACTATAAAGAGAATTGGCAGATTTTGATTGACTTGGCGTTGGAGTAAAAATATAAAATCACATTTATAAATAAAAAAAAAGATCTCTTTAGATAGGGTGTTGGTTATGCTAAAAAGGCGCAATCAAATTAGAAAAGAATGACTTGCTCTTAAACCCTAGTTTAGTGGAAGCAGAAAGAAAATTTTTACAAGCTTTTGGAATGGCTCTATCTTAAAATGAACGCTGATAATCAAGTGGATAATAAAAAAGCTTGATTGGGGCGATAAAAACATTAAGGGAATTAGAAACCAATGGGACACTCTCTAATCATTACGGAGACGGCACCAACTATAGCGTCTCAAACCTTAATGGGAATATCCTACCACAAACGAGCTTAAACCACAAGAACCATAACAATCAAAATTGGGACACTTGCTTACAGAATACCACAATAAAGAGCGTTTTTAAACAACAAACGAAATAATTAAAAATTGAATTATTGTTGAATAGCTAGCGGCTATAAAGAGAAGCTTGCGTTACCGTCTACTTTGCAAGCGATTACAAAAGAAAAGGCATTTAATTCTTTAAACTCTTTTAAAACTAATCCTATATAAAAAAGATTAACAAGGCTTTTAAAAAAGCGTTATTAGGGAGTTAGGGTATCGCAAAAACCCTCCTATGGATTTTAAAATCGCCAAAAATTTAAGCTTTTGTAGCGAGTTTGTTGATCGCTTCAGCGTTCATGTCGTCTTGGTGGGTTTTTAGCACTTTAGAATACATGTCCAAAAAGCGGTTGATTTCAATCAAAGCGCTCATCTCACGCACCGCATTGACATTGCTTTTTTCTAGCATGGATTGTCTTAACGCGCCAGAGTCAGAGACTTGATGGACGCCTTCGCCCTGATAAGTATAAAGGTTTTGCCCTATTTTTTTAAGGTTTTTTGGTTCGCTAAAACTCACTAAAGCTAACGCGCCCGCTTGAATTTGGGCTTCATTATCCCTAAAAGTGATTCCACCATTTTGATCCACTTCAATTTCAGCGTCAGGCATGAGCATGATCCCTCCTTTTTCGTTCAAGCCAGAGCGTGAAAGCACCTTAAAGCCATTAAGAGTAACTAAAAAGCCGTCTTTATCCACGCTAAAATGCCCATCTCTGGTATAAGCGACGCCCTCATTAGTTTGTATCGCAAAATAGAGGTTAGGGCTTGTTAGGGCAAAATCTAGGGGGTTATGCGTTTCTTCAAACGCGCCAAGGCTTCTATCCGTATAGATTTCTGATAGAATAGGCACACGATTGAGATTGCGGTTTAAATACTTCGCGCTCGCTTTGGTTTGATCTTCTAAGGGCAGTTGCTCTCGGTATTGTTGGTAAAGCCTTAAAAAATCGCCCGTAACCGCATCGTCTCTTTTAAAGCCATTGGTGTTTAAATTAGCTAAATTATTAGAAGTTAAATCCAAGCGGTTAAATTGTGTCGCCATAGCTCCAGTGGCTGCATAATACCCATTTTGCATGCAAGAATCCTTTTAAAAAGAAAAATTATAGCAAAAATTAAATAAAAACAGATTCATTCCAAATAGGTTTTTTTAGGGAATATGATAACCATAACCATAAAGATAACAATACTCAACATGACATAGCCCACAAATCCCGCTTCAAAACCATGTTGTTTGAATTGCAACGCTACATAACTCGCGCTCCCTCCAAAAAGCGCATTCGCAATCGCATAGGCTAAACCCACGCCAAGCGCTCGCACATGTTCAGGGAATAATTCCGCTTTAATGACCCCAGCAATGCAAGTGTAAAAACTCATGCTGCTCAATGCGAGTATTTCATAAAATAGGGCTTCATACACGCTAGTGGCATGCTTGATACCATAAAAGACAACAGGCGTTACAATAAGCCCTGTGATCGCAAAAACCATCAGCATTTGGGTGCGTTTGATTTTATCCGCAAGCATCCCGCATAAGGGCTGTAAGAAGATAAAATAAGAGAGCGCTAAAAGCATGATGAAACTGCTTTCTTTAGGGCTGAATGATGAGCTGTTGGTTAAAAAGATCTTTAAATACACCGTAAAAGTATAAAAACACAAACTCCCTCCCATAGTTAGCCCAAAGACTATCATTAAGGCTTTTTTATGGTGGAGCAATTCCTTTAAACTGCCTCTTTGGGTTTCTTCTTTAATAGTGTTTTTGGAAGTTGTTTTGCTATCCATGGTTTCTTCCATGATATTTCTTAAAAAGAGCGAGAGTAGGGCTAATATACCCCCTAAAGCGAATAAATAACGCCAAGCGAACGCGCTGATTTGCTCATGCGTGTAAATATTTTCAACGATAAAGAGAGAAAAAATAGCTAAGAGTTGCCCTCCAACTAAAGTTACATATTGGAAAGATCCATAAAAACCTTTTTTGCCATTCTTGCCTAATTCAGAGAGGTAAGTAGCGACCACGCCATATTCTCCTCCCACGCTAAAGCCCTGTAAAAGCCTGGCTAATAATAAAAACAAGAACGCCCATTCCCCTACGATTTCTTTAGTGGGGAGCAATGCGAGCAAAAAAGAGCCTAGCGCCATAAGGATAATGGAATACACCATAGAAGTTTTACGCCCCTTTTTATCCCCCAATTTACCAAAAAACAAACTCCCCAAAGGGCGCATGAAAAACCCTAGCATAAAAACCAAAAAAGCTGAAATTAGCGCTAAAGTGGGGTCGTTCGTGTGGGTAAATTCCTTAGCAAAATAAGGAGCGAGAAACGCATAAGCGTAAAAGTCATACCATTCCACTAAATTGCCTGAACTAGCGGCTAAAAGGGATTTTAAGGGTTTTTTGGTGGCGAGTTGGGGGTTCATGGCTATCCTTGAACATGAAATTTTTAGGTAATTTTACTAGGAGTTAGGGAAACCACAGATAATATTTGATTAATAGATGAAAGGTTGGTATCGTTTGTATCATTGAGAAAAGTTTTTTAAAAATTAAAAATAATGTTTCTATTGCCAATATTTAATGAAAACAAAGCCTAAAAGTTTTGCAAAATCTCTCTGTTGCCTTTGGCGTTTCTTGGGGATAAAAAGCCTTGAGCTTCTAATTCGTCAGTAATGGTAGCGGCTTGGTTGTAGCCGATTTTTAATTGGCGTTGTAAAAAACTCGTAGAAGTGATCTTTTTTTCTAAAATCACCGCTTTAGCCCTTTCTAAAATGTCATCGCCTTGATAGTTATGGGTGTCTAAAGGCATGCGCGATTCTTCTAGCAAGAAATCTTTATCGTATTCCACTTCTTTTTGGGCTTTAATAAAATCCACGATTTTTTTGATTTCATCTTCAGTGGCAAAGGGGGCATGCAAGCGCACTAACCCATTCGCTCCTGGGGGGGTAAAGAGCATATCGCCCCTTCCTAACAAGCTTTGTGCCCCATCGGTATCTAAAATCACTTTAGAATCAATTTTAGTGCCTACCCTAAAACTCACCCTTGAAGGCAAGTTGGTTTTAATCAAGCCGGTTACGACATCCACGCTTGGGCGTTGGGTCGCTACAATGAGGTGTAAACCGCTCGCTCGCCCCATTTGAGCGATTCTGGCGATAGGAAACTCCGCTTCTTTGCCTCCTGTCATCATGAGATCCGCTAATTCATCAATCACTACAATCAAATAGGGGAACGCTTCAACGCCGTTATTTGGGGCTTGCTCGTTGTAAGAATCAATGGTTTTAACCTTGTATTCGCTCATTAAAGAATATCGGCGCTCCATTTCTTTAGCCACGCTCTGTAAAGCCCCAATAGCTTTTTTAGGGTCGGTGATAATGGGCGTGAGTAAATGAGGGATGTCCGCATAAATGCTAAATTCTACCATTTTGGGATCGATCATCACTAATTTGAGCTGATCGGGGGGGTTTTTATAAAGTAAGGATAAAATCATCGCATTCACGCCCACGCTCTTACCGCTTCCTGTCGTGCCGGCGATGAGCAAGTGGGGGAGCTTTTTTAAATCCGTGATGAAAGGGTTGCCCACAATGTCTTTGCCTAAAGCTAGAGTTAAGGGCGAGCTGGATTTTTGAAACAATTCGCTCTCTAAAATTTCTCTTAAATAAATAATTTGGCTTTGGCTGTTAGGGATTTCAATGCCAACGACATCTTTACCCTTAATAGGGGCTTGAATGCGAATGGATTCAGCGCATAAAGTCATTGCTAAATCATCGCTCAAGCCTAAAATGCGGCTCACCTTAACATTGGGGGCTGGGCGGAATTCAAAAGTGGTTACAATAGGGCCTGAATAAGTGCGGATAATATCGCCATCAATTTTAAAGGTGCGCAGTTTGCTCAATAAATCCTGGATTTTTTGGTCAATCTCGTTTTCATCTAAAGAAGTGTCCTTCAAACAAACCGCATTCAATAATTGCGTTGTGGGAAGCTCATAATCTTTGGGTTTTTGCACTTCGCCATAATCCAATCCGTCTAATATCTCTTTATTTTCGCTCAATTCTTTAACCATAACGGGTTTTTTAGCGCTTGTGGGGGTTGCTGGGCTAAAGTTTGGAGCGTCTTGTGTTTCTTTTTCTTCTTCTTTTATCATTTCTTCTTGCGCGTTTTCTTGCGGGCTTTCTTCTTTTTTTGGATGGTTTGGGGCTTTGTGGTTTTGTGTTTTGTTGTCATTTTCTGTGTTGGGCGCAGATGCGGGCATGATAGGTTTGGGCGTGGTGGGCGTAAGAGTTTCTTGTTTAATTTCTTTTAAAGTGGGGCTAATGGGGTTGGAAAAATCATCAAATCGGTTTCTTTTAGGGTAAATGGTGTAATGGGTAGGGGGGTTTGGGGAAATTTGAACCAAGCCTTCTTGCGGCTTTAGATCGTTTAAAGTCGTGTTATAGGGGGTGGGGATCGCTAGAAACGATTCTTCGTTAGGGGTTTTGTGGTTTTCATCAATGGGGTTTTCTTTGAGATTTTCTTTTTCTTTAGGGTTGTTGGTTTCTTTTTTTTGAAGATCTGATAAGGTGTTTTCAAAACCCTCTTTTTTCAGGCTAAAATTAGGGCTAAAGGCTTGTAAGCATTGTTTGTAAATCTCTTTTAAAAGGCTTTGTGTTTTGTTCATATAAGGATAAAAAACGCTTTTAGGGGGCAGTTTGAATAAAATCAAATAAGAAATAACTACCATAAGCATTATCAGCGCATAAAGCCCAAAGTCCCCTATAAAAGGGCGTAAAAACAAACACGCACTGTTGCCGATTTCCCCTTGATTCAATAGGCTAGATTGCAAAAAGAGTAAAGATAAAATGCCTAATAGATGCCCTAAAGTTTTTTCTAAAACGATTTCTGTAAAAGGGTTTTTAGTCTTGTATAAAAGGAATAAAACCCACGCTAAATAGGGTAAGTTGATGAATGAAAGATACCCAAAATATTTTTTATTGAGTGCGGCAAACCATACCCCAAAACGCCCCACTAAACCGCTATTACCCAGCCATGAAGATAGGGTTAAAAACGCTAATAAAACCCCTATGATTAAAGCCAAATAAAGTTTTTTAGATTTCATCGGTTGCACATGTCTTTAAAAGAGCAATATTCACAATCTTTAACTTCTAAAGTTTTTTCAAAATCCATTTCTTGTTTGAGCTTGGGGATAAGGGAAAATTCCAAATGATCCATTTTGGCCTGTAAAATAAGCTCATCTTCTTCCACTAATTCGCCCTTTCTCAAATCATAAAAAAAGGCTTTTATAGGCTCTTTGTAGCCCAGATTTTTAAGGGCAAACGCATAGATGGCCATTTGATAATCGGTGCTGATTTGAGCGATTTCTATGGGGCTTAAGCCTCCTCTTTGTTTTTTGCTCATGTTGTCTAATTTCAACTCGCTTTTGAATTTGTAATCCAATAAAATAATCTCATTGTCAGCCGTTTTGTCAATCCTGTCTATGCGCCCTTTAAACGCAACGCCTTGAATGGCCGTTTCAAAGCTTTTTTCAAGATCAAGGATTTTGATTTTTGCCTTAAAGCGTTCTTTTTCTTTAGTATAAAAAGCCTGGATTTTTTTAAGCGCTATAAGAGTGTCTAAACGCTCTTTAGGGGTAATGTTTTCTCTTGTTTCTAAGAGCCAAATAAGCCTCTCTTCTAATGCATAGGGGTTTTTGTCTTTTTCATAAGCTTCTTTTAAAAGTTCATGGAGCAAACTGCCCACAGCGCTATTACTTTCGTCTTTAGGGCTTTCTTTGAATCGCTTCATGTAGTGGTAGTAAAAACGGCGCTTGCAAGTTAAAAAAGCGTTCAATGAGCTAGCGCTAAAGCTAAAATCTTTAGGGATAGCGGCTTTGATTTCTTCTTCTTGGTAGTCTTTTAAAGGACTTGGTGCAAAAAGCGTGTAAGCGTCTTTGATAGGCTCTGTATGCAAATTTAATTCTAAAAGCATGTTAGAAACTTTTGAAGTTTCGCTCTCTATATAAGAAAGTGTTATTTCTTTAGAGTTTTTAAAGAGTTGGTAGTAATAGTGTTTTTGCAAATTTTTCTTATCTAATAAAGTGGGGAGATTGAGCGATTTTCTTAAAGCAGAGTTTAAAAACAAATCGCAATCTTTAAGGCTTGGCACGCAAGTTTCATTAAAATCTACAATAACGATTTTATCAAATTGCATGCCCCTTGTCTCTAAAGTGTCCATGACTCGTATTTTGCCCCCGCTAGAATCGTCTAAGCGGAAATTGGCTTCAAATTCTTGCAAATACAAATGCAATAAATCTTTAAGGCTGTAGTTTTTAAGCGTGTCTTTTAAAAGATGATACTGGTGCATGATTTGAGAATGCACTTCTTTTAAGGGTGCTTTTTCTTTAGAGCTTTGTTGTTCTAAAAGCGGGAGCGTGAGATTTTCCAAATCCAATAAAGGCGATGCGCTCAAATCAAAACCGCTTGTTTCTAAATCTTCTAAGATTTTGACAAGCTCTGTATAATAAGGGCTGTTTTTAGCCCCTAATCCCATCGCAAAATTCAAATTGTTGTTTTTGTCTAAGAGTTTTAAAAAAGGTAAAAAATCCGCATTAGGCGTGATGATCGCCATTTTATTAGGATCGTTATCTTTTTGCAAATATTCTTCTATGGTTTGTAAAACTAAAGCGCCTTGTTTTAAATAACTGGAGTTAGCATAAAGCTTTGGCTCTATTTTTTGATCATTAAAAGTTTGAGAAAGGATCTTTTGGGTTTTAAAATCAATGGAATAATCGCAATCTGTTTCTAATTTGAGATTGAGAAATTCCAAGAATTTTTGATTGTATTTATCGCATGACAGGTGTAAAGTGATAGGCACTAACTCCGCCACTTCTAATAAGCATTGCCTTTCAAAAACGCTCATAAAGCCGTCTAAATGCCATTCAATGGAGGAAAAATGTGCAAAAAATTCTTTTAAAATGGTGGGCTTTTCTTGCATGATTTTGTCATAAAAGCCTAATTCTTCTAGCTTTTTAATGTAGCGATCATAAATCATTTCTAAGACTTCTAAATGCTTTTCATAATCCAAGTAAATGTCTTTAAAAGAAAGTTCATTGAGCTTGATGCAAGCAGAACTTAACTCATCAAACAAATCAAACAAAAAGGAGGTGCTTTCCAAATACCCTAAAAAGCTGTTTTCAAAAAGTAAAAGCCCTTCAAGAATGGATTTTTTTTCTTTAGCGATAGCCTTAATGGTGTCTATCATTAAAATTTGGCGTGCGTTTTTAGGGATTTTCTTTTTATTAGGGATGTAAAAAGCCTGTTCAAAAAAATTCCCCATGCTCATTGCGTTAGGCAAAAACCCTTCGCCTTGCTCTAAATAGAAATGTTTTAAACGCCTAGTGGAGCTAAAAACAAACAAGGGGGTTTTTTCTAAAAAAAGTTTTTCTAAGTTCATGCGTTGAGCAACCTTTTAGCTTGAGCGGTGATGTTTTCAACGCTAAAGCCAAATTTTTCAAAGAGTTTATCGCCCTTTGCTGAACTCCCAAAAGAATCCATGCCAATGATTTTATCCGCAAAACGATACCACTCTATCGCGCGGCTCGCTTCAATCACTAAAACTTTACCCTTAAAAAGTTCTTTAAGATAGCTTTCATCTTGCTCTATCAATAAATCAAAGCATGGCACGCTCACCACTTGAGTGGGGATATTTTCTCGCTCTAAAATTTTAGCGCTCTCTAAAGCCAAAGAAACTTCGCTCCCGCTCGCAACCAGCGTGATAATGGGATCTTTAGAGTGGTGTTTAACATACGCCCCTTTTAAAACCTGATCTTTAGAGACCTCATCAAGCACAGGTAAATTCTGGCGCGATAAAATAAGCCCGCTAGGAGCGTTCAAACTTAACGCTACTTGCATGCAAGCCGTATTTTCAAAAGCGTCGCTGGGTCTGAAAGCATAGAAATTGGGCAAAGCGCGCAAATGGCTCAACTGCTCTATAGGCTGGTGCGTCGCCCCGTCTTCGCCCACGCCAATGCTGTCATGCGTAAAGATAAAAAGGGCTTTTAATTTCATTAAAGCGCTCAAACGAATGCTGGGCATCAAGTAATCGCTAAACACAAAAAAGGTCGCGCAAAAAGGCACAAACAAGCCATACGCCGCTAAAGCGTTAGTGATAGCCCCCATGGCATGCTCTCTGATCCCAAAATGCAAGTTTTGCCCTAAAGGGAAATCGCCAGAGTGTTTTAATTGCGTGTTATTAGACGGAGCTAAATCCGCGCTCCCCCCCAAAAAGCCCTCGCATTCTTTAGCGATAGCGTTTAAAATCATGCCGTTACTCACTCTCGTGGCTAAAGATTCGCCTTCTTTAAAGGTGGGGTAATGGATGGTGTTAAAATCAAAATTCTTTAACGCATGGATCTTTTCTTTTATTTTAGGGCTTAAGGATTTTTCCCATAAGGCTTCTAAACTAACGCCCCTAACTTTCACTTCTTCAAAATGCATTTTGTTTTTTGGGCTAATGATAAAGCTTTCATCAGGATTGATTTGAGCGTTTTCTTTGGATTGCTTTAACACTTCTTTATTTAGGGGTGAGCCATGCGTTTTTTCACTCCCCTCTAAGCCAATAGCTCCCTTACCAATAATCGTATGAGCGATTAAAAGCGTGGGTTTGGTGGATTTTTTGGCTTCTTCTAAAGCGTTATGAATCGCTTGATAGTCATGCCCATCGCATTCTAGCACTTCCCAATTTTGCGCCAAAAACCGCATCTTGACCTGTTCGCTGAAACTAATATTAATAGCGCCTTCAATACTGATCTGATTACTATCATAAATCACAATGAGGTTATTCAGGTTGAGGTGCCCGGCTAAAGAAGCGCTCTCATAACTAATGCCTTCTTGCAAATCCCCATCCCCACACAAGCAATAGACTTTATGAGAAATGGCTTCTTTATCTAAAAGGTTTTGAGCGTATTGACTCGCCATGCTAAAGCCCACAGCGTTAGCAAAACCTTGCCCCAAAGGCCCAGTCGTGATCTCAATGCCTTCGGTGTGGTGCAATTCGGGGTGTCCTGGGGTTTTAGAGTGTAATTGCCTGAAACGCTTTAAATCTTCCAAGCTCAAATCAAAGCCCCACAAATGCAACAAACTATACGCTAACGCGCTCGCATGCCCTCCGCTAAAAACCAGCCTGTCCCTGTTGAGCCATTTAGGGTTGGTGGGGTTTAGGTTTAGGTGCAAGCTTAAAACCACCATCACATCGGCTAATCCCAAGCACACGCCCGGATGCCCGCTATTGGCCATATCTATCATGTCCGCACACAAAAAGCGCAGCGTGTTGGCCATGCTTTTTAATCGTTCCAAGTCAGCGTTACTAAATTGCATCAAATTTTTCCATTTTTAAGGTTTTTAAAAGCCATTTTAACACAAATTATCTCAAAATCTCTTTGGCTCTTAAGATGTCTTGTTGGATCTGATTTTTAAGCTCTTTTAACGAAGAAAAACGCATGTTTTCTCGTATTTTTTGAACCCAACGCAAAGCGATTTCTTTGGGCGGTTTTTCTATGATGGTATCAAGCACATGGCATTCTATGGCGAAATGTTGATCCGTGCTTAAGCGATTGCCTATAAAACTCACGCTTTTTTGATAAATTGGATCTTTTACTTTCACTAAACTCGCATACACCCCAAAACTAGGGAGAATAAAATCTTTAGTTTTTATATTTAAAGTAGGCGCTAATTCTTTATGCCCTAAGCCTTGATCGCTAATGACTTCCCCGCACACTTCATAAGGCCTGCCTAAGAGCTTGTTGGCTAAAGACAAGTCGCCATGACTTAGGGCTAGTTTGATGGTTTTAGAATGCACGCTAATCTCTTGAATTTTCACTTCAGGCACAATAATGGTTTTTTCAAAACGCTCTTTTAAAAACAAAGCGTCATTTTGTCTTTCATGCCCAAACCTGAAATCATAGCCCACCACTAGGCGTTCTAAATGGGGGAATTTCTTTTTTAAAAGATCTAAAAATTCTAAAGCGTTTAATTGCGAAATCTCTTCTAAATACACAAAAAATAAAGGCATGCCCACGAGTTTAGCGCGGTATTTTAGGGGGGTTAAATAGCCTTTAGTGTAATATTTTTTTTCTATGATTAAAAGGGCTTTGGGATCTTTTAATTCCTTAAAAAGGGCTTGATGCCCTAGATGCAAGCCATCAAATTTACCAATAGCTAAGCTTTTAATCTCAGGCTCGCTTGAAATGGATAAAAAATTCAACATTCCCATTCTTCCCTTTCACTAAGCTTTCTTGGATCTTTAAGATTTGAAAATCCTTTGTTTTTAAATGGTTTTTAAAGTTTTCTAAAGCGTTCAAAATGGCTTCTTTATCCAACACCACCCCCTTTTTATTGCGTTTTGTCGCTCTGCCCACTTCAAATTGAGGTTTGAAAAGCGCCAAAAATTCACCGCTTAAAGGCAAAATCGCTTCTAAAATACAATATAAAGAAATAAAGCTCACATCACAAAGCACTAAGTCAATTTTTTCTGGCGTTTTAAACCCTCTAATATCGCATTCTTCATAACATTCTATGCGCTTGTCTTGTTTCAAACCCTCATCTAATTGCATTTTCCCCACATCCACGCAAAGCACCTTTTTAGCCCCTTTTAAAAGAGCCACTTCACTAAAGCCCCCCTTACTCGCTCCCACATCTAAAACCACCTTTTTTTTAAAATCTATAAAGTGATCTTCTAAAAAAGCCACTAATTTTTCCCCAGCCCTGCTAACGAATAGGTTTGTAGCGATGAGTTCAATCTTATCGCCCTCTCTCACCATAAAAGAGGGTTTAGAAACCACCATTTTATTGACTAAAACCTGATTTTTTAAAACCAACGCTTTAGCTTTTTCTCTGCTATTCACTAAATGCTGGTTGAATAAAGCGTAATCTAAGCGCATTAAAATTGAGGTAAGGGGACTTGATAAGCGAAATTAAAAACAATCTTGCCTAAACTATAGGCATCAAGCTCTAGTTTGGCTTCTTGCACCGCTAAATAATCCAATTTGTCAAAAGCGAGTAAAAAGGCTCTGCTCCAGCGATTCGTGGTTTCTAAAATGCCATCAAATTCATCTTTTGTGATTTCTCGCACCCATAAAGGCTCTTTTCCTATAGGTTTTGTGCCAAAAAGTTCATAAGAAATATAGCCATCATCAATCCAGTCGTTATTTTGCGTGAAAATCTCCACTAAAAAATACTCATGGTCATAGTAAGCGCCGCTATCCACATCGTTTAAATGCGTAGCGATAGCCGTGATGATAGGCACATTATTTTGGGTGATTTCGCCTTTCCTGCTGGCTTGGATCTTTTTTTCTAAAATGAGATCCGGCGTGTAAGTGTCTTCATTAAAATTGCTCACACACCCTAAACAAAAGAATAAAAACACCAGAAGCGTTGAGAGATTTTTCAAGCCCATTCCTTGCTAAAACCCATGCCATTTTTAGATAAAATAAAACCCATATTATAACCAAAAGGGGGTTTTATGCCAAAAAAATGCCGACACTTGCTCCAAACCAGCGATTTAAGCCTAGATGAAATCAAGCTTTTATTAAAAAAAGCGAGCGTTTATGCGAACGATTTTAACGCCGTGTCTTTAGAAACAAAAGAAAAAATGCAAAATAAAATCATCGTGGCTTTATTTTTTGAAAATTCCACCAGAACGGTTTCTAGTTTTGAAATCGCAAGCTTGAGATTGGGGGCAAAAATCGTGAAATTAAACATGCAAACAAGCTCCGCTTCAAAGGGTGAAACTCTAATAGACACTTTTAAAAATATCCATGCCATGCAGCCTGATGCTATCATCACACGGCATGCTTTTTCAAGCGCGCCTTTTAAATTAGCCGAATTTTCACAATGCCCCTTGATTAATGCAGGAAGCGGCGTAAGCGCTCATCCTACCCAAGCGTTATTGGACTTGCTCACCCTTTATCAGCATTTTGGCGGTTTAGAAAATTTAAAAGGGAAAAAAATCGCTTTCATAGGCGATGTGAAAAATTCAAGAGTGGCTAATAGCAACATTAAATTGCTCCAAAGGCTAGGGCTTGAGATCATGCTGTGCGCTCCAAGCTCCATGCTCCCTAGCGTTTCTTTAAAAACGACGCACAACATTGAAGAAGCGATAGAATTTGCAGACATTTTAATGAGTTTGAGGACCCAAACCGAACGGCACAACGCGCCCATTTTTGCGAGCTTGAAAGATTATGGCAACGCTTATTGCATTACTCAAAAACGCCTAGAGACTCACGCTAAAAATAAAGAGGTCATTATTTTACACCCAGGCCCGGTGCATAGGGACATTGATATAGAAAGTGCAGTGTTAGAAGATAAGCGATCTAAAGTTTTAGAGCAAGTCAAAAACGGCGTGGCGATGCGCATGGCGGTGTTGGAGTTTTTGCTATTAAATTAAGCATCAAACTTAAAAAATGCTTTTTGGCATTTTTTAAAATCAATATGAGAACTTTTGTATGAGAACTTTCACATTAAAAAAATGGGTTTGGTTATAAAACGGCACAAAAACCCCAATTTGATTAAGTTTTGATTTACTTTATCTCATTTTATTATGAAACTAAAAAAATTTCGTTATAATCTAAAATAGTTGAGTTAATTAAAAGTAAATAAATAGCTTGATTACGCTTCTTTGTTTTTAGATCAGTTAAGAATTGTAGTCTTTAAGATGTATTGGCTATTAAAAGGAAAAAAATGAAAAATAGCACGCCTTTAAAGAATAAAGTTTTTTGTGGGTTATATGTTTTAAGTTTAAGCACTTCTTTGCAAGCGTTTGATTATAAAATTGAAGTTTTAGCGGAGTCCTTTTCTAAAGTTGGCTTTAATAAAAAAAAGATTGATATAGCTAGGGGGATTTATCCTACAGAAACCTTTGTAACCGCTGTAGGGCAGGGCAATATCTATGCGGATTTTTTATCCAAAGACCTTAAAGATCAAGGGCATGTTTTAGAGGGAAAAATTGGCGGAACAATCGGTGGGGTCGCTTATGATAGCACGAAATTCAATCAAGGCGGATCGGTTATTTATAATTACATCGGTTATTGGGATGGCTATTTAGGGGGTAAAAGAGCCTTGCTGGATGGCACGAGTATCCATGAGTGCGCGCTTGGGTCGGATGGCAAGGTGATTGATTCTATAGCGTGTGGGAATGCTAGGGCCAATAAAATCCGCCGTAATTATGTGATGAATAACGCTTTTTTAGAATACCGCTATAAGGATATTTTTTTAGCTAAAGGAGGGCGTTACCAATCTAGCGCTCCTTACATGAGCTCTTACACGCAAGGTTTTGAAATCAGCGCTAAAGTCAAGGATAAAAATGAAGGGATCCATAAATTATGGTGGTTTAGCTCATGGGGTAGGGCGTTCGCTTATGGGCAATGGATTTATGATTTCTATTCTCCAAGAACCGTGATTAAAAACGGGCGCACTTTGAATTATGGTATCCATTTAGTGAATTACACTTATGAAAGAAAAGGGGTTAGTGTTAGCCCTTTTTTCCAATTTTCGCCCGGGACTTATTATAGCCCTGGAGTGGTTGTAGGCTATGATAGTAACCCTAATTTTAATGGCGTGGGCTTTAGATCAGAAACAAAAGCTTATATTTTGCTCCCTGTCCATGCCCCCTTAAAAAGGGATACTTATCGTTACGCTATAAAAGCAGGCACCGCCGGGCAAAGCTTGCTCATTAGGCAACGATTTGATTACAATGAATTTAATTTTGGAGGAGCGTTTTATAAAGTGTGGAAAAACGCAAACGCTTACATCGGCACGACAGGAAATCCTTTAGGCATTGATTTTTGGACCAATAGCGTTTATGATATAGGACAAGCCTTAAGCCATGTGGTAACCGCTGATGCCGTCTCTGGTTGGGTTTTTGGTGGGGGCGTGCATAAAAAGTGGCTGTGGGGGACTTTATGGCGTTGGACTAGCGGCACTTTAGCTAATGAAGCGAGTGCGGCTGTTAATGTGGGCTATAAGATCAGTAAGAGTTTGACAGCGAGCGTGAAATTAGAATATTTGGGCGTGATGACGCATGCAGGCTTTATGGTAGGGAGTTATAAGCCCACGCCTGGCTCTAAAGCGCTTTATTCAGACAGGAGCCATTTGATGACAACTCTTAGCGCTAAATTCTAATTAATCGCTTTAAGCTGTTTATTAAAGCGTTAAAAATCCCTTAATAAAAACACTATAATACGAGTTTAATCAAATCCATAAGGTTAAACATTTGAAACTCTTTTTCAGGCGTTATTCTAAATATCTTAAAGAGCATTATAAAAGTTTTATAGTGGTTTTATTTTCTTCTTTAGTGGTGGCTTTAAGCACGGCTTGGGGGACTTATTTAGTCAAGCCCACTTTAGATGAAATTTTTATCAATAAAGACACTCAAATGCTCAAAATCCTGCCTTTTTTAGTGATTTTGGCGTATTTGGGTAAGAGTGGGGGCATGTATTTAGGCACTTATTTCACTAACTTTATCGGGCTTGATATTGTCAAAAAAATACGCAACACTATGCTAGAAAGCCTTCTCAAAATGGAAATGGATTTTTTTAACAGGACGAAAAAGGGCGAATTGATCGCAAGAATCACCAATGATATAGGTTTGATCAGAGCGAGTTTGTCCAATTACCTTTCAGAGAGCATAAGAGAGGGGCTAACGATCGTTGGGTTAGTGGGGGTGGTGGTTTATCAAAGCCCTAAATTAGCGTTAGTGGGGCTAGTGATCATGCCACTAGCCGCCATTCCTATCAGTAAAATCATTCGTAAGGTTAAAAAACTCGCTAAATCCCATCAAGAGAGTAACGCCAAAATCACCGCTCGTTTGAGTGAAGTCTTTAACAATGTGGAAGCGATTAAAATCTCTAATGGCGAAAAATTAGAGCATAAGGCTTTTGTGAAAGAAAATGAAGCGTTTTTTAAAATCGGCATCAAAAACATCGCCGTGGCTGAAATTTCTTCGCCTTTAATGGAGTTTTTAGGCTCAATCGCTATAGCGCTAGTGATTTATTTAGGGGGGAATGAAGTGATTAGGGGCCATATTAGCGTGGGGGCGTTTTTTTCTTTCATCACGGCCCTTTTTATGCTCTATACGCCGATCAAACGCTTGACTAGGATCGTTTCTAATTTTCAAGAAGCCTTTGTCGCTAGCGACAGGATCCATGAGATTTTAGAAAGAGAGCCGGCTATTGTTGATGGGGAATTAACGCTAGATGACGCTATACACACCATAGAATTTAAAAAGGTATGGCTGGCTTATGCACTAGATAATCAAGAGCACTATGTTTTAAGCGATATTAGTTTGAAATTCCAACAAAATGAAATCATCGCTTTAAAAGGCGAAAGCGGGAGCGGTAAAAGCTCATTAGTGAATCTGATCTTACGCCTTTATGAGCCAAGCCAGGGCGAAATTTTCATTAATGATCAAAAAATAGAGAGCATCACTCAAAAATCCTTGAGAGAAAAGATTAGCGTTGTCACTCAAAGGGTGTTTATTTTCAACGGGAGCGTGGCTGAAAATGTGGCGTATGGTTTAGAAATTGATGAGGTCAAAATCAAAGAATGCTTAAAAAAAGCTCAAGCCTTAGATTTTGTGGAAAAAATGCCTCATGGGATAGAGAGTGTTTTAGATGAATTTGGCACCAATCTTAGCGGCGGCCAACGCCAAAGAATCGCCATTGCAAGAGCTTTGTATAAAGACGCTCAAGTTTTAATCTTTGATGAGGCCACTTCCGCTTTGGACAATAACACAGAAGAGAGCGTTAAACAAAGCATTTTAGAATTGAAACAAAATCGTTTGATCATTCTCATCTCGCACAACCCAAGCACGCTAAAATTAGCCACTAAGCATGTGAAATTAGAGCATGGGCGTCTGATAGAATGCTAAGGGTTTTAAGCGTTGGTGTTGTTTTTGTTTTACTAGGGTGTCAGTTTTTCAACAAAACAACGCTCCATTTGAAATATAAAGATTACCCCAAAAATAGCGCTTTAAAAACCGCTTCCACTTTAACCCCCCCTAAAATCTTTTTTAACGCCCGTTTTGTGCCGCCCTTTTACCAAAAAGAATTTAAAAAAGCGATCACCCAACAAATCGCTTATTTTTTAAAAGATAAAAAGGGTTTCACTCTCAATGTTTCAGGCAATGTTTTTTTTTCTTTTGAAGAGAGTCCTAAAAATTTAAAAACCATTAAAGAAAGGCTTAAAAAGACGATTGAGCCTAACGCTGACCCAAAATCCGTCATGCGTTTTTTAAACCTTCAAGCGAGCTTGATTTTAGAATGCGTCCCGCAAACCGCTTGCCCGTTTGACACCCTTTTAATCCCCACCGCTTTCAGCGTGCCTGTTTATTACGCTAATCGTTTGGGCGATAACCCCTCTCTTTTTTCCCAAGAAGACAAAACCTATCATAACGCTTTAATCAAAGCCCTTAATAAGGCTTACTATTCTCTTATGGAGGGTTTAGAAAAGCGTTTGAACGCTATAGAAAATGCAGAGTGGCTTTAAAGCATGAAAAAGATTGCATTGTTTATTTTTGTCATTTTGTTTTCGGTAGGGATTTATTTGGCGTGGCATGTTTTATTGGAAAAAGCCCTAGAATTGAAATTAGTAACATCAGCTAATGATTTGCTTTTAAAATTGTTAGCAATTCTTGGCGTTTTTTCAATGTTAGTGCTTTTTCAAGGCGTTATTTCTTCGTATAAGAAGCGTCAACTCAAACGCACCTTACAAAAAATAGACGCCATGAACGGCTTTGAATTTGAAGAATATTCCAAAATCTTTTTCACTTCAAAGGGTTTTGAAGTGAGCATCACGCAAAAAAGCGGCGATTATGGAGCGGATTTGATTATAGAAAAAGACGGCATCAAGTGGGCGGTTCAAGCCAAACGCTACTCGCATAAAGTTTCGCCCAAAGCCATTCAAGAGGTGGTCTCTTCTAAAGCTTACTACGCTTGCGAAAAAGCTTGCGTGATCACCAATAGCTATTTCACGCAAGCCGCTCAAAAACTGGCTCAAGCTAACGGAGTGCTTTTGATTGATAGAGACGAATGGGTCAGGTTTTTGGGTGGGAAAAACTAATCTGGTTAAAAATTTTTTAGAGCAATTTGCAGAAAATAATCAAAAAACAAGTCTTAAAATTTTCTAATTTAACAAAATATATTACAATTATCTAAATAATATTATTTTTACAAAAAGGCACGCTGTGAAATTGTGGTTTCCTTATTTTTTAGCGATTGTGTTCTTGCATGCATTAGGTTTAGCGTTGCTCTTTATGGCTAATAACGCTTCGTTTTATGCGGCGGCGTCTATGGCTTACATGCTAGGGGCAAAGCACGCCTTTGATGCGGATCACATCGCTTGCATAGACAACACCATTAGAAAGCTCACCCAACAAGGCAAAAACGCCTATGGTGTGGGGTTTTACTTTTCTATGGGGCATTCAAGCGTGGTGATTTTAATGACCATCATCAGCGCGTTTGCGATCGCTTGGGCTAAAGAGCACACGCCGATGCTAGAAGAAATAGGGGGGGTAGTGGGGACTTTAGTTTCTGGGCTTTTCTTGCTCATTATAGGGCTATTGAATGCGATTATTCTCTTGGATTTATTAAAAATATTTAAAAAATCGCATTCTAATGAAAGCCTGAGCCAGCAACAAAATGAAGAGATTGAACGGCTTTTAACGAGTAGGGGCTTACTCAATCGCTTTTTTAAGCCCTTGTTTAATTTCGTTTCCAAGTCGTGGCATATTTATCCTGTGGGTTTTCTTTTTGGGCTAGGCTTTGATACCGCTAGTGAAATCGCGCTTTTGGCCCTCTCTAGCAGCGCGATTAAAGTGAGTGTTGTGGGCATGCTCTCTTTACCCATTCTTTTTGCTGCTGGCATGAGTTTGTTTGACACTTTAGATGGGGCGTTCATGCTCAAGGCGTATGATTGGGCGTTCAAAACCCCTTTAAGAAAAATCTATTACAATATTTCTATTACAGCCTTAAGCGTGTTTATCGCGCTTTTTATCGGGTTGATTGAGCTTTTTCAAGTCGTTAGCGAGAAACTCCATTTAAAATTTGAAAACCGCCTTTTAAGCACCCTACAAAGCCTGGAATTTACAGACTTAGGCTATTACTTGGTGGGCTTATTCGTGATAGCGTTTTTAGGCTCATTCTTTTTATGGAAAATCAAGTTTTCTAAATTAGAGGGCTAGATTTTAAGCCCTCAAATCATCGCTTAACAAATCTTTAAGGCTTTTATTTGAAAAACTTGGCATAAAGGCTTTAGGGTTTGAAAGGCTTTCACTCAAATAGCCTAATAATTCCTTAATTTCGTTTAATTTTTCTTCCAAATAAGCTTGAAACCCGCCCACATTTTCCAATAAATTCAAAGGATTATCCACAATCATGGAAAAAACTTCATCGTTAATGGCAATGTTGAGCTGAGTGTCAAACAAAGGAGAGGCTAAAAACTGGCAATTTTCTACAATTTCTCGCAATTCCTGTTTAACGATAGAAGCTTGCAAAGCGTCTTTATCTTCTAAACCCATGCTCTTATTGAAAAGCTTTTTGCAAGCGATTTGCAAGACTTGTAACGCTCCAACGCTCTCGTTTATATTTTTCATGTCCCTACTGAATTTAGCGATTTGTTGGGATTTTTCTATCGCATTGGTTTTAAAATCGCTTGTTTCAACACCGCCCAAATGCTTTTGAAGAGTTTTTAAAATATCCATAAAAAACCTTTTAAATAGAATTGATCATTCACAAGCATTTTTCGTTCCTTTTTTATGGAAACTTTAAAAAACACCCTTAAAAAGGTTTTTAGGTATAATTAGCGATCTTTTAGTTTCAAATAGTAGAGAGATGGGATGAAAAAAATATGGCTTTTGGTGTGGGGCTTGTGTTCTTGGGTGTTTTTGCATGCGATAGAAACGATAGAAAAAGCCCCTACAAATGTAGAAGACAGAGACAAAGCCCCCCATTTGTTGCTTTTAGCAGGGATTCAAGGCGATGAGCCTGGGGGGTTTAATGCAACTAATTTGTTTTTAATGCACTATAGCGTTTTAAAAGGCTTGGTGGAAGTGGTTCCCGTATTGAATAAGCCTTCCATGTTAAGAAATCATAGGGGCTTGTATGGGGATATGAACCGCAAATTTGCCGCTTTAGACAAGAATGACCCTGAATACCCCACTATCCAGGAAATCAAATCCTTGATTGCAAAACCCAATATAGACGCTGTCTTGCACTTGCATGATGGCGGTGGGTATTACCGCCCTGTTTATATTGATGCGACGCTCAATCCTAATCGTTGGGGGAATTGCTTTATTATTGATCAAGATGAGGTTAAAGGGGCGAAATTCCCTAACTTGCTTGCTTTTGCAAACAATACGATTGAGAGCATCAACGCCCATTTATTGCACCCCATTGAGGAGTATCATTTAAAAAACACGCACACCGCACAAGGCGATACAGAAATGCAAAAAGCCCTAACTTTTTATGCGATCAATCAAAAAAAGAGTGCTTTTGCCAATGAAGCCAGCAAAGAGCTCCCTTTAGCGTCAAGGGTGTTTTACCATTTGCAAGCCATTGAGGGCTTACTCAATCAACTCAATATCCCTTTTAAGCGCGATTTTGAACTTAACCCTAACAGCGTGCATGCCCTAATCAATGATAAAAACTTATGGGCAAAAATCGGCTCTTTGCCTAAAATGCCCCTTTTTAACTTACGCCCTAAACTCAATCATTTCCCTTTACCTAATAACACTAAAATCCTACAAATCCCCATAGAGAGCAACGCTTACATTGTGGGGCTAGTCAAAAATAAACAAGAAGTGTTTTTAAAATACGGCAACAAGCTCATGACACGACTATCGCCCTTTTATATAGAGTTTGATCCTTCTTTAGAAGAAGTGAAAATGCAAATTGACAATAAGGATCAAATGGTTAAAATAGGGAGCGTGGTTGAAGTGAAAGAGAGTTTTTATATCCATGCTATGGACAATATCCGTGCGAATGTGATTGGCTTTAGCGTTTCTAATGAAAGTAAGCCTAATGAAACGGGTTATACGATTAGATTTAAAGATTTTCAAAAACGCTTTTCACTGGACAAGCAAGAAAGGATCTATCGCATAGAATTTTACAAAAATGATGCGTTTAGTGGGATGATCTTGGTGAAATTTGTGTAGGGATAGATAAACCTTGCCAAAAGATCTAATAGTGTTTTTTAAGGCAATGCCTGATAAAATATGATAGCCGCCAATAAAGGATAGTGATGCCAGACATTAGAAATCTTTATTTATCATTACCTGACTTAACAAATAGGCTAAGCAAAATAAGCAATAGACTTTACGCCATGCATTCATCTTGTTCTTTTTCAGCAAGGGAATATTGTGTTTTAGAAATAATGCATGAGATAATCCAAAAGGGTCCAAAAGGGTATGGATGGCTTAATACAGCGACTAGACAATGACTTAAAAGATGGTAACTCTCGTATTCGTGTCCCTATTGAATGCATACAAGGCTTATGCCTTGTTGGCAACAATATGAAACCTGATGGAGCTATGCATGTTGTTTGTTAAAATCTGTGAACTTATTCGCTCATCATTCAAAAGCCATTTATCTTGCGACTCCCTTTCTTTGATTGGTGGTGTGATTAGCGGCTTGAACAAGCAGATTCGTTTGTATCAAAAATGGAAATGAGAAAAGGAAAATACGATAACTTCTTTCTCTTCTTATGGTTATGATAAATCACAATTAAAAAGGCGTAAAAACACCCCAATAAACCCGAATATTAAAAGACAACAACCCTTTTGAATGTTGCGGTCTCTAGCTTATTTTATATCAAACCACCTTCTATATCACACCACTTCTTGCCCCGCATCCAATAAGGCTTCCTTAATCAAATCCTGTGTCGCTGGAGCGTCAAATTCCACAACCACGCTCTTTTTTTCCACGCTCGCATCAATAAAGCTCACGCCTTCAATTTCGCCCACAAATTTTTCAATTTTATCCACGCAATGGTTGCAAGTAATGCTTGGCACTTGAAAAGTAACTTTCATTCAATGATCCTTAATTTTAAAATTCCTTAGCCTTTGGGAGTTTAAAACCACACTCACAGAGCTTAAGCTCATCGCTAAACCCGCAATCGTTGGGCTTAACATGATATTAGCCTTATAAAGAACCCCACAAGCTAAAGGGATAAACACGCTATTATAACAAAAAGCCCAAAACAAATTTTCTTTGATATTTTTAATGGTCGCCTGGCTTAATTTAATCGCGCTATAAACCGATTTAATATCGTTGTTAAAGCTCACAATATCCGCTGTTTGCACGCTCACATCACTCCCCTTAGCCATCACCACCGCCACATCGCTCATCGCAAGACTGGGAGCGTCATTCAAGCCATCGCCCACCATCATAACGATCTGCCCTTTTTCTTTAAGCTCTTTAATCTTATTGAGCTTGTCTTGTGGCTTAGCGTTGCTGATATAGTCATCAATCCCTAATTCAAGCGCGCATTTTTTGACATTTTCCCTATTGTCCCCACTTAAAAGAAGCGTGTTAATGCCTAAACTTTTGATTTGAGCGATATGTTCTTTCACGCCTTTTTTGGGCAAATCTTCTAAAACAAACACCCCTAAAAGCTCGTCTTCTTTTTCACTAATCGCTCTGCCCACAAACACTAAAATCCCGTTTTCTTTAATTTCTAGCGTGTTAATGGGGTTAAAGAACTCGCCGTTACCTACTTTAATGATCTCTTTAGCGCCTTGATAATCTGTTTTAGCGCTAATGCCAAAACCCGTTTTCACTTTAACCTCGCTCATTTCTTTTAAGGGGGCGTTACGCTCTTTTGCGTATTCTACAACCCCTTTAGCAATGACATGTTCGCTGCTCTTTTCAATACTGCCCGCTAAACTCAATAACTCTAATAATTCTATCTTAGAATGAACGCTTTTAACGACAGGTTTGCCGTTAGTGAGCGTGCCGGTTTTATCAAAAACGATCGTATTGACTAGCCTTGCTTTTTCTAAACTTTTAGCGTCTTTAAAAAATAATCCTAAAGAACTCGCTTTCTGGTTCGCTACTAAAATGCTCATAGGCGTAGCCAATCCTAAGGCGCAAGGGCAAGAAATCACTAAAACCGATACAAACACTTCTAAAGCGATTCCAAAATTCCACCAAAAATCGGGTTTAGGCGCGATGATGAGCCACACCACAAACGCTAAAATAGCGATAGCGATCACGCTTGGCACAAACACGCTTGAAACCTTATCCGCTAAGCGAGAAATCTCTGCCTTTGAGCTTTGAGCGTTATGGATCATTTCTACAATTTGAGACAAGGTGCTGTTTTTGTTATTTTGCGTGGCTTTCATTAAAAAACTTGTGTTGCTATTGAGCGTCCCTGAAAAGACTTTATCGCCGACTTTTTTATAAACCGGTAACGCTTCGCCGCTTAACATGCTCTCATCTAATTCCCCTTCGCCCTCTATGATTTCGCCATCCACCGCAATCGCGCTTCCAGGGAGAACCTTTAGAATATCCCCCACCACAATGCTATCCACTAAAACCTCAATCTGTTGGTTATTGTGCATTTTAAGGGCGGTTTTTGGGGCGTTTTTCATCAAGGCTTGCATAGCGTCTAAAGCTTTGTCTTTAGAAACATTTTCAATGCGTTTGCCCACCATCACAAACATTAAAATCACGCACACGCTTTCAAAATAATAATGCCCATAAGACCACTGGCTTGTATAAACGAAATACAATTGCCACAAGCTTGAAATTAAGGCAGCGCTTGTGCCTATGGCGATAAGGCTGCTCATGTTGGGTTGTCTGTGCCATAAGGCTTTAAACCCCTGAATGTAAAAATCCCTCCCTAAATGCATGACAATGAGCGTGCCTATAAGCTGTAAGCAAGCGTTTAAAAAATTACTATGGTTGTTAATCGTAAGCAAGCTTTCAGGTAAAAGGCTAGGACTAAGCATCGCTCCCATAGAAAGATACACCACAAAAAGCGTGAAAATAACCGCCAACGCTAATTTAACATTAGGGCTAAAAAATTCTTTTTTTTCTTCTGCTAGAGTTTTTTTAGGGCTATAACCCAGTTTTTCAATGAGTTTAAAAATCTCGTCTAAATTGGTTTCGTTTTCGTTAAATTCAACGTTAGCGCTCTTATTTAAAAGGCTCACTTCTATTTTTTTCACAAAACTTTTACGCCCTAAAGAGCGTTCAATCCCGCTAGAACACGCCGTGCAAGTCATTCCCTCTATGTAAAAAGATTCTTTCATGCACTCTTATTTTTACTAAAAATAATTTTTACCATTAAAAAGAGCCACCGAATGATGCCATAAATCAAATACAACCCCATAAACACGCTTAAAGCCTCTAAAGGGCGCACAAACACTAACGATAAAAAAATCAACACTAAGATGAAAAGCTTGAGATTCCATTTGACTTTTTTAAAATTAGGGTAGCGGATATTGCTCACCATAAGCACCCCTAGTAAGACAATAAAGCTTAAAAATAACTTTTCGGTATTCCCTTCTAAAAAATGGTATTTGTTATCCAACAACACACAAAGCACCACCAATACCGCCGCCGCAGGAATGGGGATACCGATGAAAGAATAGGGGTCGCTTGTGTTGGTGCTGATATTGAATCGCGCCAATCGTATCGCTCCAAAAATCACAAACAACGCGCTCACCGCCATGCCTATGCGCCCAAAGTTATACCCCACATAAAAGTAAGTGATTAAGCTTGGGGCCACCCCAAAAGCGATTACATCAGCTAAGGAGTCAAATTCTATACCAAACTTGCTAGTGGTGTTGGTAAGCCTTGCGACACGCCCATCAAGTCCGTCTAAAATAAGACTCGCTACCACTAACCAACACGCCATGACAAATTGATAACTGGAAGCGTAAAAAATACTCATCATGCCTAAAAAAATACTGCTAGCGGTAAAAAGATTAGGGAAAAGATAGAGAGGGTTAATAGGCATTAGAGATTCTTTGTAACTTGGCTTGGTGTTTTAGAGTAGGAATAAAAACGATTTTAAAATCAATTATGGGAATAAAAATTTTACAAGCGCTAAAAAACTCACAAAAAAAGAGCGTTAGAGCAAACGCTTTATAACGCTGTTGATAAGCATGAGTTTTTAGAAAACAAAATCTAAAAAAAAACTTTAAACAAACAGAATGTTTATCATAAGGCTTTAAACCCTTATCAAAAATCTGTTTGTAAGCTCGCACTCTTAACTCGCTTGCTCTTCTAAAGGGATCAAACGGCTTTCTAAATTGTTGGTAACTTCGTATTCGCTGATGATTTCACGCACCCTTTCGCCTGTAATGACTTCTTTGTCAAACAATTCTTTGACCATGATTTCAATCGCTTCTCTATAGTCGCTTAAGGTTTGTTTGACATGCTTATAGCGTTCTTCTAGCAAGTTTTTAATGAAAAGATCCATTTCTTCTGCGGTCTTTTCGCTAAATTCCCTACTGCTTCCATAACCACCTCCTAAAAAGGCGTTCCGCTGTTTTTCTAATACCATAAGCCCACTGACACTGCTCATGCCGTAGTAACTCACCATGCCTTTAATAATATCAGTCGCTCTTTCTAAATCGTTGCTCGCACCGGTAGAAATTTCTTCCAAAAAGACATCTTCAGCCGCCCTCCCGCCTAAAAGCACATCAATTTCAGCGATGAGTTCGTGTTTTTGCATCAAGTATTTGTTTTCTTCGGGCGTGTTAAGGGTGTAGCCTAAAGCCGCCATGCCCCTTGGAATGATAGAAACTTTATTCACCCTAGCGCTCCCTTTAGTCATTTCAGAAATCACGGCATGCCCGCTTTCGTGGTAGGCGACGATTTTCTTTTCCTTAGGGCTGATGCGCCTGCTTTTCTTTTCTAACCCTGCAATCCCTCTTTCAACCGCTTCTTTTAAATGCTGTTGCCTGACTTCTTTTTGGTTGTTTCTTCCTGCTAAAAGCGCGGCTTCATTGATGATATTCGCTAAATCCGCCCCAGCAAGGCCTGCGGTGAGTTTGGCGACTTCTTGCAAATTCACATCATTAGCGAGTTTCACGCCTTTTATATGCACTTTTAAGATTTCTACCCTGCCATTAAAATCAGGCTTATCCACTAAAACCTGCCTGTCAAAGCGCCCTGGACGCATTAAAGCTGGGTCTAAGATTTCAGGGCGGTTCGTTGCGGCTAAGACAATCACAGGTGCGTTTTCGCTCCCAAAGCCATCCATTTCGGCTAAGAGCTGGTTTAAGGTCTGCTCTCTTTCATCGTTCCCGCTCACCACGCCTCCAGCCGCTCGGCTCTTACCTATGGCATCAATTTCATCAATAAAAATGATGCTAGGGGCTTGTTTTTTAGCGGTTTCAAACAAATCCCTAACCCTGCTTGCCCCTAAGCCCACAAACATTTCAATGAAACTGCTCCCCCCCATAGAGAAAAACGGCACATGCGCTTCGCCGGCTACCGCTTTTGCTAAAAGGGTTTTACCAGTTCCTGGAGGCCCTACTAATAACACGCCTTTAGGGATTTTAGCCCCTAAATTGGCGTATCGTTCGGGGTATTTTAAGAAATCTACGATTTCTACCACTTCTTCTTTGGCTTCTTCATTGCCTGCCATGTCATTAAAACGCACATTGGGTTTTTCAGCGTTGATGAGTTTTTTCGTGCTTCCCATGCCAAAAATACCCCCACCCATATTCTTTTGCATGCGGTTTGCCATAAACATCCATAGCCCTAAAATCACTAAAATAGGCATGAGCCACCCTAACATGTCCGTAAAAAAGTTAGACTCGCTAAAACCAGAATAATTGATTTTTTTCTCGTCTAACAAAGGCACTAAGGTCAAATCAGGCACTCGTTTAGCGATATAGATCACACGATTGTTACCCTCTTTATGGCTGGCTTTGATCAAGGTTTGACCGATACTCACATTTTCCACTTCATTATTGCTGATGAGCTGTTTGATTTCATGATAGCTCACATTTTTAGTGCTAGAAGCTAAGAAATTGTCCGAAAAACTGCCATCAGAATTGAAAGAGCGTAGGAAAAAGATGAGTAAAATCCCTCCAAGAACTGCAAGGATAATGGGACTTTGAAAAAAAGGTTTTTTAGGTTCGTTCGTTGGTTTCATTATAATCCTTAATTTATTGGTTGTTTTTTAAGCAATTTTAGAGCGACCCATTCGTTACGCTGTCGCTGTTCTAAAACCTCAAATCCATTATAATAGATCTGTAAAACAGAGTTTAAATGGGTTTCTAAAATCCCTGATAAAATAAGAGTGTGGTTACAAAGCCGCACAAATTCACTATACAAACTCTTAATCACATCAGCGACAAGGTTCGCCACAATAATATCAAAACGCCCTTCAATTTTTTGCGTAGAGCCATAAATGACCTTATCTTGCGCTAATAGGGGTATTTGATTCAAGCTAAAATTTTTTAGGGTTTCTTCAACGGCTAAACTATCCGTATCGCAAGCTACTAAAGCACTAACGCCTTGTTTTTTTAAAGCGATACTTAAAATCCCGCTCCCACAGCCCACATCTAAAGCGTTTTTGCGTTTTAAATCAAGGTTAGAGAGCAGTTCCAAACACATAGAAGTGCTTTCATGATGGCCTGATCCAAAGGCCAAAGCCGGATCAATCATTATGCAATCATTTATAGCGGCATGGCTTGGCTTTTGATGCCAGCTAGGGTGTATGTAAAATTTGGCACATCGCACCGGCAAAACAGCTTGTTTGTAGGCTTCTAGCCAATCTTTTGAAGCCAAATTGCGTGAAAGATAGAAAAAATCAAACTCACTTTGCAAGTTTTGTTTTAAATTCAAACAAAACGCTTCTAATGCTAGAATGAGCGAGTTATTCAAATCCTTTTGAGAGCGTAAAATAACGAAATTTTTGAGATGTGGGGGTTTTTCTTTTAAATCTTTCTTTAGGGGGTCATGAGTGGCGAAATAATGCCAATTGGATTGGCTTATAAATTCAATGGTTTCTTTATCGTCAAACGCTTTTAAATTTTCTAAGCTTGATTCTTCTAATGCTAGATGCGTAGTGTCTAAAAGAAAGCTTTCAAAAAGCTCTCGCTCCTTAGGGAAGATAAAGAAAAACTCATAATACATTGGCTTTAACACTCAATCGTTTGTCCCTAAAACAACCTCTAATTTTTCTTTCAAAACTTGGGGGGTAAAAGGTTTCACAATGTAGTTGTTCACGCCCGCTTTCAAAGCCGTAATGACTTCGGCCTTACCGCCCTCTGTGGTGATCATAATAATAGGGATTTCTTTAAAACGGCTGTCCGCACGCACCTTTTTAACGAGATCCAAGCCGTTCATTTCAGGCATGTTCCAATCTGTAATAAGCACCTTAGTGTCCGCATTAGCGTCTAGTTTCTCCCAAGCTTCCACCCCATGCTCAGCTTCTAAAACATCTTCATAGCCTAAGCGTGAAAGTGTATTTTTAATAATTCTTCTCATAGTTGAGCTATCATCTACTACTAGTAGTTTCAAAGCGCTTCTCCTTTTAAGATTGCATTTAAATTAGGCTCTTTTTAAACAGCCAAAGCGTCTCTAACGCCCTATAATAATAAATCATTCCAAATAATAGCATGTTTTGATTAAAATTACCTTGACCAACAATAATCATTGGCTAAATGGAGCGTTTAATGAGCGTTCTCATTTGTAAAAAAATTCAGTTTGTTTGCTATCATAATAGTTTAAAAGTAATAAAATAACTTTTGAGCACGATAAAGGGTCATTGGATGGTTTGAAAAAAAGAAAGACAAGGATTTTACAAGTAAGTGTATTATTTAAGAATTTTAATACTGGGTATAAGTTTTTTAAATATTTTAAATGCTGAAAATTTGAGTTACATGTCTTCTTCTTATCAAATAGGCACGGTGTTTATGCGCCCTTTAAACACTAACAAGCTTTTACAAGGGGCTTCAATCCTTCAAGGCTATGAAGTGAATCCTAAAAACGATTGGGCTTATTCTAGGTATTATTTCTTTATAGATTATGGCAATGTGCTTTTTAATAATGACTCTACTTTGCAAGCGAACATGTTCACTTATGGGGTGGGAGGGGATTTTATGGTCGCCTACGCTAAAAACCCTATCAACCGCTGGGCTTTTTTCTTTGGCTTGCAACTGGCCGCTAACACATGGATACTCAACAATAAAGTCAAAGATTTGGTGGTGAATACTTGGGATTCATTAAAAGATTTCAATTTTCACAACACTTATTTCAGGGCTATCGGGAAATTTGGGGTGCAGTTTCGCACGATCGTTTTGTATCATAAGGTGGATGTGGAAATTGGCATGAAAATCTTTCTAACCCCTGAAAGGCGCAGCTTGTTTGAAAGGAGCTTTTTGTTTTTTGTTTCGCATTCGTGGCATTTTTAAATGGCGGAGAGAGAGGGATTCGAACCCTCGAAGGCTTGCACCTTACACGCGTTCCAGGCGTGCTCCTTCAACCACTCGGACATCTCCCCTTAAAAAAGGGCTTATTGTAACTAAGATTTGTTTAAAAAGGGCTTATTTTAAAGGGAGTGAATCTTTAGAAATAACGCCATCAATCTGACTTTTAGCGCAAATTTCCCACAATTCTGTATCGTTTAAATCCATAAAAAATAAGATTTTGCTATCTAACAAGTAATTAGTGGCGTGTTGTTGGGCGAGTATCGCTTGTTTAATATCCTTAAAAATACAATAGAGCGGTTTGAAAGCGTTGAATAAAAAAAAGGTGTCTGTCTCTATCTTGTGCGATAAAAAGATCACGCTAAAATTGACGCTATTTTCACAGCAATACTTAGCTAATTCCAAATTTTTTGGGTGTGCTTCAAAACACACTATATCGTTATTGGTGCTAGAATGAATGCCGTCGGTGTTTTTAATGAAAATAAAACGATCGCTAGGGATTAAAGGGTGTCCTAAAATAAGCATATTTACCCCTTATTATTCAAACAAGTTTCACTGCAATAGGCTACCGCCCCGCTATAAATAGCGTCTTTGCTAGAGACATAGGTTTGGCATTTAGAGCATACAATCATGTGATCTTCTAATTCTTTAGGGGTTTGTTGCGTATAAGAGTGGTTGTCTTTAAGGGGTTTTTGTCTCAAAAACAAACGCCATAAAACCCACACAATAATGAGCAAGGGGATTAAAATTCTTAACATAAACTCTCCTTTGATTTGTAAAAATAAATACGCTTTTGATGCCTAAAGCATTCAGTGTCTTTACAAGCGATTTCATCTTTTAACTGCTCGCCTTTATAGAATAAAAAATACCCCTTATCTTTTAGGAAGCGTTGGCTTTTTTCTATCAAAAAAGAAGAGCTAGCGACCGCTCTAGAAGTGATTAAATCCACTTGTAAAAGATTTTGATAATCTTCTAAACGCTTTTTAATGATTTCAATGTTTTTTAAAGGCAAAACGCTTTTAAGGTAGTTTAAAAAAGCCGCTCTTTTTATTCTTGGCTCTAAAAGAATGAATTGCGCTTCAGGTTTTTCAAGGGCTAAAGGGATAGCAGGAAGTCCCGCCCCGCTCCCAATATCCAAGCAGCTTTTAAAATCTTTGATAAATTCTAAGGGCTTTAGAGCGTCTGTGATCTGGGGTTCTAACTCGCTTAAATTTTTTGCGCCGCTCAAATTGTGCGTTTGATTCCATTCTAAAAGGATGCGCGCGTAATCTTGCAATAAGGGGTTCATAAAATCAGCATCCCATCGCCATAAGAATAAAAACGATACTTCTTTTCTATGGCTATTTTGTAGATTTCTTTGGTTTTTTCTAAGCCTATCATCGCGCTCACAAGCATTAAAAGGCTAGATTTGGGCAAATGGAAATTAGTGAGCAAATAATTAACATGCAAAATAGGATTGGCAAGATGCAAGAATATGTCGCATTCAAACGCCTCTTGATTAGGGTTTTTTAAGCGTTTGAAATATTCCACGCTCCTTAAAGCGGTCGTGCCGATGCATAAAATCTCTTGGGATTCTTGCAAAATTTCTTGGCTCTTTTTAGGAATGTGTAAAACTTCTGTATGGATTTGATGCTCTCTAATATCTTTAGTTTCTACGCTAAGAAAAGTCCCAGCTCCCACATGCAAGGTTAAAAAAGCGTGCTTGAAATCTTTCAATAATTTTTCTAAGCCGTGTTGAGAAAAATGCAATGATGCCGTAGGGGTAGCCACCGCGCCGATGTGTTTAGCGAACACGCTCTGGTATTCATGCGCATCCAAACTTTCATCGGCTCTTTTAATATAAGGAGGTAAGGGCATATGCCCGTATTGCTCTAAAAGCTTTAAGATATTTTCTTGATTTAAGGGGGTTTTATGGTTATAAAAAGCGATCAAGCGTTGGCCGTTATGAAGCAATTCCAAAACTTCGGCGTAATAATTTGCATCAAAAAAGATCTTATCCCCCGCTTTGATCTTACCCTTGATTTGAGTTAGGGCGGTATTGTCTTTAAAAAAGCGGTGGAAAAACACTTCGGTCGTTTTTGATGGCAAAAGGGCATGCTTAGATCCAAAAAGCCTGGCCTTCATCACTTTAGTGTCGTTCAACACCACAAGGGCGTTTTTAGGGAAAAAATCTAAAACATGCTCAAAAGTGGTGTGCGTGATTGTTTGCGAACGCCTTTCATAGACAAGTAATTTAGCCTTTTCTTTGGGCAAAACGGGGTAGTTTGCGATCAATTCCTTAGGTAAATAATAATCATAGCTTTCTAAATCAAATTCTTTCAACTAATTCTCTTTGGTGTTATTTTCGTTATCATTTTCGTTGTTATTTTCGTTATCTTTGGGAGCCGGATTGACCATTTTGGCGATTAAAATAGAAAGCCCATAAAGCCCCACTAAAGGCAACGCCATAAAGATTTGACTCACCACATCAGGGGGAGTGATAATGGCTGCTACAATAAAAATCACTACAATAGCGTATTTAAAATACGCTTTCAAGCTCGCATCGGTAATCAAGCCCACTTTAGCTAAAAAATACGCCAAAACAGGCAGTTCAAACGCCACGCCAAAGCCTAAAATCAAGCGTGTGAAAAAGCTCACGTAACTGGATGCAGAAATATTAGCCGCAAACACATCGCTCCCAAAAGTGGCTAAGTATTCAATGATGAAAGGGAACACCACATAGTAAGAAAACGCCGCCCCAATCAAAAACATCCCACTCCCAAAAAACACAAAAGGCAAAATCACTTTTTTTTCATTCTTATAAAGCCCTGGAGCGATAAAGAGCCATAATTGCCAAAAGATAATAGGCATGGAAATGACGATAGCGGCTGAAAAACTGATTTTAACCGCTACCATGACCCCTTCAATAGGGGAGAGCTGAATGAGCGTGCCTTTATAAGAATTTTTAACAAATTCAAAAATATTTTTCCAAAAATGAAAGCACCCCAAAAACGCCACTAAAATCGTTCCTACAGAAACCATCAAACGCTTTCTTAATTCCTGTAAATGCGGTTTTAAATCTTCAAACATGCTCTTTTTCTTTGTCGTGTTCTTTGGTGTTGTTATCGGTTGCTGATTTGACTTCTTTAGGAGATTCATCGCTTGAAACTTCTTTGTTTAAGGCTTCTTCATTGGAAACTTCTTCATTTAAATGGTTAGGTGGCGTGTTGGTTTCTAAACTGCGTTGGTAATCTTGCATCAAATCCTGAATGCTTTTAATCTCATTTTCTGAAGTTATTTTAGCGTCTTCTAATTCTTCAATCTTAACGCTCTTAAGACTCTCCACTTTATTTTCAAAGAGCTTTTGATACTCTAGGGTTTCTTTTTTGATTTCTTCAATATTGATTTCTTTATCTAAAGTGTCCTTAGCGTCATTGAGCGTTTTTTTAACCGCACGAAAAAATTTCACCATATCCACGACGGCTTGGGGGAATTTTTCTGGCCCTAAAAAAATAATCGCCACAACCAACACCACAAGGATTTCAAAAAAGCCCATGCCAAACATAATAATCTACTTTCACACCCTTTAAAATTTTATCGTTATTGTAGTGTAATTTTCTTTCTAAACAAGATTAAAATAAAGTTTGAGACTTTAAAGTGGGGATTTTTAAAAGCGCATGGGTTTTAGGCGTGGCGATTCTGCCTTTAGCGGTGCGCTCTAAATAACCATTAGCGAGTAAAAAAGGCTCAATCACATCTTCAATCGTGCCTTCATCTTCTCTCATAGATGCTGCAATCGTGTTCAAACCCACCGGCCGTCCTTGAGCGTTAGCCAACAAAGACAAATACGCCAAATCCGCCTCATCAAAGCCCAATTCATTCACGCCTAATTCATTCAAAGCATGCAAAGTGATGTTTAAATCCATCAGGCTTGAATTTTTGACTAACGCAAAATCGCGCACCCTTTTTAAAAGCCTTAAAGCGATCCTTGGCGTGCCTCTGCTCCTTTTAGCGATTTCATCAGCGCTTTCTTCTTTGATGTCTTGGTTGAGTTTAACGGCGGCTTTTTTGATGATGAGGGCTAGTTCGCTAGGGCTATAAAATTGCATCCTAAAACTCATGCCAAATCTGTCTCTTAAGGGGTTAGAAAGCATTCCGGCTCTAGTGGTAGCGCCGATGAGGGTGAAAGGGGGTAAATCAATCTTAATGGTTTGAGCGGCTGGGCCTGAGCCTATGATAATATCCAGTCTAAAATCTTCCATAGCCGGGTATAAAACCTCTTCAATCGCTGGGCTAAGCCGGTGGATTTCATCAATAAAAAGAATGTCTTTAGCTTGCAAATTAGTCAAAATGGCGGCTAAATCACCGCTTTTTTCTATCATGGGAGCGGCGGTGATTTTGATATTGGTTTCCATTTCTTTAGCGATGATATGGCTGATTGAAGTTTTACCCAAACCGGGCGGGCCAAAAAAGAGCATGTGATCCAAACTTTCTTGGCGTTTTTTAGCCGCGCAAATAGAAATTTGCAAGTTGCTTTTAATCTTTTCTTGACCGATAAAATCTTCCCAAAGATTGGGGCGCAAACTCACTTCTTGAGAAGTTTCAAAATCCAAAGTTTCTAAATTGACTATCCGTTCTTTCATTTAATGATAACTTTCTAATTCGTTAGGGAAGTTTCCCTTTTTCACATCATCAGCGTATTGTTTGATAGCGTTTTGAATCAATTCTTTCCCCTTAAGGTATTCTCGCACAAATTTAGGCTTAAAGCTATCAAAAAAACCCAACATGTCGCTCCACACTAAAATCTGCCCGTCGCAATCCTTGCCGCTCCCTATGCCGATCGTGGGGATTTTGATTTTTTGCGTGATCGTTTGAGCGATAGGGGTGGTTATGCCCTCTAAAACCAATAAACCCACTCCGGCTTCTTCTAAACTCAAGGCGTCTTCTAAAAGCTTTTTTTGTTGCTCTTCATTTTTGCCCTTAATCTTATAGCCTCCATCAAGACGCACGAATTGGGGCATCAAGCCAATATGCCCTACCACAATAACACCCTCATTAGTGAGCGTTTTAACCAGTTTCGCTTTTTCTTTTCCGCCCTCTAGTTTGATCGCGCTCGCTTGGGTTTCTTTATAAACCCTAATGGCGTTTTTTAGGGCTGTTTTTTCATCTTTATAGCTTCCAAAGGGCATGTCTGTGATGATAAAAGGAGTCTTAGCACCCGCGCACACGGCTTTAGTGTGATAGAGCATCATCTCAAAACTCGTGCTTAAAGTGTCGTTTTGGTTGAAAAAACTCATATTCAAACTATCGCCCACTAAAATCACATCCACTAGCGGATCAAATATTTGAGCGAACAGCGCGTCATAAGCGGTGATAGCAATGATTTTTTCTTGATTTTTTTTAGCTTGGAGGTGGTTGAGAGTGATCTTTTTAATTGGGGCGGTTTGCATGCTCATTAAAAATCCTAAGTGTTAAATATAGTGGCATTGTAGCATGACTTTATTGGGGTGGGTAAAAATTTTACTCCATTTTAACCGGTCATTTTAATTATTTTAGTATAATTGAAAGAAACTTTTAACAAACAATTCAAGGGATTTAGCGATTTTGGGTCTTAAAAAACATGTTATTTTATGGTCTTTAATGGGGTTTTATACGGGATTGAGTGCGCTTGATTATGATACCCTAGACCCAAAATATTACAAATATATCAAGTATTATAAGGCTTATGAAGATAAAGAAGTTGAGGAATTGATCAGAGATTTAAAGAGAGCGAACGCTAAAAGCGGGCTTATTTTAGGGATCAATACCGGTTTTTTTTACAACCATGAAATCATGGTCAAAACCAATAGCTCTAGCATCACGGGGAATATTTTAAATTATTTGTTCGCTTACGGCTTGCGTTTTGGCTATCAAACTTTCAGGCCGTCTTTTTTTGCGCGCTTGGTCAAGCCAAATATCATTGGCAGGCGCATTTATATCCAATATTATGGAGGAGCTCCTAAAAAAGCGGGCTTTGGGAGCGTGGGGTTTCAATCGGTTATGCTGAATGGGGATTTTTTATTGGACATTCCCTTACCCTTTGTGGGAAAATACCTTTATATGGGGGGTTATATGGGTTTGGGTTTAGGGGTTGTGGCGCATGGGGTGAATTATACGGCGGAATGGGGGATGTCTTTTAACGCAGGATTGGCTCTAACGGTGTTAGAAAAAAACCGCATTGAATTTGAATTTAAAATTTTGAATAATTTCCCTTTTTTGCAATCTAATTCTTCAAAAGAGACTTGGTGGGGAGCTATAGCAAGTATTGGGTATCAATATGTGTTCTAAAAAAATAAGAAATCTTATTTTATGCTTTGGTTTTATTTTAAGCTTGCACGCTGAAGAAAATACGGCTCAAGAGAGTATGACTGAAGAAAATACCTCTAGAGACGCTCCCATTCTTTTGGAAGAAAAACGCACCCAAACGCTAGAGTTTGAAGAAAAGAAGGAAGCTAAAAAGAATATTGATGAAAAAAGCCTGCTTGAAGAAATCCATAAGAAAAAACGCCAGCTTTACATGCTCAAAGGGGAATTGCATGAAAAAAATGAATCCATTTTATTCCAACGAATGGCTAAAAACAAGAGCGGTTTTTTTATAGGCGTAATTCTTGGCGATATAGGGACTAACGCTCATCCTTACGAGAAGTTTGAACTTTTAAATAACATTCAAGATTCTCCTTTGTTGTATGGGTTAAGGAGCGGGTATCAAAAGTATTTTGCTAACGGGATTAGCGCCTTACGCTTTTATGGGGAGTATTTAGGGGGGGCGATGAAAGGGTTTAAAAGCGATTCTTTAGCCTCTTATCAAACCGCAAGCTTGAATATTGATCTATTGATGGATAAGCCTATTGACAAAGAAAAAAGGTTTGCGTTAGGGATATTTGGAGGCGTTGGAGTGGGGTGGAATGGGATGTATCAAAATTTAAAAGAGATTAAAGGGTATTCACAGCCTAACGCTTTTGGATTAGTGTTGAATTTAGGGGTGAGCATGACGCTTAATCTTAAACACCGCTTTGAATTAGCCTTAAAAATGCCTCCCTTAAAAGAAACTTCGCAAACCTTTTTATATTATTTTAAAAGCACTAATATTTATTATATTAGTTATAACTATTTATTGTAAAGGCTAAAATGTTGAAATTTAAATATGGTTTGATTTACATCGTGTTCATATTGGGACTTCAAGCGGCAGATTATGACAATTTAGAAGAAGAAAACCAACAATTAGGCGAAAAAATAAACCATTTAAAGCAACAGCTCACCGAAAAAGGGGTTTCGCCCAAAGAGATGGATAAGGATAAGTTTGAAGAAGAATACATCAATCGATCTTATCCTAAAATTTCCTCCAAGAAAAAAGAGAAATTACTCAAATCTTTTTCCATAGCCGATGATAAGAGTGGGGTTTTTTTAGGGGGTGGGTATGCTTATGGGGAACTTAACTTGTCTTATCAAGGGGAGATGTTAGACAGATACGGTGCGAATGCCCCTAGCGCGTTTAAAAACAATATCAATATTAACGCTCCTGTTTCTATGATTAGCGTTAAATTCGGGTATCAAAAATACTTTGTGCCTTATTTTGGGACACGATTTTATGGGGATTTATTGCTTGGGGGAGGGGTGTTAAAAGAGAATGCAATCAAGCAACCTGTAGGCTCGTTTATTTATGTTTTAGGGGCTATGAATACGGATTTATTGTTTGATATGCCTTTAGATTTTAAAACTAAAAAGCATTTTTTAGGCGTTTATGCGGGTTTTGGGATAGGGCTTATGCTCTATCAAGACAAGCCTAATCAAAACGGGAGGAATTTGGTAGTGGGGGGCTATTCAAGCCCTAATTTTTTATGGAAATCTTTGATTGAAGTGGATTACACTTTTAATGTGGGCGTGAGTTTAACGCTTTATAGGAAACACCGCTTAGAGATTGGCACCAAATTACCGATTAGCTATTTGAGAATGGGAGTGGAAGAGGGAGCGATTTATCAAAATAAAGAAGATGATGAGCGTTTGTTGGTTTCGGCTAACAACCAGTTCAAGCGATCCAGTTTTTTATTAGTGAATTATGCGTTTATTTTTTAAGGCTTGATTTTGGAGTTAAGGTTTAAAATTTTAGCGTTAGTCGTTTTAATTTTAGGGGGTTATTTGGTTTTTAACGCTTTAATCACAAAACCTAAAGCTTTAAGTTTTAGTTTAAGCAGCGAAGAGAAAGCGCTTAATGGCAATGATGAAGCGCTTTTTTGGGATTTAAAAAAACCCATTAAGATTAAAATAGTAGCCCCAAAGGGCATCAAACGCTATAATTTAAAAGTAACCACACAAGATGATTTGATCTTATACGAAAAAAAAAATTTGGTATTGGATAAACCCAAGTCTTTAGAAGTGCCTTTGATCAAGCCTGAAATCATGGGGCTAGAAGACAAGTGCCTTTTGTATGAAATTCAAGCTAATGATTGGAGTTATGCTAATTTCTTCAATGGCAATAAGGCGTCTTTCAAACAAGAAGTGTGTGTTGATACGATAAAACCCTCAATTACTATTTTATCTCGATCCCCAAGCATCGCTTATGGAGGGAGCGCGATAGTTGTCTTTGAAGCTTTGGATAAGAATTTGTCTCAAGCGTTTGTGCGCGTCAAAAAAAAGGATTTTGAAGCTTTCAGGCTTTTAGAATTCAAACAGCGTAATGTTTTTATCGCTCTAGTGCCTTGGTCTTATAAAAATAAGGATTTTAAGGCGTTCATTGTCGCTAAAGATAAAGCCTATAACTCTAATACCACCCCTTTATTGTTCAAACGAAAAACCCATCGTTTGAGGGAAAAAGATATAGACTTAAGCGCCTTAAAAGATAAGATTGCAAAGCAAGAAAAATTCCAAAACGACACTGAACAAACTTTATTAGAAAGATTTTCCAACATGCGTTTAAAAGATTTAGAAAAAATCCAAAAGATAGCTTTAGAGCAAGGGGATTTTTATAAGGATTTTTCTCATTTTCAAGCGCTAAAACCCTTGAATGGGCCTTTTAAAATGACAAGCAATTTTTTAGAAAATCGGCGTATCTTAAAGGATAATCAGGTGTTGTTCCAGTTCTTGCATTTAGGGGTGGATTTGATGCCTGGAAAGGATTTATCTTTAGCGTTTGATTTATCTGTGAAGAGGGTTTTTAAGGGGGAGTTCGATTTTTATGGTAATAGTTTAATCAATTGCTATGGGTTGGGTTTGTGCGTTTTTTTAGCTCATTTAAAAGATGATGAAAGCGTGGGGAGTAGTGGTTTGAAATTAGGGATTGGGTTGCATTTAGGGATGCTTTTGCAAGGGGTTTTTGTTAGGCCTAATGAATGGCTTAATGAGCAATGGATAAAAACCAATATCATCGCCCCCATAGAGCAAGCCAAACGGATTTTAATGAAAGGATAGTCATGTTAAAAACGAATCAAAAAAATGTGCATGCGTTTGAAATTGAAAAGCAAGAGCCTGAAGCGGTCATAGGATTTTTAGAAAAAAACCATGCCCTTTTGCAGTATTTTCTTATTATATTTAAATATGATATTGAACCAGAAGTCAAAGCCATTTTGCGCAAACACCAGCTTTTGTTTTTAGAAACCAATCGTGCTTTAAACGGACGCCATATCAAAACCATGCCTTTAAAAGAAGAAACCAACCACTCAAAACCCAATCATTCTAAAACAGAACCTAAAACAACGATTTATGAGCGCCATATCAGGAGCGGGGAAGAGATTTATAGCGCTAATCACCTTATTTTTTTGGGCAATATCCACAATGGAGCGAAGATTATTTCAGAGGGCTGTGTGTCGGTTTATGGGGTTTGCGAAGGGGCGATTGTGTGCTTTGGAGAGTGCTTGATTTTGAAAGAAGTCAAGAGCGCTCAGATCGTTTTCCAAAATAAAATTTTATCTCTAAAAGAGGTTGAACGGCTTTTGGTAAATAAAAATATTAAAATAATCACTAAAAATGACGATATACTAGACATAAAGGAAGTATTATGAAACAAACAACCATTAACCACTCTGTGGAATTAGTAGGGATAGGCTTGCACAAAGGCGTTCCTGTGAAGCTTGTTTTAGAGCCTTTAGGAGAAAATCAAGGCATTGTTTTTTACCGCTCTGATTTGGGCGTGAAGCTCCCCTTAAAACCTGAAAACATCGTGGATACCAAAATGGCAACCGTGTTGGGTAAGGATAACGCTAGAATTTCTACGATTGAGCATTTGCTTTCGGCTGTCCATGCGTATGGTATTGACAATCTTAAGATCTCTGTGGATAACGAAGAAATCCCTATCATGGACGGGAGTGCTTTGACTTATTGCATGCTTTTAGATGAAGCAGGGATTAAAGAACTAGACGCTCCTAAAAAGGTGATGGAAATTAAGCAAGTTGTTGAGATTAGAGAGGGCGATAAATTCGTTAAAATTGAGCCAGACAGCCAACTTTCTTTGAATTTCACGATTGATTTTAACCATCCGGTTATCGCTAAGCAAGCCCATCATTTCGTCTTTAGTAAAACCGCTTACAAAGAGCAAGTCGCTAAAGCCCGCACCTTTGGGTTTTTGCAGGAAGTGAATTACTTGCGATCCATTGGTTTGGCTAAAGGGGGGAGTTTGAATAATTGCATCGTGCTGGATGAAAACAGCATTTTGAATAAAGAGGGTTTGAGATGTGAAAAGGAATTTGTCTGCCATAAGATTTTAGACGCTATGGGGGATCTAATGGTTTTAGGCATGCCTGTGATGGGCAAATACACTTCTTTTTCAGGGAGTCATAAGCTCAATTCCATGTTGGTTAAAGCCATTTTGGCGGACGCTAAAAATTACGAAGTTTTGATCGCTACAGATCCAGCTAAAGAATTTGCGTTGCAAAAGGCTTTCGCTTAATCCTAAGTTGGGGTTTATTTTTGGAATTGGATTTAGTGCTTATCTCTTTAGGCGAGGGGGTTTCGCTTGGGGTGTATCAAAACAATTTTTTGTGTGCTTCTTACACTTCCAAATTAAAAACAAGCGAAGCTTTAGTGGAAGTTTTTTCGCAATTATTTGAAGATTTTAAAAACCCTGCTTTACCGGCGATTAAGGGGGTTTATTACGCTAAAGGGCCAGGGAGTTTCACTAGCCTAAAACTCACGCATGTTTTCTTACACACTTTGGCTTTAATCCATGACTTTGAACTCTATTCCACCACGGGCTTTGATTTTAACGACAACACGCCCATTTTAGCGTATACCAATAAATACTTTGTTTCAAAAGAAACGGGAAGCTTGACCGATTTTAAAGATTTGAAAATCGCGCCAAAAGATTTCATGCTGCCCCTCTTTTTAGAGAAAGACAAATTCACCCAATTGAACACGCCGTTTTACATTTTGCCTCCTATTTAGTGTATAATGCTAGCTTTAAAAATGAAAGGGTATCAAAAATAGGGGTTTAAAATTTGGTAGTGAGTGTTCCTGCAACAAGTGCGAATTTAGGCCCCGGTTTTGATTGCTTGGGTTTGAGCTTGAATTTACGCAATCGTTTTTTTATTGAGCCTAGCAGTTTTCATGCGGTGAAATTGGTTGGGGAGGGTGAAGGGATCCCTAAGTTTTTGACCAACAATATTTTCACTAAAGTGTTTTATGAGATTTTAAAAAAGCATGGGAATGACGGCTCATTTAAATTTTTATTGCATAATAGAGTCCCTATTACAAGGGGCATGGGGTCTAGTTCGGCGATGATTGTGGGGGCGGTCGCTTCAGCGTTTGCGTTTTTAGGGTTTGCTTTTGATAGAGAAAACATTGTCAATACCGCTTTAATTTATGAAAACCACCCGGATAATATCACCCCGGCGGTGTTTGGGGGGTATAATGTAGCGTTTGTGGAAAAAAAGAAAGTGATAAGTTTAAAAACCAAAATCCCTTCTTTTTTAAAAGCGGTGATGGTGATCCCTAATAGGGCCATTTCTACTAAGCAATCGCGCCATCTCTTGCCCAAGCGTTACAGCGTGCAAGAAAGCGTGTTTAACCTTTCGCATGCGAGCTTGATGACGATGGCGATTGTGCAGGGGAAGTGGGATTTATTGCGTTGTTGCTCTAAAGACAGGATGCATCAATATAAGCGCATGCAAACTTATCCCGTGTTGTTTGTGATCCAAAAGCTCGCTTTAGAAAATAATGCCCTAATGAGCACGCTTTCAGGGAGCGGTTCGTCGTTTTTTAACATGTGTTATGAAGAGGACGCTCCTAAATTAAAGCAGGTTTTGAGCAAGAAATTCCCTAAATTTAGGGTAGCGGTTTTAGATTTTGATAATGATGGAGTCCTTATTGAGAAAGACTGAAATTAAAATCCGCATGTGTGTGGTGTGCAGAATGCGCCAACCTCAAAAGGATTTGTTGCGTTTGAAAAGCTTTGAAAATCAAATCATGGAATTTGATGGCAAAGGCCGTAGTTTTTATGTGTGTGAAAATTGTTTGAAAAATGGAGAAAAAAAGTTGTTGAAAGCGGTTTCAAAAATAAAGAACGCCCCAAAAGATACCAAAAATATCATTACTTGGATTAAGGAGAGAAGCATAGCATGAGTGGTATGGTTGATTTAAAAGAATTTTTAGCCGAGCTTGGTAAGACCCAAAAAGAGCTTAAAAATGTGATCGAGCAAGCCAAAGATATTGGTTTAGAGCTTAAGACAAATTCTAAAATGACCCCAGAGCAAGCAAACAAGCTATACAAATACATTGTGGATGGCATTAAAGAACAAATACAAGCCAATCAACCCACTAAAAATCCTGAACAAGACAATAAAGATGATTTGAATACAGCCGCAACGCCCAAACCCCTTAACAAAAAGGTTTCCAAAACGCCTAAAAAAGAAGAAACAAAAAGCCAACCAAAGCCCAAGAAAACTAAAGAGAAGAAAAAAGAAGCTCCTGCGCCCATTGCCAAAAAAAAAGGAGGGATAGAAATTGTCAATACTTTTGAAGACCAAACGCCCCCTCAAACGCCCCCTATAGAAAACACCCCTAAAATGGTTAGCCACTCTCAAATAGAAAAAGCCAAGCAAAAGCTCCAAGAAATCCAAAAAAGCCGAGAAGCCCTAAACAAGCTCACCCAAAGCAACACTAACAACGCTAACGGCACCAATAACGCTAATAATGTTAATAACGCTAAAAAAGAAATCAGCGAAGTTAAAAAGCAAGAGCAAGAAATCAAACGCCATGAAAACATTAAAAGACGCACCGGTTTTAGGGTGATTAAACGCAACGATGAAGTAGAAAATGAAATTGAAAACAGCGTAAGCAAAAAACCCACTCAAAGTGCGGCGGCTATTTTTGAAGACATTAAAAAAGAATGGCAAGAAAAAGACAAACAAGAGGCTAAAAAAGCCAAAAAACCAAGTAAGCCCAAAGCCACCCCCACAGCCAAAAACAACAAATCCCATAAAATTGATTTTAGCGATGTCAGGGATTTTAAGGGCAATGATATTTATGATGATGAAACCGATGAAATCTTATTGTTTGATCTGCATGAACAAGATAATCTCAATAAGGAAGAAGAAGAAAAAGAAATCCGCCAGAATATCAACGACAGGGTGCGCGTCCAAAGAAAAAACCCTTGGATGAATGAAAGCGGGATCAAACGACAATCCAAGAAAAAGCACGCATTCCGTAACGATAACAGCCAAAAAGTGATCCAAAGCGCGATTTCAATCCCTGAAGAAGTGCGCGTTTATGAATTCGCGCAAAAAGCGAATTTGAATTTGGCTGATGTGATTAAAACCCTCTTTAATTTAGGGCTTATGGTAACTAAAAACGATTTTTTGGATAAGGATAGCATAGAAATTTTAGCCGAAGAGTTCCATTTAGAAATTTCTGTTCAAAACACTTTGGAAGAATTTGAAGTAGAAGAAGTGCTAGAGGGGGTGAAAAAAGAACGCCCGCCTGTGGTTACTATCATGGGGCATGTTGATCATGGTAAAACTTCACTACTGGATAAAATCCGTGATAAAAGAGTCGCTCACACGGAAGCTGGGGGGATCACTCAGCACATTGGCGCTTACATGGTGGAAAAGAACGATAAGTGGGTGTCTTTCATTGACACCCCAGGGCATGAAGCCTTTAGCCAGATGCGTAATCGTGGGGCTCAAGTTACCGATATTGCAGTGATTGTGATAGCGGCTGATGATGGGGTGAAGCAACAGACTATTGAAGCTTTAGAGCATGCAAAGGCCGCTAATGTGCCTGTGATTTTTGCGATGAATAAAATGGATAAGCCTAATGTGAATCCGGACAAACTCAAAGCCGAATGCGCTGAGCTTGGCTATAACCCTGTGGATTGGGGCGGAGAGTATGAGTTTATCCCTGTTTCGGCTAAAACGGGCGATGGCATTGATAATTTGTTAGAAACCATTCTTATTCAAGCGGATATTATGGAATTAAAAGCCATAGAAGAAGGCAGCACTAGAGCGGTTGTTTTAGAAGGAAGCGTGGAAAAAGGGCGTGGGGCAGTAGCCACTGTGATTGTCCAAAGCGGGACTTTAAGCGTGGGGGATAGTTTTTTTGCCGAAACGGCGTTTGGTAAAGTAAGAACAATGACTGATGATCAAGGCAAGAGCATTCAAAGCTTAAAACCCTCTATGGTGGCTCTCATCACAGGCTTAAGCGAAGTGCCACCTGCAGGATCGGTTCTCATAGGGGTAGAAAACGACTCTATCGCGCGCTTGCAAGCTCAAAAAAGGGCGACTTATTTACGCCAAAAAGCGTTGAGTAAAAGCACTAAAGTGTCTTTTGATGAGCTTTCAGAAATGGTCGCTAATAAGGAATTGAAAAATATTCCTGTAGTCATTAAAGCGGATACGCAAGGAAGCTTAGAGGCTATTAAAAACAGCTTGTTAGAGCTTAATAACGAAGAAGTAGCGATTCAAGTGATCCACTCAGGGGTGGGGGGCATTACTGAGAATGATTTGAGTCTAGTTTCTAGCAGTGAGCATGCCGTGATTTTAGGCTTTAATATCCGCCCCACCGGTAATGTGAAAAATAAGGCTAAAGAATACAATGTGAGCATTAAAACTTACACGGTGATTTATGCCTTGATTGAAGAAATGCGATCGCTGTTATTAGGTTTGATGAGTCCTATCATTGAAGAAGAGCATACCGGACAAGCGGAAGTGAGGGAAACCTTTAATATCCCTAAAGTTGGCACGATAGCTGGGTGTGTGGTGAGCGATGGGGTGATCGCTCGTGGCATTAAGGCGCGTTTGATTAGGGATGGCGTGGTGGTTCATACCGGCGAAATCCTTTCTTTAAAACGCTTTAAAGATGATGTGAAAGAAGTTTCTAAGGGCTATGAGTGTGGGATCATGCTAGACAATTATAATGAGATTAAAGTGGGCGATGTGTTTGAAACCTATAAAGAAATCCATAAAAAAAGAACCCTCTAATGAACCCTCATAAAGAACGCTTAGAATCCAATCTTTTAGAGTTATTACAAGAGGCTTTAGCGAATTTGAACGACAGCGAGTTGAATTCTTTAAGCGTTACTAAAGTGGAATGCTCTAAAGGGAAGCACCACGCTTTGGTGTTTGTGCTTTCATCAGATCATAAAATCCTTTCTAAATTGAAAAAAGCTGAGGGTTTGATTAGGCAATTTGTTTTGCAAGCGAGCGGGTGGTTTAAATGCCCAAAACTCAGTTTTGTTTTAGACAATAGTTTAGAAAAGCAGCTCCGTTTAGACGCCATATTTAATGAAATCGCTAAAGGGAAAGATAATGACTAAAAAAATAGAAGAGAAAATAGAGGGCGTGATTGAAAGTTTGGGCTATTTGCTTTATGATGTGAGTTTGATTAAAGAAAATGAGCAGCATGTTTTAAGAGTGAGCCTTAAAAACCCTAATGGAGCGGTTAGTTTGGACATTTGCCAACAAGTGAGCGAGATTATTTCGCCCTTATTAGATGTGTGCGATTTTATTCAAGACGCTTATATTTTGGAAGTGAGTTCCATGGGGTTAGAAAGAACGCTTAAAACCCCCAAACACTTCAAGCTTTCTTTAGGCGAAAAAGTGGAAGTCAAACTCACAAATAAAGAAAGCTTTCAAGCTGTCCTTAAAGACGCTAACGATTTGAACGCGGATTTTGAATTAGAAGATCACGCTATCAAAAGCGTGGAGTATAAAGATTTAAAGAAAGTTAAAACGCTTTTTGAGTGGTGAAATAACGCAAAGCGGTAGCGTCCTTACACTTTATGAGAGATTATTGCTTGATTGAAATTAGACTTTCATTATTTGGCTAAAAAACGCTAAAAAGCATTTTTTAGGTTTCACTCTTCCATTTGAACGATACTCATTATTTCTTTGACCACATTCACATCTTCTAGCGTGCTTAAATCTTGAGTGATGGGCTCTTTTTTGGCGATAGATTTCAAAAGCCTTCTCATGATTTTCCCACTCCTAGTTTTAGGCAAACCCGGCACATACATGACATTGTCTAATTTAGCGATCTTTCCAATCTCAATGGATAAGATATGATTCATTTCTTTTAGCAATTCTAAACTCTCGCCAAGATTGCATTTAGCCCCATCGCACAGCACCACAAACGCAAACAAGCCCTCTCCTTTAATCGTATCAGGGATACCCACTACCGCACATTCAACCACCATTTCATGTTTAGAAATAGCGCTCTCCACTTCAGCCGTGCCAATCCTATGCCCGCTCACATTCACAATATCATCGGTGCGCCCAATAATAGTGATGTATCCGTTTTCATCCACGATAGCGCCATCTCCAGAGAGGTAGACATATTCCCCATTCAACTTGATCTGAGAAAAATAGCTGTCAATGTATCGTTGTTCATCGCCCCAAATGTTTCTTATCATAGAAGGCCATGGCTTAGTGATGCATAAAAACCCTTGCTCTCCGGACTTTGTTTTAGTGCCGTCTTCGTTTAAAACTTCTGCATGGATGCCAGGCAAAGGTAAGGTCGCACAACTAGCCCTTATAGGCGTAGCTCCCGGTAAAGGGCTGATGATATGCCCACCTGTTTCTGTCTGCCACCAAGTATCCACGATACTGCATTTTGAGTTACCGATTTTTTCATAAAACCATTTCCATGCCGTAGGGTTAATGGGCTCTCCTACCGTTCCTAAAACTTTGAGCGATTCTAAATTATACTTTAAGGGTTCGTTTTCGCCTTTAGCATGCAGCATTCTTATAGCGGTGGGGGAAGTGTAGAATTTATCCACGCGGTATTCTTCTATCATCCTCCACCATCTCCCATAATCTGGATAAGACATCGTGCCTTCTAGTATCAAAGTTGTCGCCCCACAAGCTAAGGGCCCATAAACCACATAAGTGTGCCCTGTGATCCAACCAATATCAGCGGTGCACCAAAAATTATCGTTATCTCTAATATCAAAAACCCACTCCATCGTCATTTGTGCCCATAGCAAATACCCCGCACTGCTGTGTTGAACGCCTTTAGGTTTCCCGGTTGATCCGCTTGTATAGAGCAAGAATAAAGGATCTTCAGAGTCCATCATTTCAAGTTCGCATTTATCGGATTGGTAATTGACCATTTCATTATAGACAAAATCGCGCCCTCTCACATAGTCAATCTCTCTGGCGTTTCGTATCACAATGAGCGCTTTTTCCACACTAGGGCAGGCGTTATTTTCTAGAGCCTTGTCAAGGGCTGGCTTGAGCATGTAGGGTTTGCCTTTTCTAAAAGTCCCGTCCGCTGTGATAACTAATTTGGCTTGAGCGTCGTTGATCCTATCCCTCAAGGCTTCAGGGCTAAACCCAGCAAAAACGATGCTATGGATCGCTCCAATCCTAGCGCATGCGAGCATCATATAAACGCTTTCTACAATCATGGGCATATAGATAATGACTCTGTCGCCTTTTTTGACATTGAATTCGTTTTTTAAAAGGTTGGCTGTTTTATTGACTTCAGAGTGGAGTTTTCTGTAAGTGATGACATTATAATCCCCCATTTCCCCTTCAAAAATGATCGCCACTTTATTTTTTTTGTCTTTTAAATGCCTGTCTATGCAATTGTAAGAAACATTGATTTTGCCGTTTTCAAACCATTTGAAAAAAGGGGCGTTATCGCTGTTTAAAACCTTATCAAAAGGTTTAAACCATGTGAGTTTTTGCTTGGCTAACTCGCCCCAAAAATGTTCATAATCTTCATTGGCTTCATGCACTAAATCTTTATATTCGCACATGTTTTTAATCCTGGCTTGCTTGGCAAACGCTCTGTTAGGGTTAAAGACTTTTTTAGCGAATTCTAAATCATCGTCTAATTGCATCGCATCTCCTTTCTATGGCTTTAAGTGCATTTTTTATCATTATTGTATCCAAACTCACACTCTTTTAAGGGGAGAGATACTTTTCTCTTTCTGTGGGGATTGAGACTGATAAAATAAGGAAACAATAGCACGATGAAACCTAAAGGGGATGTTAGCGTTAATATGCTAATATAGCCAAAACATTATGACTACAAAAAGGGTGGTATGCTGATCTCCATAGCGTTTTTATTGGTTTTGTGTCTTTTGAATTATAGTTCTTTTAGGATGTTGAAATCGTTTTTAACCTTAAAGAAAATCTCTCAATACGCTTATTTAGGGTTTTTTATCCTTTTGAGCATAGGCGAGACGGCTTTTGTTTTTTATAGAAATACCATGCCTAGCCATTTGTTTGTTTTGACTTCGGCGTGTTCGTTTGTATCTTTCATTGCGTTTATTTTTTCTTTAAGTTTTTACGGGTTTTCCTACTCCATAGAAAAAATAGATTTTTTGCATTCAAGGCGTAAAAGTTTAAAAAATTTTTTAAAATTGGGGTTTTATCTGGCGCTATTGGGGTATTTTTGGCGCGGGTTTTATGAAGGGTTGGCCCGCCCTAAAATCAAAGAAACCCCTATTTATTTGGATAAGCTGGATAAAGAATTAAAGATTATTTTACTCACAGACATGCATGTGGGGAGTTTGTTGCAAAAAGATTTTGTTGATTACATTGTAGAAGAAGTCAATCAAAAAGAAGTGGATATGGTGCTGATTGGGGGGGATTTAGTGGATGAAAACATTGAAAAAGTCAAATCTTTTTTACTGCCTTTAAACAACCTTAAAAGCACGCATGGCACTTTTTATGTGCCAGGAAATCATGAGTATTATCATGGCATAGAGCCGATTTTATCGTTTCTTGACACGCTTAATTTGACGATTTTAGGGAATGAGTGCGTGCATTTAGGGGGGATCAATTTGTGCGGCGTGTATGATTATTTTGCGCGAAAGTGTCAAAATTTTGCCCCTGATATTGACAAAGCTTTAAAAAAGTGCAATGAGAGTAAGCCCACGATCCTTTTAGCCCACCAACCTAAACAAATTAGAAGTCTCAAAGAAAGCCACTCTGTAGATTTAGTGCTTTCAGGGCATACCCATGCAGGGCAAATCTTCCCCTTTAGTCTTTTAGTCAAGTTAGCGCAAACCTATTTATATGGTTTATACAAGCACAGCCCCACCACTCAAATTTATGTGAGCAGTGGGGCAGGGTATTGGGGCGTTCCTTTAAGGTTTTTAGCCCCTAGCGAGATCGCATACCTTAGGCTTTTACCTAAAAATCAAGCTTAGTTGAACAAAATCTTAAAATCGTAATCAAGCGGTTAAAAACAAGGAGTTAAAAAACAACCGCCAAGATAAAGGGAAAGGAGGGGGAGGTGACCCTTCAATCTTAGCGGCACCAACCAAACCATAAGGAATGGTTGGATTTTTAATTATACAATAAAATGGTGATTTTTAGCAAATGATTTTAAAAATTATCTATAAAAACACTCAAAGGCGTTTTTTACAACCAATAATCAAGGGCTTGATTTGATCAAGCGATAACTTTTATTAATATTTTCTTAAACTAATTTAAAATTATGATATAATCAGCGTCTGAATTACTCTTAAATGCAGGAGCCAACAAACCATGCGCGTTCTACTGATTGAAAAAAATTCTGTTTTAGGCGGAGAAATTGAAAAGGGCTTAAATGTTAAAGGCTTTATGGCTGATGTAACAGAGAGTTTGGAGGATGGGGAATATCTTATGGATGTTAGGAACTATGACTTAGTTATGGTTAGCGATAAAAACGCTTTAAGTTTTGTTTCTAGAATCAAGGAAAAGCATTCTTCTGTTGTTGTTTTAGTTTCTTCTGATAACCCTACAAGCGAAGAAGAAGTCCATGCGTTTGAGCAGGGCGCGGACGATTATATCGCTAAGCCTTACCGCAGCATTAAAGCTTTAGTCGCAAGGATTGAGGCTCGTTTGAGGTTTTGGGGTTCTAATGTGATTGAAATTGGGGATTTGACCATTAGCCCTGATGAAGAAAAGATTATTTACAAGGGGCGTGAAGTTGAAGTGAAAGGGAAGCCTTTTGAAGTGCTTACCCATCTTGCCAGACATAGGGATCAGATTGTCTCCAAAGAACAGCTTTTAGACGCTATTTGGGAAGAGCCTGAAATGGTTACCCCTAATGTCATTGAAGTGGCTATTAATCAAATCCGCCAAAAAATGGATAAACCCTTGGGGATTTCCACGGTTGAAACCGTAAGGCGCAGAGGCTATCGTTTTTGCTACCCCAAACCGGCGTGTGAAGAATAAATTCTTTTTGCTAAAAATAGATTAAAGTGAGGGTGTGGGGCGGGTAGAATCAAATATTTTATACAAAAATGCAAACTTGGCTCTGTCAAATATTGATCATAAAACTTAAAGAATGCTAAAAACATTCTTTACAATCAAATGATTAAAAGAGCTTAATCAAGCGATAATTTTTTAAGCGCTCTTTTGGGGGTTATGGGGGTTAGTTGGAGGTTTATAGGGAGAGAAGTTGTTTTAAAATATCTTCTATCCTTAAAGAAATGAGTTTTTGCTATAAAACGATGGGATGAAAATTTTTAAACCTTATCAAAAAGAGTTTTTAAACTCTTGTTAGCTTTTGTTAGCTTGTTACAAACAGCTTAGTTTTAAGCGTTATTAAAGATTTCTTCAATTTGTTCTTTAATATCCCTATAATTGAAACTCTCTCTAAAGCCATCAATCTTGCCTCCGCTCGCATTCCTATGCCCGCCCCCATTAAAACACATTTGACTGAGTTCACACACATCGCAATTCCCATTCGCCCTTAAGCTCACATTCCCTTTAGCGTTCACATCCATATAAAAATCAAAATCCGGATTTTGCGTTAAAAAAAGGTTAGCCAACACGCTAATGCCCCCCATAGAATAACTTAAAAACCCTTTTTTATCCTGGTAATAAACGCTGCAATCATGCTTTTTTAAAGAGAGCAAATGCGTTTGCGCATTTGAAGAGATATTGTCCATCGTTTCTGTATTAGGGTCGCCCCCTAAAGCGATTTTTTTAAGCCTGAACAAATCGTTATCATAGGCTACAGGGGCATTTTCTAAAAACAAATAGTTTTTAACTTCTTCTAAAAGCTTTAATTTATAATTGCGGTTCTCACCATCAAACATGAAACGATTCAATTCAGAGCTTTGGTTAATCATGCGCATACACACCTTGCCTAATTCAAAGCCATAACCTTGCGTGTCCCAAATATCCACAGAATTGACCATTTCCACTAAAGGCTCTAGCCATGTTGTGTTTTTTGGCTCTAAAATAGCGTAATGCTTTTTCAAAAACTCATACACGATTTTAGTTGCGCAGCGGTTCGTGTCTAAACAATACCAATGGAAACTCTCAGCCACTTCTTTACCGCTGATATGGTGATCTAGAAGCTGGATTTGAATGTTCTTATTCTGCAAGCGGTGTTCTTGGATTTTATCCTGCAAATACTCTGCTTCGTTTAAATTCAAATTCAAATCGCTAATCAAAATAAGGAATTTACTTTCTTTAGATTGAGCGATTGCGTTTAGAATTTCATAAATTCTCGCTGAGACTTCACGCCCGTAATTAGCGTTATAGCATTGGACATTCTTAAAAAAATGTTTTGAAACAAGCTGGCATGCATAGCCGTCTAAATCAATGTGTGAAAGGTGGTAAACTTGCATCATTCTCCTTTTTTATTAATTATTTATCCATTAAAAGTTAATATGGATCGTGCCTAAAGCTTCAAAATTGGAGTTAGGATCTAATTCCGCATGGCTTAGCACGACCACATCAATCCTGGCCTGCTCCATTTGATTAGAAAGGGCTTTTCTTAAATTAGGCTCTACGATCAAAATCACCGGAGCGATCCCTTTTTGCAAGACTTTCATAGCCTCTTCAGAGACCACTTCAATGAGTTTTTGCAATTCGCCCACATTGAGTAGCAGGCTCTTAGAGGTGCCATTTTCTCGCAATTTATTAAGCAAAAATTGTTCGCTATCGGTAGAAAAGGTTAAAAATTTCAAACGCCCGTCTTCAGATTTAAAAGCGTTAGTGATCACCCTAGAAAGCCTCGCCCTCACTTGTTCGGTTAAGATATTCACATCGTTTTGAACCAATGGGGCAATATCGGTAATCGTTTCTAAAATAGTGAGCATGTCTTTAATGGGGATTTTTTCATGCAATAAGGCTTGCAAGACTGATCGGATCGCACCGGTGGGGATTTTCTTACTCTCTTCTACAATCGTAGGATAGTCTTTAGCCAAGCGCTCTAAAAGGGATTTCACTTCATCTTTAGTGATAAAATCTTCAGCGTATTTTTTCACTAATTCGCTGGTGTGCGTCGCAATAACGGTGCTTGGATCAATAATGGTATAGCCTTGAATGATGGCTTCTTCTTTATTTTTAGTTTCAATCCATAAAGCGTCCATTCCAAAAGCCGGCTCTTTAGTAGGAATGCCTTCAATTTCTTTATTCACAAAACCGGTATTCATGGCTAAAAACTTGTCTGGCATCACCATGCCCTCACCAATCACAATGCCCTTAAGTTTGATTTCATAATGCGTTGGGGGGAGCTGCAAATTATCTCTGATCCGGATTTGAGGCATCAAAAAACCATAATCGCTCGCTATCTTTTTTCTAATACCCCTAATCCTTTCTAACAAATCGCCCCCTTGTTTCATGTCCGCAAGACTGATGAGCTGATAGCCTAAAGCCAATTCTAAAAATTCAATTTTTAACACTTCATCAATCGCTTGTTCTTCTTCTCTTTTAAGCTCTTCTTGGGTTTTAGCCCTTGTGGTGGGGGTGTGGGGTTTGATTTTGGAGCTGTGGGGTTTTTCACTCAAATCCAAGCCGAATTTTTGACTCAAATAATTTTCTAATTTAGTGAGCAGTCCGTCTTTTCCCTCCCTGCTAATCAGCCATGCGATGAATAAAAAGAGAGTCCCTACAAACGCTAAAGAAAAGGTAGGGAGTCCAGGAATGGTGGCAAAAAGCAATAAAATCGCTCCCACAATCACTAAAGTTTTGCTTTTATTGGTGAGCTGTGTGATGAGTTTAGAAGCAAAGTCCTCTTCTTCGTTTTGCGTGGTGCGAGTGGCGACAATACCGGTCGCTGTCGCAATGATTAAGGCAGGGATTTGCCCTACAAGCCCATCGCCAATGGTTAGGATAGTGAAAGTGCTAGCGCTAAAGCTCAAGCTCATATCCCTTTGAAATACGCCCACTAAAAACCCTCCAATGATATTGATAAGCGTGATAATGATAGAAGCGATCGCATCGCCTTTGACGAATTTAGACGCGCCATCCATCGCGCCATAGAAATCCGCTTCTTGGCTTAGAGCGGCGCGGCGTTTTTTAGCTTCCTTATCATCAATAAGCCCTGAATTTAAATCCGCATCAATCGCCATTTGCTTTCCTGGCATAGCGTCTAGAGCGAATCGCGCCCTAACTTCAGTAACCCTAGTAGAGCCATTAGTAACCACTAATAAATTCACTAACACTAAAATACTAAAGATAATAGCCCCAATCACATAATTCCCGCTCACGCTAAATTCCCCAAATGCCGTGATAATATCGCTCACCGCACTAGGCCCTTTATAGCCTTGCGTTAAAATCATTCTAGTTGTGGCAACATTTAAAGCCAAGCGGTACAAGGTTACAATGAGCAATAAAGTGGGGAAAGCGCTAAAATCAGTCGGCTTGTCAATATAAAGCCCGATTAAAATAATCAACACCGACAGTGCGATAGAAATCGTGAGTAAAAAATCCAACACAAAAGGCGGTAACGGCACGATAATGATCGCCAAAATAGCGATCACAAAGACCACAAGGGCTAAGTCTTTGGATTGCAAGAAGCGTTTAAAAACAGGGAAAGTCTTTTTAAAAGCTAATTTGGAGCGTTCGTTTGCCATAATCTAAAATCAATGCCTTAAGGTAGGTGGTTTGTCTTTTTAGGCTTATTATAATATAAAGTTTAAGCGTATGACACAAAAAAGCTTATTTTACGCTATAATACGACCTTTATTAAATTACCAATTAGGAGGTCGTTATGGCTTTGAATCTGGAGAAAAAACAAGAAATCATTAAAGCGTTTGCCACTAAAGAAAACGATACGGGTTCTTGTGAGGTGCAAGTGGCGTTGCTGAATGAAAGGATCAAGCTTTTAACCGAGCATTTAAAGGCTAACCCCAAAGATCATTCCAGTCGTTTAGGGCTTTTAAAATTAGTCGCTCAAAGACGCAACTTGTTGAAATACATCAAACGCACTAATCATGCGCGTTATGTGGTTTTGATTGAAAAGTTAGGCATTAAAGACAGATAATTTTATCGGTTTTAGGGTATGGCGAGTTTGTGTTGAAAGAGCGTTTGAAGGCCTTTTTTAGTGCGGACTCTGTTTTCACTCTAATTTTTGCTCTTTTTTTTCTCACTTCGTTTAAAAAACCTTTAACTCAAGTCTTATTGATTGTTTTAATGGTTTTTTTGTTTCTTAGGTGTTATTTCCAAGCGTCTTTGAAAGAAACTTTCACGATTAATCATTTAAAAACCATGCCTTTTAAATGGCTCACTCTGGCTTTTTTAGGCGTGTTTTTAAGCATCTTCCCTAACATGTTTAACATGTATGATAGCCAAACCTTCCGCTACAATTTATTCGCTCTAAACATGTCCTTAACTTACGCTTGCGGGGCGTTATGCTTGCTTTTTGCCAGTTGTTTAAGAATCAAATTGAATCAAAAAATCCTTTTTTACAGCATGGCTGTTGCAAATTTCATCAACGGCTTGCTTTCATTGGTGCAAAAAATTTATTTTAACATGCCTAGAGCGCAAGGGTTTAGCACGGTTAAGGAGTATGTGGTTTTAGTGAGCGTTTCCATTTTAGGCTGTTATATTTATGCGCTTTATTCGCAAAATCAAAAAGAAAAACTTTTTTTCACCCTTTCTGTTTTCGTGGGGTTTTTAGTGGTTATTTTAAGCGCCACAAGGAGCGCGACAATCGCTTTTGTGGCTACTTTTTTAATCCTTTCTTGCTTTATTTTATACGCCAAAAAATCGCTCAAACCATTGGGTTATATGGTGGTTGTGAGTCTTATTTTGAGCGCTTTATATATGGGGAGTAGTGCTTTAGAAAAAAAGGGGGCAATAGAGCAATCTAGGGTTCAAAACCAAAGCTTTGAAGAAGATTTGAAACGCTACGCTAAAAAGGACGCTGATAGCAGTATCGGGTGGCGTTTGGAGCGCTGGAAAGAAGCCCTAACGGTTTTGCGTTTAAGGCCCTTTTTTGGTATGGCCGCTAGCGAGAAATGCCAGAGGCTAGAAGAGATTTTATCTTTATCGCATTCTTACAGAGCCAAAGACTTGATTCTTTGTTATGAAAGATACGACAATCAAATCATTCATGTTCTAGCCACTAGGGGGATCATAGGCTTTTTGATCTGGCTCTTTTTTTTATTAGCGGTTGTAAAGATTTTTTGGAGCGGGATCAAGCAAAACTCTTTAATATCATTCTTTATATTAACGGCATTCACTTTTTACCTCATTTTTGGTATTGGGTTTGACCCTTTTGATTTCTTCATTACGGGAAGTTTTTTTGTAGGAATGGTCATGATGGTTGTTTTTTTAAAAAAGGATAAAAGCGCTTTTTAGCATCAAAGAGTTTGATGTTAGTCAAGTGGTAGTTTCTTGTGAGGCGCTCTTAGGGGGATTTAAGGGGTAAGATAAAAACTTATGCTATAATGTGGTTTCATTCCATATTCAACAAGGAGAAATAAATTAATGAAAATTTTAGTGATTCAAGGGCCTAATTTAAACATGTTAGGACACAGAGACCCAAGACTTTATGGCATGGTAACCTTAGACCAAATCCATGAAATCATGCAAACTTTCGTGAAACAAGGCAATTTAGATGTGGAATTAGAGTTTTTTCAAACCAATTTTGAGGGCGAAATCATTGATAAAATCCAAGAGAGTGTGGGCAGCGATTATGAAGGGATCATCATTAACCCTGGAGCGTTTTCGCACACTTCTATTGCGATTGCGGATGCGATCATGCTAGCGGGCAAACCCGTTATTGAAGTGCATCTCACTAACATTCAAGCCAGAGAAGAATTCAGGAAAAATTCTTACACTGGAGCGGCTTGTGGAGGCGTGATCATGGGATTTGGTCCGCTTGGCTACAACATGGCTTTAATGGCGATGGTCAATATTTTAGCCGAAATGAAAGCGTTCCAAGAAGCCCAAAAAAACAACCCTAATAACCCTAATAACCCTAATAACCCTAATAACCCGATCAACAATCAAAAGTAAAAGGGGTTATTGATGAAAGGATTAGAAAGAGAATCGCATTTCACGCTCAATGAGAACGCGATGTTTTTTGAATGCGCTTATAGTTGCGATAACGCTTTGTTTTTGCAATTAGACGATCGCTCGTTTTTTATCACTGATTCTCGCTACACTCAAGAAGCTAAAGAAAGCGTTCAGCCTAAAAATGGCGTTTTAGCGGAAGTGATAGAATCCAGCGATTTAGTGCAGAGTGCGATTGATTTGATCGCAAAGAGTTCGGTTAAAAAGCTCTTTTTTGACCCCAATCAAGTGAATTTGCAAACCTATAAGCGTTTGGATTCAGCGGTTGGGGATAAGGTTACTTTAGAGGGCGTGCCTAGTTACCACCGCCAGAAACGCATCATTAAAAACGATCATGAAATCCAACTCCTCAAAAAATCTCAAGCGCTGAATGTTGAAGCTTTTGAAAATTTTGCTGAGTATGTGAAAAAGGTTTTTGATGAAAAAGAGTCATTGAGCGAGCGGTATTTGCAGCATAAGGTTAAGGACTTTTTGACTAAAGAGGGGGTTTATGATCTGAGTTTTGAGCCTATTTTAGCCTTGAATGCGAATGCGAGCAAGCCCCATGCCTTGCCTAGCGCGAAGGATTTTTTAAAAGCGGAGCATAGCATTCTTTTGGATATGGGGATCAAATACGAACGCTATTGCTCTGATAGGACTCGCACGGCTTTTTTTGACCCTAAAGATTTTGTCTTCAAAAGAGAGCAGAATTTCAAGGATAAAGAGCGTCAAAAGATTTATGACATTGTGAAAGAAGCGCAAGAAAAGGCTATTTCAGGCATTAGAGCGGGTATGACCGGTAAAGAAGCGGACAGCTTGGCTAGGGGAGTGATTAGCGGTTATGGTTACGGGCAATATTTCACTCACAGCACCGGGCATGGCATTGGCTTAGACATCCATGAGCTTCCCTATATTTCATCGCGCAGTGAAACCATTTTAGAAGATGGCATGGTGTTTTCTGTAGAGCCTGGGATTTATATCCCTGGATTTTTTGGGGTGCGCATTGAAGATTTAGTGGTGATCAAAAATTCTAGGGCTGAGCTTTTGTGATGCGAGAGATCCTTACTAACCGCTTTTTCCCTAGCCTTTTTAAAAAAAGGCTTGATTTTTCTAACAGGGTGGTTTTAGGGTTGGGATCTAATCTTAAAAATCCTTTAAAAATATTAAAAAATTGTTTTTTGTATTTTAAAAATCATAGTAAAATCGGGAAAATTTTTTCTTCGCCCATTTATATCAATCCGCCTTTTGGTTACACTAACCAACCTAACTTTTATAACGCTACGATTATCCTTAAAACATCTTTAAGTTTGCGCCATTTTTTCGCTCTGGTTTTTTATATAGAAAGGCGTTTTGGGCGCAAAAGGAAGCGCGATTTTAAAGACGCTCCAAGAACTTTAGATATTGATATTATCGCTTTTAATCAAGTCATTTTAAGACAGAATGATTTGACTTTACCTCATCCTAAATGGAGTGAAAGGGATTCGGTGTTGGTGCCGTTAATTTTGCAACAAATTCTTTTTAAAAAAGGGGAGTGGTGAAATTCTATACCTATAGTGGGGAGACGGCCGCTGAAGCTCTAAAGATCGCTCAAAGCCACCATGGGGTGGATACGCTGGTGTTTAAAACCCAAGAAATCCGTAAAAAAACGCTCACTTCTTCTGGGCTTTATGAAATCGTTGTGGCGGTTGAAGAAGAAAACGAAAACAAACCCCCTAAAGCCCCCCTTATTCCAGAAAGTTTGTATGATGAAGAATTGAATGAAGAAGATGTGGTCATGCAGCTTTCAAGCACTGTAGAAGAAATGCGCAAACTCGCCGGGGTTTCATCTAATCAGCGCAACTATAGTTTTTCAAAAAATAAGACCCTTTTAGAAAAAGACGCTCCCTTAGAGGATGCGCCTTTAGAGGCTAATAAGCAAGACGCTTTGTTGCAAGCTTTAAAAGATGAAGCCAACCATAAAAAAGAAAGAGAAAAAAGAGAAGTCAAACAAGAAGAAGAGATTAAAGACATCAATCTGCAATTAAGCAAAATCAGAGACAGCCTGAAACTCATTCAAAACATGTTTTGGGATGAGAAAAACCCCAACTCTGTCAATATCCCTCAAGAATTTGCCGAAATTTACAAATTGGCCAAACAAAGCGGGATGAAATCCAGCCATTTAGATGAAATCATGCAATTGAGCCTGGAATTGATGCCTTTACGCATGCGGGAAAATTCCGTAACGATTAAGCGTTATTTCAGGGAAGTGTTGCGCAAAATGATCTTGTGCCGCCCTGAAGATTTGAATTTAAGGCAAAAACGCATCTTAATGCTTGTAGGGCCAACAGGCGTGGGGAAAACGACGACTTTAGCCAAATTAGCCGCGCGCTATTCTAGGATGTTAGCTAAAAAATACAAGGTGGGCATTATCACTTTAGACAATTATCGCATTGGGGCTTTGGAGCAATTAAGCTGGTATGCTAATAAAATGAAAATGAGCATAGAAGCGGTGATTGACGCTAAAGATTTTGCTAAAGAAATTGAAGCTTTGGAATACTGCGATTTTATTCTAGTGGATACGACAGGGCATTCGCAATACGATAAAGAAAAAATCGCCGGTTTGAAGGAATTTATAGATGGGGGTTATAATATTGATGTGTCCTTAGTGCTTTCGGTTACCACTAAGTATGAAGACATGAAAGATATTTATGATTCTTTTGGGGTGTTAGGGATTGACACTTTAATCTTTACGAAATTAGATGAGAGTAGGGGGTTAGGGAATTTGTTTTCTTTAGTGCATGAAAGCCAAAAGCCTATCAGCTATCTTTCTGTCGGCCAAGAAGTGCCTATGGATTTGAAAGTGGCTACTAATGAGTATTTAGTGGATTGCATGCTAGATGGCTTTAGTAACCCTAATAAGGAACAAGCATGAACAATCAAGCGAGCCATTTGGATAATTTTATGAACGCTAAAAATCCCAAAAGTTTTTTTGATAATAAGGGGAATACCAAATTCATCGCTATCACAAGCGGTAAGGGAGGCGTGGGGAAATCCAATATTAGCGCTAATTTAGCTTACTCTTTATACAAGAAAGGTTATAAGGTGGGGGTGTTTGATGCGGATATTGGTTTAGCGAATTTAGACGTGATTTTTGGGGTGAAAACCCATAAAAATATCTTGCATGCCTTAAAGGGTGAAGCCAAATTGCAAGAAATCATTTGCGAGATTGAACCCGGGCTTTGCTTAATCCCTGGGGATAGCGGTGAAGAAATATTAAAATACATTAGCGGCGCGGAAGCTTTAGATCAATTTGTGGATGAAGAGGGGGTTTTAAGCTCTTTAGATTATATTGTGGTTGATACAGGTGCTGGGATTGGAGCTACTACGCAAGCGTTTTTGAATGCGAGCGATTGCGTGGTGATTGTTACCACACCCGATCCTTCAGCGATTACGGATGCGTATGCATGCATTAAAATCAACTCCAAGAATAAAGATGAATTGTTTCTTATCGCTAACATGGTAGCCCAACCTAAAGAGGGTAGGGCGACTTATGAAAGGCTGTTTAAAGTGGCTAAAAACAATATCGCTTCATTAGAATTGCATTACTTAGGAGCGATTGAAAACAGCTCCTTATTGAAACGCTATGTGAGAGAGCGCAAAATTTTAAGAAAAATAGCCCCTAACGATTTGTTTTCGCAATCCATTGACCAGATAGCGGGTCTTTTGGTTTCTAAATTAGAAACCGGTGCTTTAGAAATACCAAAAGAAGGTTTGAAAAGCTTTTTTAAAAGGCTTTTGAAGTATTTGGGGTAGGCTGATGAAAGTGCAAAATTTTATCCATTTTTCTGTTGTGGTAGGGTTTTTTTTAGGGTTAGTGTTTTCGGTGTTGAAATTCAATGAGCCAGAGAGCATTTTATTATGGACGGTGTTATCCACGCTTGGGGGATACTTGATCGCCTTATTGTTTGCGTCTATTTTTATCGCTTGCACGGATTTAGATATTTGTCTTTTTGACAAAAAAGGCACTGAAGAGAGCTTGCTTCGTTTCAACCATGAGTTTAAGAACAGAGAAAAAGAAGTGGCTAGTATTTTAGAATACATTAGAAGTTATGATTTTGATGATGGAAAATAGAATGCCCAAAGGAATTCAAAAAACTGAAACAAGCGAAAAAAATATAGAAAAGGTTTTGAACGCCTATGATAAGCAACAACACCACCATCAAGACGATCTCGCTATCCAGTATCTACCGGCCGTGCGCGCTATGGCGTTTCGTTTAAAAGAGCGCTTGCCCAGCTCTATTGATTTTAACGATCTGGTTTCTATTGGCACTGAAGAATTGATTAAATTAGCTAGGCGTTATGAGAGCGCGTTAAACGATTCTTTTTGGGGGTATGCTAAAACTCGTGTCAATGGGGCGATGCTAGATTATTTGCGTTCTTTAGATGTGATTTCTCGCTCTAGCAGGAAACTCATTAAAAGCATTGATATTGAAATTACCAAACACCTTAATGAGCATGGGAAAGAGCCTAGCGATGCGTATTTAGCGGAAGTTTTAGGCGAGAATATTGAAAAAATTAGAGAAGCCAAAACGGCCTCAGATATTTATGCGCTAGTGCCAATAGATGAGCAATTCAATGCGATTGAGCAAGATGAAATCACTAAAAAGATTGAAGCAGAAGAGTTGTTAGAGCATGTCCAAAAAGCACTGGATCAAATGAGCGAACGAGAGCAAATCCTTATCCAGCTTTATTACTTTGAAGAGTTGAATTTGAGCGAGATTAAAGAGATTTTAGGCATTACCGAATCGCGTATTTCTCAAATCATTAAAGAAGTGATTAAAAAGGTGCGTAAATCCTTAGGAGTGGATCATGGCTGATATTTTAAGCCAAGAAGAAATTGATGCGCTTTTAGAAGTCGTTGATGAGAACGTGGATATTCAAAATGTCCAAAAAAAGGATATTATCCCGCAGCGCAGCGTAACCCTCTATGATTTCAAACGCCCTAATCGTGTGAGTAAGGAGCAACTGCGTTCTTTTAGGAGTATCCATGACAAAATGGCTAGGAATCTTTCCAGTCAAATTTCTTCTATCATGCGTTCTATTGTAGAGATCCAGCTCCATAGCGTGGATCAAATGACTTATGGCGAATTTTTGATGAGTTTGCCTAGCCCTACGAGCTTTAATGTCTTTTCCATGAAGCCTATGGGAGGAACAGGGGTTTTAGAAATTAATCCTAGCATCGCTTTCCCTATGATTGACAGACTATTAGGAGGTAAGGGGAGCGCGTATGATCAAAACAGGGAGTTTAGCGATATTGAATTGAATTTATTGGATACGATTTTACGCCAGGTGATGCAAATTTTAAAAGAAGTGTGGTCGCCCGTGGTGGAGATGTATCCTACCATTGACGCTAAAGAATCCAGCGCGAATGTGGTCCAAATCGTCGCTCAAAATGAAATTTCTATCATGGTGGTTTTAGAGATTATCATTGGGCATAGCCGTGGGATGATGAACATTTGTTACCCGGTGATTTCCATTGAGAGCATTCTTTCTAAAATGGGGAGTAGGGATTTGATGCTTTCAGAAACGAACTCTAAAAAGAGCCGTAATAAGGAATTGCAAGCGCTATTGAGTGGGGTGAGCGTGGATATGATGGTGTTTTTGGGCGCGGTGGAATTGAGTTTGAAAGAAATGTTGGATTTAGATGTGGGGGATACTATCCGGTTGAATAAAGTCGCTAATGATGAAGTGAGCGTGTATGTGCATAAAAAAAAGCGTTATTTAGCGAGCGTGGGGTTTCAAGGGTATAGAAAAACCATTCAAATTAAAGAAGTGATCTATAGCGAAAAAGAACGCACTAAAGAAATTTTAGAAATGTTAGAAGAACAGCGCAGAGGCAAAGTGGGCGATATTATGAAAATAGAAGAAGAGTGAGAAATGCAAGATTTTATTAAGATTTTTATTCAAGAGGTTGTCTCTACTTTAGAAGGGTTAGTGGGTAAGGCTCCGAGCGTGGGATTAGAAAAAGAAATTTCTAGTAGTGAAGAATCTTTTTTGAAATTAATCAGCGTGCCTTATGCAAGGGTTAAGATTAATGCGATTGAAAAAGAAGAGAGCCCTATTGAATTATTGACTCCGGTAGATTTAGTTACCGCTTTAAGCGATCTGATGTTAGGAGGTGAGGGGGCGAGTAAGGAAGAAATGGATAATGACGATTTAGACGCTTTTAAAGAAATGGCTTCTAATATTTTTGGCGCGATCGCTACGAGCTTGAAGTCTCAAGAATTGCTCCCCAAACTCAATTTCACTACCACGAACGCTGAAATCGCTAAAGAGCTTCCTAAAAAAGAAGATTACGCTAAAGCGATGGTGTTTTCTTTTAAAATGGAAGCCATCAAAGAAAGCCAAATCATTTTATTGACTACGGAGGCTTTTGAGTGCCAATTTGAAAAAACGCATAAAGAAGAAAAAGAAGAAACGACACAGAGCACTACTGAAGAGATTAAAACCCATGATGCGTCTTTAGAAAACATAGAAATCCGCAATATCAGCATGCTTTTGGATGTGAAATTGAACGTTAAGGTGCGTATCGGGCAAAAAAAGATGATTTTAAAAGATGTGGTTTCTATGGATATAGGGAGCGTGGTGGAGTTGGATCAATTGGTGAATGATCCTTTGGAAATTCTTGTAGATGACAAGGTGATCGCTAAGGGCGAAGTGGTGATCGTGGATGGGAATTTTGGCATTCAGATCACGGATATTGGCACTAAAAAGGAACGCTTAGAGCAACTGAAAAATTAAACCATTTTAGAGTAAAAAAGGAAGGATTATGGCCATTTTTGGGGAATTAAGCTCGCTTGGGCATTTGTTTAAAAAAACGCAAGAATTAGAAATTTTGCATGGGTATTTAAAAGATGTTGTGCAAAAGGGTAGTGGAGCGAATCAAAGGGTTTTAAATCTCGATCCTAATACGGAATTTCAAACGCCTTTAGGGCATGGCATCTTTAGCATAGAGCAGAGTTATTGTTTAGAACATGCCAAAGAAAGCGAGAAAGGCTTTTTTGAAAGCCACAAACAATATGTGGATTTCCAGCTGATTGTCAAAGGCGTTGAGGGGGCTAAAGTGGTGGGTATCAATCAAGCTGTCATTAAAAACCCTTACGATGAAAAAAGAGATTTGATCGTTTATGAGCCGGTTAGTGAAGCTTCTTTTTTGCGTTTAGATGCGGGCATGCTGGCTATTTTTTTTGAAAGCGACGTGCATGCGTTGAGGTTTTATGGGGAGTCTTTTGAAAAATATAGGGAAGAGCCGATTTTCAAAGCGGTCGTTAAAGCGCCTAATGGATTGATCAAATTAAAATTATGAAATTGGTGAGTCTTGTTATAGTTTTTTGTTGTTTTTTAGGGGCTGTAGAGTTGCCTGGAATTTATCAAACTCAAGAATTTTTATACATGAAAAGCTCTTTTGTGGAGTTTTTTGAGCATAATGGGAAGTTCTATGCCTATGGTATTTCTGATGTGGATGGCTCTAAAGCCAAAAAAGACAAGCTTAACCCTAACCCAAAGCTAAGGAATCGCAGCGATAAAGGCGTGGTGTTTTTAAGCGATTTGATTAAGGTTGGAAAACGATCTTATAAAGGCGGTAAAGCGTATAATTTTTATGACGGCAAGACCTACTATGTGAGAGTCACTCAAAATTCAAACGGGGATTTAGAATTCACTTCAAGCTATGATAAATGGGGGTATGTGGGCAAGACTTTCACTTGGAAACGCTTGAGCGATGAAGAAATCAAAAATCTAAAACTCAAGCGTTTTAACTTGGACGAAGTCCTTAAAACCATTAAAGATAGCCCTATTTAAGCTAGCTTTTTTAAAATCTTTTAATATTCACTCTCTTGGCATTCTTTACACCACACAAACATTTTCATGTCATGGCTAATTAGCTTGGCTTGATATTTTTTAACGACTTCGTTCTGGCGGTGTTCAATTTCGGGGTCTGCAAATTCAATGATCTTACCGCAATGCAAACAAATGATGTGATCATGGTGTTCTTTAGCCGCAATTTCATAGCGCCGACCGCTTTTTGAAGTCTCTAAAACGCAGATAAAATTTTCTTTTTCTAAGAAATTCAAAATGCGATACACTGAAGAAATGCTGGTGTTTTTGTCCTTTTGGCGGATAGAATGCGTGATTTCTTCAGGGCTTAGGTGTGTGCCGCTGCGATACAAAACGCTCACCACTTCTTCTCTTTGTTTTGAATTTTTGAGTCCGTTTTTTTTGATAGACATCCTCAAGCGCTCTAAAATAGATTCTAAAGTTTCTAATCTTCTCATGCTAATATTTCCCTTGTCCGTAAAATGATTTTTATAACTAGAATATTATTATACAATAATAATGCGATGAACCATAGATAAAACTCATTATTATTTTAATTTAATCAAAAAATATTGATTTTTTATTACCATTGTCGCATTTTAATGTAATTTATAAGATCAATTTCTTATCTTATCAAGCCATTCTAAAAGGGTTTTTTCAAACCCTATGCCTTGAGAAGAAACCAAATCTAGGGGTTTTTCCAAATAATCTTGTTTGACATAGCCGTTATAATCATGCGGGTAAAGATAGTCTTTAGCGTTAGGCAGCAGGTGTTTAGGGATAGGGTAGAGTGAGCCTTTTTGAACGCAATCCAAAGCCTGATTGATCGCTCTATAAGCCGTGTTAGACTTGGGCGAACAAGCCAGATAAATCACGCATTGGCTTAAAATAATGCGCGCTTCAGGGTAGCCGATTTGTTTGACTGAAAACAAGCAAGAAGCGGCTAAATTAAGGGCGTTTGGGTTAGCGTTACCAATATCTTCGCTCGCAAAAATCACCAGTCTTCTGGCGATAAATTCCGGGTTTTCCCCGCCAGCAATCAAGCGCGCCAGATAATAGATGGAAGCGTTTTCATCGCTCCCTCTTAAAGACTTGATTAATGCGCTAGTGAGGTTATAATGCGTATCATCGCTATAAGATCCGTCATTTAGGCTATGGGGCCGTAAGGATTTGAGCGTTTTTAAAGTGATAGGATTTTCTACTTTAGCGCTCAAATCTAAAAGGTTTAATAACGCTCTAGCATCGCCAGTGCTGTTGTTTAAAAGATAGGTTTTAGCGTCAGGCTCTATTTGTTTTTTTAACAATGCTAAAGCCTTAGCACAAAGCTTGTCTAAATCGCTTTTGTTTAGGGGGGTTAATTCAAAAATAAAACTTCTTGAGCGGATCGCATGGCTTAGGCTGTAATTAGGATCTTGCGTGCTAGCCCCTAAGATTAAAGCGTGATCTTTTTCCATAATGGGGAGTAAAAATTCTTGTTGGGTTTTATTCAATCTGTGGGTTTCATCAATAAAAACAACGGGTTTTAAAAGGGTGTTTTGGTAATTTTTAAGCTTAAGGCGTAAATCCTCTAATTTGAAATCTGTCGCATTGAATAAAAGAATGGGGCGCTCTAGCATGCGGGCGATGATTTGAGCCAGGCTTGTTTTACCCACGCCAGGAGGGCCATAGAAAAAGGCGTGGGGGAAGTGTTTGGATTGTAGGGCTTTAAATAAGGGGGCATCTTTCCCTATTAGATGCTCTTGGCCTAAAAAATCTTCTAGGCTTGTGGGGTTTAAAAGCGAAGTCAGGCTCATTTTTTAAATAAAATCAATTCATAAAAATTGGTAGGGGTGTTTAAATTTTTCGTTGGGGTTTTGGTGTTTTTAGAGTGTTTGTGCAGAGCGTCTTGCAATTCTTTATTCAGGTTGTCTAATTCATCAAGCTTTTCTTTTAAACGCAAAATAATATCCACGCCCGCTAGATTAACCCCCATATCCCTTGTAAGGCGTAAAATCGTTTTGATTTTATCCATGTCTCGTTGGGAATACAAGCGCATTTTCCCATCAGTCCGACTAGGCTCTATCAAACCCTCTTTTTCGTATTGGCGCAAGGTTTGAGGGTGTACGCCTAAGATTTTAGCCACAACGCTTATCAAATAAAGCGGTTCATCATAATCGCACACGATTCCTCCTTACAATTCTTTTTCTAATAACGCTTTTAACTCGCTAGAAAGCGTTTCAGTTTTGGGCAAAATCAAACGAGCTTGCAAATACAAATCCCCCACATGCGAAGTTTTTCTGTTTTTAATCCCTTTGTCTTTAATGCGGAATTTTTGCATCGCTTTTGTGTTAGGGGGAATGGTTAGGGTTAAGGTTTTATGCCAAGTAGCGATTTCAATTTTCCCTCCAAAAAGAGCCGTTTTTAAGGGTAAATCAAAGATTTGGATAATATCGTCTTTTTCGCGCCTATAAATTTCATCTTCTTCAATATGGATTTGCAAGAGCAAGTCGCCCCTGCCCGTTCGCCCCATTTTCCCCTTGTTGCGAACCCTGATTTTTTCGCCCTCTTCCACGCCGATAGGGATTTTAAGGCTAAAAGTCTCATTATTGACGCTCACTTGTTTTTTATTGCCTAAAAGGGTGTCTAAAACAGAGACATTTAAAGTGGTGGTTATATCTAAATCTTCATGGGCGAAATTGGAAAAATTAAAGCCAGAAAAGCCTTGCGAGTTTTGAGAAAATCTTTGCGAAAAGCCTCCTCTCCCAAAAATAGAGCTTAAAATATCGTCTAAATCTTCACTAGCACTGCGGCTTCTGGCAAAATCGCTGAAATTCTGCCCGCCAAACATGTTGTCGCCAAACTGATCATATTGGCGGCGTTTTTCTTCATCGCTTAAAATTTCATAAGCGGCGTTGATTTCTTTGAATTTTTCTTCGGCTTCTTTGGTTTTATTCAAATCCGGGTGGTATTTTCTGGCTAAACGGCGGTAGGATTTTTTGATTTCATCTTGGCTGGCGTTTTCGCTCACATCTAAAGTTTGGTATAAGCTCTTGCTCATGGATCACCTTTAAAATAGTTTTATTAGAATACTATCATAAATCTTTAGTGTTAGTCAATCAAGTTTATTGATAATGCTTTTAGGTAATGGAGATTTTAAACCCGTTTCAGTGCAATTAAAAGGAATTTTAACTAAAATATTGGGTTTAAATCCACGATGAGTTTTTAATGCAATACAAGAAAAATAAGAAAAGATATTATTGTTTAGCGTTATGGATCCTTTTTTTAAATGGTCTGTCTTTGAAAGCTTTAGAAATCGCAGTCAAACCTTTTGGCTATCTGGGGCTATTGTATAATCAAGGGGTGCAAAAAAACCCTCACAGCTATGTGGGGGCTTTAGCGCGCCTTGGGGTGGATTTTTCTTATAGCAATGGGTGGTCCTTTGGCATTGGAGCGATTGGAGCTTGGAATATTTATAACAAACAGCGTTTGGCCAACCTTTACATCAGTCTAGGGAATTTTTTTGGTAGTTCTAACAATGTTAAACCTTATTTGAGCGCTGGCGATGTTTCAGATGCGTATGTTCAATACACTAACCAGCGTTTTAAAATAGCTTTAGGGCGTTTCAATACCGATTTTGTGGATTTTGATTGGATAGGGGGTAATATTCAAGGGGTTTCTGTGGCTTTTAAGCAAAATTCCATGCGTTATTTTGGGATTTTTATGGATAGCATGCTTTATAATGGGCATCAAATCAACAAAGAGCAAGGGAATCGGATCGCTACTTCCCTAAACGCTCTAGCGTCTTATGACCCTGTGTCTAAACGCTTGTATGTTGGGGGGGAAGTGTTTGTTTTAGGCGCAGAATACAGGCATGAAAATCTTAAAGTGCTTCCTTTTATTTTAACGGACACCCGCTTGCCTTTGCCCACCCAAAATGTTTTGGTGCAAGTGGGGGGTAAGTTGGAGTATGACGCTTCTTTAGCTAAGGGTTTCACTTCGCACACTCTAGTGCATGGCATGTATCAATACGGCAACACTGATAGTGCCACCAACGCTAAAAATGCCGGCTTGTTTTTGATCGATCAAACTTTTAAATACAAAATTTTTAATTTTGGAACGGGTTTTTATATCGTTCCGGCAAGAAACAATAATGGCTATCTATGGACTTTTAATGACAGGACTAAATTCTATGGTCGTGGGATCAACGCACCCGGCGTGCCAGCGATTTATTTTGCAAACTCTAGCATTTCAGGCTATGTTTTTTTAGGGCTTAAGACTAAAAGGGTGCGTTTAGACGCGATGGTGGCTTTTGGGGATTACCAAGAATATTCTTTAATGAGCAGTTTTAGGGTTTGGACTTATAGGGGTTTGTCTTTTGATATGGGTGGGGGGTATGTGTATGCTTACAATTCTAAAGCCACGAGAAAAAGTCTTGGAAATAGTTCTTTTGTCTTTTTTGGGAAGTTTTTGTTTTAAAAAACACCATCTTTGCAATCAATAGCGGAAGAGATTGTGCAATAAAGTAAGCGATAATTTCTTCTTTTTAAAAAATCAAAAATAAAAATGTTTTAAGAAATTCTTTTAAAATCAGGTCTTTGGGGTTTTTTAGGGAAAAAAGCTTTTTTAAACTCAGGTTCCCATAATTTGATCACGCCATGGTGGGTCATCTGGTGCATATTGACTAAACGCATGTTTAAAAGAGCCTTTTCTTTAGCTTCGCTATCGCTCAAATCTTCTTTAATTTTGAACGCTTGAATGATTTGCTCCCACAGCTCATGCTCTTTAGCGTCTTCGTTTAAAAAATCTTTATAGTTGAAGCCACCAATCCCTTTAACCCCTTTAATATTATCCCCCTTATCCCCCACAACGCACTGATAATAAGCAAAAAAATGAGCCTCTTTTTGACTCACATTGAAAAAAGCGTTGGTTTTGAGGTTGAAATGAGAGCCTCTATTGGAATACAAAATATCCTTATCCATGCTGGCTATTACATAATTGTTGGGGTCTTTCTTTTTGTAATAAGAGATAATATCATCGGCTTCATATTCAAAACAATGTTCGCCCCGGATTCTAGCCCCTTTTTTTAGGGGGTATTTTTCCACTAAAGCGATCTTTAGAGCTTTTAAAAGGGATCTAAAATCTTCATCAAATTGGTGGCGTTTTTGTTTGTAATGATCGCACAGCTGGTAGCGGAAACTCTCTGCCCCTAGTGATAAAAAAAAGCGTTTTAGAGCAACGGGTTTTGCGCATGATGGATAAAATTTGAGTGGTAAGAAAGATGATGCCCACCTCTTGCAAGCTACAAGCGGCGAATCTTTTAGGGAGCGTTTTATTAGAGAGCAAACGCCTAACAATATTAGGGATAACACAATCAATGTCTAGTAAAAGGGTTTTTGAATGCGTGAATCTTGCCTTGTTAAACGCTTGTCTAATGGTTAATCCTTAAGCTGAATTTCTCTTTTTTAAAGGCTAAACTATTATAGTAAATATATAGCAAATAATAAGTTATTTTAATAATAATTAGCTCTATTCTCATTAAATACGCTAAATTTTGAGAGATTATCGCTCGCTTTAGATCTTTTGATTGTAAAAACGCTTTTGGCATTTTTACATTTTATGATCGAACGCCCACAAAAAACAGGGCTTAAGGATTTTCTTTTATTTGCGCGGCAAATTATACTTACGGCGTTTTTCCCAAAGGCTTTTGCGGCTAATGCCAAGCTTGTTAGCCAATTCTGTATCGGTGCAAGTAGAAGAAAAATGCCTGATCGCTTCTCTTTCATATTCTTGAATGGAAAGGAAAGTCGTGTGGTTGCTGAACAAAGATAGAGGGTTATTGCCGCACTCAATCCTCACAATTTTAGGAAATTCTAAGGGTTCTTTATGGGTATAGGACAAAACAATAGGGCATGAACGGGCCAATTCTAACAATTTCAATTGCTCATCTTTTTTAAGCTCTTCTAAATGCATGATGTAAAAAGGGCGTTCTAGTTTGTCTTTATTCCTGTATAGTTCTTTCCAAGTGGTATCCTTTAAAGAGAAAAAAGAAAAATCCATTTGCCTTTCTTTAGCGTATTGCAATAAATAAGCGTTCGCAAGCTCTTGAGAGGGCGTGTGGATGATAAAGGGCGGCCGGTAAGAAAAATCTTTAGGCAAGGGCAATTCCGCATGGATAAAGTCTAAGTAATTTTCATAAAATCCCAAGCGAGCGGTCATTTCTTGGTAGGCTTTGTGGTATTGGATTTTGCGCAACAATTCATCCATTTTAAAAGGTTTTAGAATATAATCTCTCGCTCCCGCTTGAATGGGTTTATTCACGCCATCTTCATTGACATGCGAAGCCATCATGATAATGATTTGCTTGGAATTATAACGCACAAAATGTTCGCAACGCCCTTGAGTGCAAACTTTAGAAGAAACTAAAATCACATCATAAGGCTCTTTGTTTTCTTCTGAAATGCTAGAGATGATCTCGCAAAAATGCCCTAAATCATGCAAATTATGAGAGATACTCCTAGCTAGCGCTAAATCGTCTTCAATGATTAAGATTTTCATCCATTCTTCCTTTTATCGCGTTTAAAGTTTTTGTTGATAACGCATGCTCACATGCGCTTGGACTAACAGCCCTTCTTGTTTGCCAATGAACCCCATTTTTTCCATTGTAGTGGCTTTCAAGCTGATTTGAGATTTTTCTAAACCCAAAAGTTGGCTCAAACTCTCTAAAATCGCCGGTTTGTAAGGAGTGATTTTAGGGATTTCGCTAAAGATGGTCGCCCCCATTTCAAACAATTCAAACCCAATGCTTTGAGAAAAATCCAACACGATTTTTAAAAGCTCTTTAGAAGAGGCGTTTTTGTATTTGGGGTCATTATCAGGGAACCATTCGCCAATATCCCCTCCTTTAATCGCTCCTAAAATCGAATCAATAACCGCATGCAACAAAGCATCGCCATCGCTATGGGCCTTTAACCCAAACTCGCAATCCAAAACAACCCCCCCTAAAACCATAGGCTTATTTTTAATGAACGCATGCGTATCAAAGCCCATGCCTATAAAAGTGTCTTTTGCTGGGTTAAAAAAGAGAGCAAAATGTTTCAAATCGTCGCTCGTGGTGAGTTTGTGCAAATTTTTACTGCCTTCAATATAACTCACACGATCAGGGAAAGCTTGTAAAATCGCACTGCTTTCATCTTTAAAATCCCCTTGGTTTAGGGCTGATTGGAGTGCTTTGGTGTGGCTTAATTGCGGGGTTTGAATGAGTTTGATCGCTTCTCTATCTAAAGCCTCGTTATAATAGATCGCTGTGTCATAGCAAGGCAAGTAAGGAGCGATGCAATAATGGCTTGTTTGTTGGAGAGTCAAAAACAAACTTTTGAGCGTTTCCATATTGGCTAAACCCCTAGCCGCATCGCTGGTGAGCGTGTAAGCGCTATCAATTATTTTTAAAGCGTTACGAACGGATTCTTGCCTTGATGCCCCGCCTTTTACAAGCTTGATTTCAGGGTAATGGCGTTTGATATAAATATAATCCCATTCGCTTACGACTAAAAGGATTTCTTTAAAGTCTAGGGCTTCTTTAAAGCTTTCATAAACGCTGAGCCATAAGGGGGTATGATTAGAGCGCAACCATTGTTTTTTAATCGTTTGAGAAAATCGTTTCGATTCCCCAGCAGCCAATAAAACAACGCTCGTTTGTTTAACAAGAATCTCTAGCGTTTCTTTAGTTTCAAAAGGGTCTTCTTCCAAACTTTCTAAAGAGAGTTTAAAAGCTTCCCCATTCACTCTAATCAAAGACATGCGACCAACAACCCACCTCTATCATTTCACCAAAATGATCCTATAACCTTGATTCAAATCCAAAACTAAGAATCGTTTGGGTTTACCTTTATACTTTTCTAAAGCATGGTTAAAATCCGCAACGCTTTTCACTTCAACCTCTTCAATTTTAGTGATAATGTTGCCTTGCCTAAAGCCGGCTTGTTCTGCTGGGGAATTTTCATTCACTTGAGAAACTAAAACCCCTTGAACATCATCGCTCAAACGCATAGACCTTTTGGTTTTTTGAGTTAAATCTTCTACTTGAAGCCCGTTCAATTGGCCTTGTGCACCGTTTTGAGCAGAAATGGTTTCTTTTTTGTTAGGGTTTTTCCTTTCGGCAAGAGTGAGGGTGAAGGTGCGTTCTTTTTTGTCTCTAATGACTTTTAAGGTTACTCTTTGATTGGGTAGCATGGAGCCGATTAGATTTCTTAATTCATTCGTGTTTTTAACCTTTTTCCCATTGACTTCAGTGATCAAATCCCACACCAAAATCCCTACTTTTTTAGCCGGAGAGTCTTTTTCTACGCTAATGACTACCGCCCCTTCTTTATTGTCATAAGAATTTTGCAAATCGCCACTCAAATCTTGCAAGCCCACGCCCAAGTAACCTCTCTCAATCTTACCGGTTTTGATGAGTTGGGTTACAATATCTTTAACCATGTTAGAAGGGATGGCAAAGCCAATGCCGTGGTTGCCTCCGGTTTTAGAGATAATAGCGGTATTGATCCCCACTAACCCTCCACGGCTATCAATCAAAGCGCCACCGGAATTCCCAGGATTAATGGAAGCGTCTGTTTGAATGAAATTTTCATAGCTGTTGATCCCAATCCCGCTTTTATTGAGTGCTGAAACAATGCCTTGCGTAACGCTTTCACCCACGCCAAAAGGGTTACCAATCGCAAAAACCAAATCGCCCACTAAAATATCATTAGAATCAGAGAATTTGATCGTGGGCAAGTTGTCTTTAGTGATGCGAATCACGGCTAAATCGCTTTCAGAATCAGTACCTACTAGAGTGGCGGAATATTCTTTATTGCTCCCTGGAATGGTAACTTTAATCTTATCGGCACCATCAATCACATGGTTGTTAGTTACAATATAACCATCTTTAGAAATGATGACGCCGCTGCCTAAAGCCCTTTCCATTCTTTCTTTAGGGATCATGCCGCCCAAATCCCCAAAAAATTGTTGGAAAAAGGGGTCATTAAACACACCGCCACCTATAAAATTGTTTTTAATCTTCTTTTCAGTGGAGATATTCACCACCGCCTTAATCGAATCCTTAATAGAATCGTGGTAAGAATAGATCGTATCGTCTTTAGAGGGGACACTCACTCGCTCTTTAACTTTGGGCATGTTTTGGATTTGGATATTGCCCGCATTCAAGCTTAACGCTAAAGCCAAAGAGATAAAAAGGGTTTTTTTCATCATGGTTACTTCCTTAAAATGTGCTAAACTTCAAAATTAAAAAGAGATTATATCAAATCTTTTTTGTTATTTTCATTAGCTTTCTGTGTAAAATAGTATCCAATGTAACAAATAACAGCAAAAACAATCGTTAAAATCATCCCAATGCGTTGATCTTTATCCATAGCCGAACCAATCACGCCGATGATACACCCAGTGATCCCTATGAGTTGCAAAAAGGGTAGAAAGGGGGCTTTATAAGGCAAATCCTCTAAAGAATGCCCGGCTTTTAAGTATTGCTTGCGGAAAGAATATTGCGAAACAGACACGCTAACCCACACAATAATCACCGTGAAACTGATCACATTAATCAAAGCTTCCACGACATTTTCTTTGGCATAAATTTGGACTAAAAGCCCTATGAGAGAAAAAGAAAGAGAAAAAAACATCGCATAAGTGGGTGTGCCTTGCCGGTTGAGTTTGGAAAAAACCTTAAAAAACATCTTTTGTTTGGACAGCCCATAAATCATGCGGCTCGCTCCATAAAGCCCTGAATTAGCGGTAGAAAACATCGCCGTAATGATAACAGCGTTCATTATATCAGCCACATAAGGGATACCCATGCCAATAAAGGGCAAGTTGATGCGTTCTAAAACGCTCACAAAAGGGCTTTGCGTGATAGAAGAATCATTCATGGGTAAAAAAACAGAAATGACAAACACAGAGCCTAAAAAGAAAAAGATAATCCGCCACAAGGTCGCTTTAATCGCTTTAGGCATCACTTTGCTAGCGTTTTTAGTCTCTCCCACAGCCACCCCAATCACCTCTGTGCCAGTGAATGCGAAAATCACCGCAAGCATCGCGCTAAAAACCGCTGCGCTCCCGTTAGGGAAAAACCCCTTATCGCCAAAATGGAAATTATCAAAAATAGAACTAAACCCATGCAAATAGATTTGATAGATGATCCCAATCGCGCCAATGCCTATAAAAGCGATCACCGCTAAAACTTTAATCAGGCTAAAGAAAAACTCGCCCTCGGCAAAAATTTTAACCGAAAAAAAGTTCAATAAAAAAACTAACGCAATGCATAAAATAACCCAATAATGGATAGGAATACCAGCAAACCAGCGTTGCATGAGCATGCCTATAGCGATGTATTCTAACGCCACCGTGATCACCCAGCCAAGCCAATACATCCAAAAAACCATATAGCCCGTGCCAGGGCCTATGAATTTAGCCGCATAATCCCCAAAACTTCCCGTAGTGGGATAAACGCTAGCCAATTCGCCTAAAGAGAGCATGATGCAATAAACCACAAGCCCTCCAAAACAATAAGCGATCAAGGTCCCTAAAGGGCCAGCGTTCGCAATATTACCCCCAGTGCCTACAAAAAGCCCTGTGCCAATCGCTCCCCCAAATGCAATCATTAAGAGATGGCGCATTTTCATGTCTCTTTTAAGCTCGCCTTGTTTTTGCGTTATTTCTTGATGCGTTATCTTTTGATTGTCCATGCGGCACCTCCTTAGATTGAAAATAAAAATAGCTTGAATTATAACAAAAATAAAATAAAATGATTTTTTTTAATTGAATATTGAAAATAAAATTTAAAAAAAAACGATCAAAAGCATTTTTTAAAGATTAAATAGCAAAAGAGCTTGATCAAGCGATAGTTTTTTAAGCGTTTTAAGGTTTTTTTAAAGAACGCTAAAAACTTCTTTTAAAACATTAAGATTTATAATATTTAATCGTGTAATCTATCCCCGAATAAAGGGTTAAAAAAACCGCTATAGCCACAAGCACATAAGAATAAGTTAAATTGGCTAATAAAGCGCCAATCGCCACGACTTGAGACACGGTTTTATACTTGCCTAACGCATTGACAGGAATATCCTTTTTTTCATTAGCGGCTAAGACTCTAAGCCCTGAAATAAAAAATTCGCGCCCTAAAATCACAAACGGGATCCACGCATTCACACGATCCAAATAAACTAACCCTAAAAACGCGCTCAAAATAAGGATTTTATCCGCTAAAGGATCAAAGATTTCCCCAAAGCGCGATTTGGCTTTATAGCTTCTAGCGATATAGCCGTCCAATAAATCCGTGAGCGCAGCAAACAAAAAAACCAATGAAGAGATCATGTTGATGTGAAAGGGGGTTAAAAAACTAAAATAAGTATGGGTGTTTAACAATAAAAATAATAAAAATAAGGATAAGACAATGCGTAAAATCGTCAAAAAATTAGGCAGGAGTTTTAAAACTTTCATGCTTTCAAAAAGACTTGTGAAAAATTCAAAAACGCGCGCCCTAAAAAGCTAAGCGCCACACACATTAAAATCACAGCGATCGTTAAAAAGATGATAACTAACGCTTGTGCTAAAACCCCCAAAAGAGCCAGCATGAAACTAAAAAGCAATAACCTAAACCCGCTTAAAAAAAATCTTTCTTGCGCGTAAAGGCTCAATTCTCTATAGAGTTTGTGCAAATAAAAAATAGAAACGCCATTACCGATTAGCGAAAGGGCGTTACTGGCGTTAGGGACAAAATAGCTTAAAAGAGCGCATAAAATCACCGCTAAAAAACTGAAAGCGAAATTTTCAAAAAAACTCAGATGGTGCGTGATTTTAGAAAGCCTGTAAAAACCAATCGCTCCGGCAATAAACCCAAGCGCGCACAAAAAAAGAGACAATAACACGATATAAGCTAGTTGATGGCTGAATAGGTTAGAAATTTGAAACGATTTCGCCCCGCTTGAAACAAGAAAAAGCACCAACAAAATAGCCCCACACAAAGGGGCGAAAAAATAGCACAACAAGCATTTTTTAATGAATTGCAACTCTTTGTTTTGGTGGATGTGGATAATGTTTTGCAAGAAAAATCTTTACTTAAAAGTGGTCCCGCCATCTACAACGATCGTTTGCCCTGTAAGCCAACCGCTTTGGGTTTCATCGCATAAAAAATAAGCCGCTCCGGCTAGATCGTTAGGATTACCCATGCGTTTTAGGGGCGATTGCTCTTCTACTTTTTCTTTAATCTCCATATAATCAGGGAAGGCTTTCAAAGCGTCCGTATCAATAGGCCCGCCACTAACCGCATTCACTCTAATGTTAAATTCGCCTAAATCCACAGCAGCGTATTTGACCATGGTTTCTACGGCGTTTTTAGAATTGCCATGCCCAGCATAATTAGGCATATAGACCAAATTCCCGGTAGAGCTTAAGCTCACGATCGCCCCGCCGCCTATTTTTTGCATGCGTTTTGCCGCTTCTTGAGCCCCTACCACAAACGCTAACACGGTGGCTGTGTAAATATTGTTCAACCCCTTAGGTTTTAATCGCATGAAAGGTGCAAATCCCCCCACAACAGAGCGCCCGTAAATAATAGCGTTAGAAATAAAAAAATCCACTCTGTCAAAATCCGCGTCAATTTGCTTGAAAAGCTCTGTGTATTGCTCAGGCTCTAAAACATTGAGAGAGTAGGCTTTGGCTTTGATGGAATATTTTTGCTCCACATCTTCTATGATTTTGTTGGCTTCTTCAACATTTTTATTGTAAGTGAAAGCGATATTCACGCCGCTTTGAGCGAAGCGATACAATATCGCCTTGCCAATCCCTCTCGTCGCGCCGCTGATCACTAGGGTTTTATTTTTCATGTGATTGGAACCATTCATGCAATTACCTCATATTGTTGTAAAGTTTTTTCTAAAAGTTGAATCGTTTCTTTGCTTGGGGCCACTAAAGGCAGTCTGTAACTTGGGTTTTCAATCAAGCCGGCTAAATGCATAGCCATTTTAATAGGGATAGGATTTGTTTCTACAAAAAGGGCTTGGTGCAAATGAAAAAGCTTATTTTGGATTTCTAGGGCTTGTTGGTATTCAAGTTTGAGCGCGCAATTGACCATTTGTGAAATCAAATTAGGCATTAAATTACCGGTCACTGAAACCACCCCACACCCCCCTGAAAACATGATAGAGTGGTTGAGTGAATCTTCCCCGCTAAAAATTTTAAAATCTTTTTCATAATAATGCAATTCTGTTACCCTTTTCAAAGAGCCAGACGCTTCTTTAATGGCTTTAATGTTAGGGATTTCTCTAAAGAGTTTGAGAGCGGTTGGAACTTCAATAGACACGCCCGTTCGGCTTGGCACATCATAAAGCATGACAGGGATTTCCACCGATTGAGCGATCGTTTTATAATGTTCAAACAAGCCTTGTTGGGTGGGGCGGTTATAATAAGGGCTTACGCATAAAATCGCATCCGCGCCGATTTTTTGAGCGAACTTTGCTAAAGAAAGGGACTCGCTTGTGGCGTTACTGCCCACGCCGGCTAACACTTTCATGCACGAATTGGAGAGCGTTTTAGTGTTTTTGCAAGTTTCTATGGCGATTTCAATGCAACGCATGTGCTCTTTGTGGGTGAGCGTGGCGGATTCTCCTGTCGTGCCAACAGGCACGCATGCGTCCATGCCCTGAAAAATCTGGCGCTTGATCAAGGCTTCATAAGCGGCCTCATCAACGCTCAAATCTTTTTTAAAAGGCGTAATTAACGCACTAGATGAATGGAATTGCATATTATAAGGCTCTTTTAAGGTTTCAAATACACGGTGGTTGATTGGGTGTCTTTAAAATATTCATTGGCCACACGCACCAAATCGCTCACTTTTAAATCCAAAAATTGTTGCTGATAATCCGTCAAGCCTTGAATATCGTTTTGCACTAAATAGTCCGCAAAAAGCCCCGCCACATCGCTAGAACTTTCTAAATTAGAAATAAAGTCAGCTTTTTGATTGATTTTGAGCTTGTCTAACTCCGCTTGAGTGATTTCGCCTTTTTTAAGCTTTTCTAAAAGCGCTACGATTTCTTTTTGTAAGGCTTCGGCTTTGACATTAGGATTACCCCCCGCAATGAATAAAAACACGCTTTCATCTTGTAATTGCATGTTGTGTGAGAAAGCTTGAGAAGCCAGGCGTTTTTTATCCACTAATTCGCTTTGTAACCATGAGCTTTTACCTTCGCCTAAAAGCTTGCTTAACGCATCTAGGGCGACTTGATCCTTATGCTTGAAAGCAGGCACTTTATACCCTAACGCTACCCATTCTAAATGAACCCCATCTTTATGCACGATCGCCGTTCTGGCTCCATCTTGCTTAGGCTCTTTCATGTAAGGGGTGGGGATAGTTTTTCCATCAAGGTTTTTTAAGGATTCAAAATGCTTTTTACTCAATTCAAAAACCTTTTGGGAATTGACATCGCCTACCACTAAAACGATAGCGTTTTTAGGCTGATAATAGAGCGAATGGAATTTTTTAATGTCTTTTAAAGTCCAGTTTTGAATATCGTCCATAAAACCAATGGGCGTCCAATGGTAGGGGTGATAGACATAAGCGGTGTTAAAAAAGCGGAAATAAAGCATGCCGATAGGGGAATTATCAGTGCGCCATCGCCTTTCTTCAGCGACCACTTGACGCTCAGGCAAAAACTCGTCTTCTTTTAAATTCAAAGAACCCATGGTTTCAGCGAACAATTCTAAAGATTTATCCAAGTTAGCCTGACTAGTTTTAATGAAATAGCGTGTAATATCAAAGCTCGTAGAAGCGTTACTCACGCCCCCAAAACGCTTAACGATCTTATCAAATTCGCCGGCTTTAAGGTTTTTAGTGCTTTTAAAATTCAAATGCTCTAACATGTGAGCGATCCCGCTCTTGCCCATGACTTCGTTTCTAGAGCCGACTTTATAAAGCACATCCACTTCTATAACCCCGGTTTTATTTTCTAGGGGGACGCTTACGACTTGCAACCCATTCTTTAAAGTAATACTCTCATGTTTGGGTAAGTAAGATTGTGCGTGCATGCTCGCTCCTAAAGTGACTAGCAAGACAGAACTAAGCCTCAAAAGTCTTTTAACAGAAAAATGTTTCATCTTAAATCCGCTCCTATAGCCTCTTTGACGCTCAAAAATCCATCTTTTTGGAGTAATTTTACCAAATCTTTAAGAATATTTTGGCATAAATTTGGCCCATTGTAAATAAAAGCACTATAAATTTGTAACAGACTCGCTCCCATTTTAATCCTTTCATAAGCATCTTTGGCATCGCTAATCCCCCCCACAGAAACAAGAACGCTTTTATTAAAAAAAGCTTTAGCCAGTTCTTTAAAGATTTCACGGCTTTTTTTAGTCAAGCATTTCCCGCTCAAGCCCCCCATTTCTTTAGGAGCGAACACTAGGCTTTTATCAATCGTGGTGTTAGTCGCAATAATCCCATGCGCTCCCGCTCCAATAGCGCTATTGACAATCTCTAGCATGTCATCTGTTTCTAAATCCGGGGCGATTTTTAAAAATAAAGGCTTATGGGTCATTTCTTTCGCCATGCAAAAAAGCTCATGCACAAACGCTTTATTTTGTAAATCCCTTAAATTAGGGGTGTTGGGAGAAGAAAGGTTGAAAGTGTAATAATCGCCAATGTTTAAACATTGATTTAAAACCGCCTTGTAATCTTCTAAGGCATGCGCTTGCTCTATGTGTTTGTTTTTGCCTAAATTGATGCCAATAGGGGTTTTATAAGGGGCGAAGCGCTTAAACGATCTCGCTCCTAAAATCGCCCCGTAATTATTAAACCCCATCGCATTTTGTAAGGACTCTTCTTCAATGTGCCTGAAAAGCCTTGGTCTTTCATTCCCGCTTTGCGCAATATTAGTCAATGTGCCTGCTTCCAAATAGCCAAACCCAAAAGCGATTAACGCCCTAAGCATGGAAGCGTTTTTATCAAAGCCGGCGGCTAAGCCTAAGGGGTTAGGGAAATTTAAGCCTAAAATTTCATTTTCAAGTTTTGGGTTTTTATAACCCCATTGAGAATGGATTAAATTACACAAAAAGGGCGATCTAGAAAGCGTTCTTAAAATTTGACAAACCTTTTCATGCGCGTCTTCAGCGTCCAGGCTAAAAAGATATTTTTTTACTAATGAATAAAACATTTAAATCCTTGTCTTTTATGATTTGAACGATAACCTTTAAAAGGTTTTAAGGGCTTGTTTTTCAAAATAATCCTGTGAATTTAAAGGATCGTTAGGGTTTGAAACTTTAGCGTAACGGCCTTTAGAATTTAACTCGTAGCGTTTTAGGGTGTCTTTTAATTGGATTTCTAAAATATGCAACAATTTATTGGCGATCTTTGGGTTTGTGGCGGGAACAAGCAATTCCACGCGCCTTTCTAAATTCCTGGGCATTAAATCCGCGCTAGAAAAATAGATATTTTCATGTTTAAAATAATAAATGCGTGCATGTTCTAAATATTTCCCCACAATAGAATACACCCTGATATTTTCGCTCAACCCCTTGACTTGGGGCTTTAAACAGCAAATCCCTCTAATAATGAGATCAATTTTAACCCCTTTTTGAGAGGCTTGATAGAGCCATTCAATGATTTCGCTATCCACTAGGGCGTTGGCTTTTAAAATGATATAGCCTTCTTGTTTGTGATTCATTTCATTTTGAATGAGTTCAATGATTTTAGGCTTAATTTGTTTAGGCGCCATAAAAAGCGTTTCTAATGTGTTGCTAGTGGCGCTACTCGTCAGCAAGGAATGGAAAAGCTTGATAATGTCGTTAGCGATTTCATTTTTAGCGCTAAAAAAACTCACATCGGCATAGACTTTAGCGCTCAAAGGGTTGTAATTGCCCGTGCTTAAATGGGTGAAATGGCGTAATTGGTTGTCTGCTTTTTTGGTGATTACGAGCATTTTAGCATGCACTTTGAGTTTGAAAACGCCATAAACGACTAACGCGCCCGCCCTTTCTAAAGCTTTTGCCCAATGCAGATTGCTTTCTTCATCAAAGCGCGCTTTTAATTCCACTAAAACGCTCACTTGAATCTTGCTCGCCGCTTCAATTAAAGCTTTGACAATGGGGGAATGCTTGCCCACACGATAAAGCGTCATTTTGATAGAAAGGGTGGTTGGATCGCTAGCGGCTTGCTCTATTAAATCAATCACAGGCTCAAAACTTTCATAAGGATGAAACAGCAACAGATCTTGCTTTTCTATGGATTTGAAGAGATCGTTTTCATTGAAATGAGGGTGGATTTTGGGCGTGAAATTGGGCGATTTGAGCGCTTTAAAATCGCTATGATTGACTAATTCCCACAAATCCCCTAAATTGAGCATGATCATGCTTTTATAGGCATGCATGCCGGTGGGTTTGTGTTTTTTGTGAGAGTGGGTTTGAAAACTCCTTAAAGACGCTAAAAGGGTTTTTAAAAGCTCTTGGCTCCCTTTTTGGGTTTGCAAGCGCACGATTTCGCCTTGATTTCTTTTCCTTAAGCTCTTACTCATCAAATCCGCATAATCATGCGCTTCATCTTCAGTGATGGCAATATCCGCATCGCAAGTTACCCTAAACGCCATGCAATCTAAAATCTCATGCTCTAAAAACAATTCTTCTAAATGCGCTTCTACGATTTCTTCAGCCAGCACGAACAAGCCTTTTTCTAGCTCTACAAAACGGAAGATAAAAGAGGGGAGTTTGATGAGTGCATAGGAGGTGGTTTGGGTTTCTTTGTCTTTAATGCGGGCAAAAAGCGCGAAAGTCAAATTCGCTAAAGGCGGGAAAGTGTGCGAAGAATCCAACTTAAAAGGCAAAACTAACGCATAAAGTTGCTCTTTAAAATAGGTTTTAGCCTTAGCTTTTTGCTCTAAATTCAATTCATTATAGGGGGTGATACAAAGCCCTTTTTTAAAGAGTAGGGCTTGAATTTTTTGGAATTCCAACTCCCTTTCTTCAATTTCATGCGCTAAATAATGCTTGATTTTTTCTAATTGTTCTTCAGGGCTTGCGCCATCAATGCCTTTAGAAGCGATTTTATGCTCATAGAGTTGTTTAAGCCCTGCTACTCTTATCATGTAAAATTCGTCTAAATTCGTGTCATAAATGGCTAAAAATTTCAAGCGCTCTAATAAAGGCAAGCTCTCATCTTTGGCTTCGTTTAAAACCCTTGTGTTAAAAGCTAACCATGAAAGCTCTCGGTTAAAGAAACGATTCAATAAAAATCCTTTAAATCATCATGTTTAAAAATCAGTTTGTTTAGTGTGATTATATAATGAAATGATAATCATTGAAGTTTTTTTAAAAAGTCATGGTCGGAGTAGCGGGATTCAAACCCACGACCTCACCCACCCCAAGGGTGCGCGCTAATCAGGCTGCGCCATACTCCGCAATAAAAAAGAGAGATTGTAGCGCGAGTTTGCTTAGTTGTTGCTTATTTTTGGTTTTTATGTTTTCATTGGGGTTTGACTTGTTGGGTTAAAAGTAGGGGGAGTAGGAAATCTCTGATTTGTTCTAATTTTTTAGAAGTTCTTGTGTTAATGGATATAAGCGTGAGTAGTGGCATAATAATTTGATTGAATTTTTTAATTTCATGCACGGACGGCATGTAAATAGGGTATTTTTTAAGCAAATTTTTTTGTAAGTGTTTAAGGCTAGTTCCTTGAAAAAAGCTTTGATTGATATGGGTTTTTATACTTGAGAGCAGTAAATATAAATAGTCGCTAAATTCGTTAGCGCAAATACACCAAGTATCCGTTGAATAAGAAGCTTTGCCTACATAAAATTTAATACCAGCATTACCTCCAGTATTTAAAAAGCAATTTCTGCCATCAATGATCGCTTTAGGATAGGATAAGATATTATCTCCGCTTGTAAAAAAGGGGTATTTATCTTGGGTTTTTTGGGCATTTTTAACCATAATACTAGATTTAGGATTTTCAATAATGATTTGTTCTAGCTTTGCATTTTTAGGTTTGTATTTGAAATAATATTCATAGATTTTATAAGCGAGCGTGTGTAAAAGCTCATTGATTTTGTGGTTGTTCTCTATTTTTTGATCTAAGACAGAAAGCGTGCGGGCTATTTTTTGTTGTGTTTCTATATTTGGCAATAAGACTTCTATTTCTTGAAAAATTGTTTTTGGAATAATTGGCACAACTGTAGAGAGAGCTATATTTTTAAAAAGCTCTTTTTTGTTAGATAGATAGTAGTATAAGTAGAATGGATTACAAAAATCTTTAATGTTTGTAATAGAATTTATTTGCTGATTTGTTGCGCATTTATCAAAACACATGCGAACTATACCCACATCACCTATACACCCTACAAGAATGCTTGTGTTATCTATTGTGTTGTTTTGTATGCTTTTTAAACCACTATCACTAAGCGTTCTTGGTGTTTTAATAATACGATATATGCCATGCAAATCATTTGGTGTAATAAACATGTATTTGCCATTAAAAAAGTCTAAATTAGAAGTTTTAGGGGTTTTTCCTGTTACGATTTTTCCTATATTTTTAAGTTTATATGTTTTATTATCACTCAAACCTAACCCCTTTTAAAGTTTCTAAAATTTCTTGTTGCAAGCTCTGGCTTTCATCAAAAAGGCTTGTGAGTTCGCTTGAATATTGCTGCATTAAATTTTCAAACTCTGCTTGGCTGATTTTCTCGCTGGTGTCTTCTATAATGAAATACTGCCCGGGGTTTAGAGAATAATTTTTTTCTGTGATTTCATCAAAAGAAACCAGAGCGCAAAAATCCGCTTTTGGGGTTTTATTTTGAAAAGTTTCTAAAATCAAATCAATATCGCTTGTTCTTAAGCGCGTTTTTTTGTTTTTGTTTTCGGTGTATTCTTCGCCGAGTTTGGAAGCGTCAATCAAAACTACTTCATTTGCGCTTGGCGTTTTTTGAAAAAAGATGATGCTCACATTAGTGCTGGTGTTGGCAAAAACCTGACTGGGCATGCAAACCACCCCATAAACGAGCCTTTCATCTACTAAATGCCGGATAATCTTATTTTCTATCCCGCTTTTAGCGCTAATGAATCCGGTTGGCACGACTATAGCCCCTTTACCCTTATTACTAAGCATGTTCAAGCAATGCTGGAAAAAGAGCGTGTAAATGGGCATTTTGTCTTTAGCGTTTTTAGGGATATTAGGCACGCCTAAGAAAAAATCGTTTTTGTTTTGCGAAATCTCGGCATGCTCGTTGGAAAAATCCAGCTTGAAAGGGGGGTTACTCACGATGTAATCCATTTTCCCTTTAAGGTCTTTAGAATGGTAGGGGTTGGTTAAAGTGTTTCCCTCAATGGCGTTTTTTAAAGAGTGGGTCAAGTCGTTTAAAATGAGGTTGAGTTTGAGCATTCTTAAGGATTTTTGCGAAATGTCTTGGGCATAAAGGGTGCAAGAATCCGTGCCTATTTGGTGGGCTAATGCCATTAAAAGCGTTCCTGTGCCCGCGCTTGGGTCATAGATTTTGACGCTTTGAGTTGGCTCATTAATTAAAAGCTTAGCAATGATGCTAGCGATGCTTAAAGGGGTGTAGTATTCGGCGTATTTGCCTCCGCCGGCGTTATTGTAATCTTTGAGTAAGTATTCAAAAATGGGGGCGAAAAAATCATAGCCTTGTTGGTTTTGCAAGTTTAAAAAAGCTTGTTTGAAATTAAAATTTTTGAGTTTGTCTAGTAAAGCTCTGGTGAAATTAGCCCTTTTAGATTCTTCATTAATGTATTGTGAGACGCTTTCAAATAGGGCGATAGTGGTTTTATCCGTGCTTGTGGTGTTAAAAAGCTCGGCATTATTGCTAGAAATACGATTAAAAATAATATCTAGCTTTAGGTGTAAATCGTTATCGTTAAAATGTTTTTCAAAAAGATAGCTTAAAAGATCATCATAGGCGAGTTTGGGGAGTCTTTTATCTATTAAGGTAATAAAAAAATTTTCTTTCTCTTCTTCGTTAAAGTCTTTGTAATCTTGTATTGTTTGGTTAGGAAATTCTTGTTCAAAAAGGAATTCAAACTTATCGCATAAGAATTTATACAAAAAGCATTGCGTGATGATTTTGTATTCGTTGCCGTCGTTCCCTAAACCAAAACTCGCGCAAGTGGCTTTTAACTCATCAATGAGGCTTAGGGTGTCTTGTTTGATTTGTAATAAAGCGTTATTAGGCATTCAAATTTCCTTGATGGTGGTTTTGCAGCTCGTTAAAAAGGGTTTGAATGATAAATTCTTTTTCTTTTTCTAAATCTTTTAAGGAGGGGTTTTCTTTGAAGGCGTTCCTTAATTCTAGTTTTATGGCATTTTTTAGGTAATCTTCTTCGTTTAAGATTTCTTGACGCTTAGAAATACGATCATCAATAGCGCTTTTTAACACGCTTAAAAGCGTGAAAATTCCCACTGGGTCAGAAATGTTTTCTTCCATAAGGCGCTTATGCGTGATCGCATAAGCTAAATTATTATCGTATTTATTTAATAAGTGGGTGGTTTGTTGGTTGTGTTGTTTGAGTTGTGAAATGATCGCGCTATAAGAATGAGAAATCCCATCAAAATTCTGGCTTGTTGCGGGCGTTTGGAGCAGTTTTGAAAGTTCTTTATAAATCTTTTGGATTTCTTTATCTTTTTGATCCGGGATTTTTTCTAAAATCTCTTTAACTTGCTTTTGTTTGGCGCTAATTTCTTCGCTTTCTTTAAAGTGTAATTCTTTGCGTTCTTTAAACGCTATTTTAAAGTCTAAAAGAGCGATGAGGTCTTCTAAAATGATTAAATCGTTGGGGTTTTTAGGCTCATTGATATTTTTTAATGCATGGAGTTGTTTGGCTTTTTGGCTGAGCATGAAAGAGATTTTATTGATCTTTTCAATATCAATTTTTTCTTTTAGTGAAAGGATTGTTTCATCAATAGAAGTGCGGATTAAATTGTAGCGCTCTTTGAGCGTTTTAATAGCGTGTGAGACTTTTTGTAACTCGTTAATTCCGCTCATATTGACAATGGCGCTAGTCATGCCCTCTATATTGTCAATGGGGTAATCAAAAAGATCATTATAGGCGTTTTTAATGTCTTTTTCTAAAACCTCACGATCCGCAAAAATGTCTTTGATATTAAAATCGCTGTTGGCATCGCTTTGATTGAATCGGTTTAATTCTTTCAAATAATCATCAGTCGTTTTGTCAAAATTTTCTTCAATCCCTACAAAATCTATAAGGTAGCCAAAAGACATGTTGTTATAGGGGCGATTCACTCTGGCTAGGGCTTGGAGTAAATTGTGATCTTTTAACTCTCTGTGGATATAAAGGCGCTTGAGATTGGGTAAATCAAAGCCGGTTAAAAGCATGTTAAACACAAAGGCTATATCCGTATCTTCATGTTTGAAAGAATAAATCTTTTCTTTAACTTCTTGTTCGTCATGCAAAATCAGGCTGGATTTGAGTTTGTTTAAAATTTGCAGGTTAGGGTTTTCTTGTAAGATTTTTTCTTGGACTTCATTAAAAAGCAAATTGGCTAATCTGGCTTGCTGGCTTGAAAAACAAACCACCATAGCCTTTAAATGTTTATCATTGCCATTCGAACGCCTGAAATCCAATAAATCTCTAATGATATAAGAGAGCATGGCTTTAATGTATTTCTCATCATTAAAGATCATTTCTTTTTTAACCTCTATGTCTTCAATAGTGATGCTTTCTTGTAAAAGGCGATAGATTTCTTGCAGTTCTTCTTTGTAGCTCTTTTCAATGGTTTCTAAAAAGAGTTTTAGGGTGTGTCTGTCTTTAATGGATTCTGCATAAGAATAGGTGTGAAAGTAGTTGCCAAAAGTTTTTTTAGTGGCTTTATCTTGTGCGTTGTCTTCTAACAGGGGCGTGCCTGTGAGAGCGATTTTAATCGCATTTTTGTCGCATTCTATCAAATTAGCGTAAAAACAACCTTTAGGATCGTAGCTCCTGTGGGCTTCATCTATGATAAACACCCTTTGTAAATCGTGGCTATTTTGAATGGATTCTTGCAAGTCCGTTTTAGAAACAATTTCTTTAGGAGTGCTATCAGAGGAGTCTTCATTGGGGGCTTTGAATTTTTGGATATTCACAACGATGATTTCATCATTCCCTTGAAGGCTTTCAAACACGCTAGAGCTTTTTAATTTTTGGCTCAAGTCCTCTTTATTTTCTGCCTCATGCGCTTGAAGGCCTCTTTTTAAAAACTCGTTTTTGGCTTGTTCTAATAAATCCAACCTATCCACAATAAAATAAAATTTAGTCTTTTTGTTTAGGTTGGATTGGCTAAAAAAGTCTCTGATGAGTTTGGTTAAATGGTAGGTTAAGGCGGTTTTACCGCTGCCTTGCGTGTGCCAAATGATGCCTTTTAAGGGGTCTTTTGGGGGATCTTTTGGGTTAGTTTCATAATGCTTTTGTAATTCTTTTAAAACATTCAAGCTCGCAAACATCTGCGCATAACGCCAAATGTGTTTTTTAAACTCTGATTTTTCTTTTAGGAAACTGATGCCGTATTTTAGGATAAAGCAAAGCCTTTTTTTGGAGCAAAACGAAGTTAAAAGGGAGTTTGTGGGGCTGTCTTTAGGGCGTTTTAGGTAGTCGGTGTCTTTAAGGTTAAATTCGTTTAAGACGCGTTTTTGAATTTCTTCAAGCGATTGATGGTTTTGATGATTTTGATGATTTTCGGGGGGGGGGGGTAATATCTAACTTATTGGCTTCAATAAAGCGTTGGAAAATGGGCGAATAAGAAGCGCTATAAAACGCGCCTTGATCGGGGTTGTTTTCATCATAGGCTAAGTCATCGCTAAAGAGCCAGATTTGCGCAAGGTTATAAAAAACTTTGTTTTCAGGGTTTTTATAGCGTTTGATGTGGCGATCTTTTTCCTCTCTAATGCCTTGTCCGGCTAAAGGCTGTTTAACTTCTATATTCACCAAAGGCAAGCCATTGATAAAAAGGGTGATGTCAGGCCTAAAGGATTTATAGGGTAATTCAGCCATCATTTCATAAAGGTTGTTGTTAGGGTTATCAAAGTCTATGATTTGATGCTCGCTTTTGAGCAAGTATTCATAAAAGCTTTTGCCCAAATCATCATAATTCAAGCGTTTTTTCATTTCAGCAAGAACATCTTTTGCGTCTTTAGTAGGGTTTAAGGGGTTTAATCGGTTAAACGCTTGAGTGAAACTCTCTGTTAAAATATTAGTGGCCGTGTCTGGGTTAAGCTTATTTTTTTGAGAAATAAAGTTATAGCCCAACTTGGCTAAATGCATTAAGGCAGGGATTTGAACCCTTGTGATTTCATTGTATGGCATGCACACCCCTTAGATTTAAGGTTGTTATTATAGTGTAAAAGTGAAAATCATGGTTGTTTGAGTTGCATTTGCAACAACAAACAAGCTTTTTTAAGGAATTGTTTCAAGGCGTTTTGAGAGAATTTGATAAAACGCGTCAGCTCATTTTTTTTAAGATGCAATGAAACGATTAGAACGCTTTGTAAGATATGAGCGATACTCCCTTCAAATAAAATGCCTATAGTAGGAGTTTTAGCACTTATTGTTTGGCAAAATTCATTCAAGCTATCCACCCATTCAAATATTTCTTGCTTGGTTTTGCAAGGCGTGTTTAAACGCATGAAAAAATCCTCTTTAAAACTAATAAGATTTTTTTGTAAATTTTTTAAATCCTTAGCATGATGACTTCTAGGGCTAAACATGCTTTTAATGCGAGCGATAGTGTCTTGTTTGTTGATTTGTTTCAATTTCACTTGAGAGCGATTGAGGCTAACAGCATGCTTGATTTTAGCCCCATAACTTAAATTATAGACTTTTTTAGGCCGGTAATAATTAAGGGCTTCTTCAATCCTTTCTTTAGAGAGCAAAAAAAGCGAGTCGCTAAAAGTTTCATAACCCTTAAAATTACCCTCTATGCTGATTAAAGATGAAGTGTCAATTTCTTTTTCATTTTCATAATAGGAATTTTGAGCGTGCTTTTTAAACCCTTTAATGTAAGCACAATCTAAAGCGCACAAATAAATCTCATCGCTCATCAAACCCGCTAAAGCCACCCCAGCATTGCCCACAAAAGGCGCTGCGTATTCTATACTTAAAGGGCTTATATACGCGCAAGCACTCCCCCCACGCATAAACATTAACGCTTCTTTGGCTGTATTAAAAGCGTTAGGATTGAGCATGTTAGCCCCCATTAAGGGGGTGTCTTCTAGGGGGGCTTTTTCTAAAACCTCTTTAAGGTAGTCTGTGCGCTCCACTTCTATTTGAAAATCCACTTTGATGCCATGCGTTTTTAAAGGCTTTAAAGCGGTTCCGCATGAAAAAATAATGAAATGATCTTCATTTTCTTTTAAAAAATCCAGCAATAAATCCAGGCTTGGCCCGTTACCCACCACGCAAATGGGAGCGTTAATCTTTTTAGGTTTAATCTTTAGAGTTTGGTATAAGGGTAAGTTTTTAAGCGTGTTTTTTAACCCTAGTAATTCATCTTCAAAACTCCCCCAACCCCTTAAAGCCTGTTTGTAATAGCTTTGAATGGTTTCTCGCATGCGTGAATTAAAAGTGCTTTTATAGGGCATGATTTCTAACTTTAAAAAAGAATGCGTGATAGGGCGTTTCAAAAAATCCATTTTCAATTCATTGGGGTTAAAAAACCCTTGAATAAAGAGTTTAGCCCCTTTTGTAATCAAATCTTCATAACGCACAAAATAACAGCTGATTTTAAACAAATCTAAATTTTCTTCAAACAAATAAAGCGAATGGAAGCGGTAATTTTGAGCCTGCAAAATAGCCAAAAACAAGCCGTCCAAGACGCCATAAATCATGGTAGGGGGTAAGAATTTCTTTAAAGAGCAAGGCGTTTGATCATTATCTAAAAAGTTTGAGATCGCATGCGTGGCTTTAAGGGTTATGGGGAGTTTGGGGTTGTTTTGAGTTTTTAAATAATTTAAAGAGAGATGGTTATTGTCTAATGACCATCTGGGATTATTCAGGGGGTTAGAAGCCATGTTAAAAGCGGTTTCTATCATTTGATTTTTAGGGTAGCTTAAAGCGTTTGTGGGCGTGTGTAAGAGATTGAAGTGGTTTTTTTCAAAAAGCAATTGGTAATTTTTAAAAGGCGTATTGAGAGCGTTAAAAAGATTAGGATTATAAGATTTGAAAAAAACTAAATTATCCCTAAAACGCTTTAAAATTTCTTTTTCTAAAAAGGGCGCATCAAAAGATTCTAGGGCTTTTAAAAAGGGCATTCAATAGCCTTTTTCACAAGACCCCTTAGGAGTCTTTTAAATCATTTTCTAAGAGTTGGGAAGCGAGGGCGATTTTTTTCAAAGAGATAAAATCTTGTTCGCTGTAGCGTTTGTTGTCATTCATTTTATGGTAATAGGGGGTGCTTAAATTCAGGGCTTTTTCCTCTAAATCTTGCTTGGTTATATTAGTTTGGATTCCAAAAAGATTTTTTGCTTCTTCTAAAGACATGGGGATTTCTATGGAATTGAAGCGTTCAAAATTATCATAAAGCTCGTTAAAATCCTGATTGTCTATCTGCAAAAACGCCCCCACATCTAAAAACAATTCTTTTTCTTTGCCATCTAAAATCCCGTCAGTATAGGCTAATAACATAAGAAATTCCACTAATTTCAAGCGTTTGGCGTATTCCCCATGCGTGTGCTCAGCGATTTCTTGGCATAAGGATTCAAAATTTTCTTTTTTATCCACAGGCTCATTGAGAATCTCTTTGGCTAAATTTTGCTGTTCGCTGTTTAAGGGCTGCTCTAATTCATGGATAAAAAGTGTTCTTAAGGCGTTATCCAAAGCGTTTTTTTGAATGTCTAAAAACTTTAAAAGACGCATATACGCACCTGTTTGGGTTTGTTTGAATTTGTCTAGGGGGCTAGATTGCACTAACAAATAGGGGTCATGTTTCAAGTCGTATTCTTCGGTTTTGGTTTTAGGGTTTAGGGGGTTTTTCAAATATTCTTTGAGGGTGTTGTAAAAATAAAACAACACAACCGCCGCAACAATTAATAAAATGATTTCCATGATTTTCCTTTATGAGTATTTTTTCATTTGTTCTTTGAGGTCTTGTTTTTGCCTGCTCTCTCGCTCTTTTTTGGCTTGATAAAGACGCATTTGCTCTTCTTTTTGCTTGTCTTGTAAGATCATTTTCCTCTCATGGTTTTTTTTAAGCCGTTCTATGTATTCTTCTCGTTTTTCTGGGTCTTGGAAACTCACAGGGCGGATGAAAAAAATAAACAAAATCAACACAAAAATCCCTATAGCGACAATTTCAGAGCCTTCGCCATTGAAAGCATACCAAAGCCCTCCCATCAAAGAAGCGAGAGCGAGTTTTAAAAAAGCGTTCATCTTAAATGAAAGTAACCTTATGATAATGCGTATCAAGCCCTAAAGCTTGCGTGTTTTTTTCCCCCATAGCCATTAGCGCGATTTGAGGTAAAAATAAAGTGGGGGTGTTGTCATTATCTCTTTTATAAACTTTTGAAGCTTTTAAGCTTAAATTTTCAAAAGCATGAAAAAGCCCCAAAGAATGCGCGATTAAAAAATCCGCCCCCAAATCAATCCCTAAATAGCGTAAATGCGCACACTGGAGTAAGCCGCTTTCTTCATTGACTTCTAAAAGGGGGGCGTAATTTTGAAAAGACTCTAAAAAATAGGGGGCTTTTAAATGGATTTTATTGAAAAAATGATCGCTTTGTTTAATGCGGGAAAATTCAGCCCCCAAAAACGCATCAAAAGGGCTTTTCAATTCCCATGCCAAAAATTCATTAACCCACTCATTAAGATAGACTATCTCAACGCCTTTTTCATAAACAAGCTGGTATTTTTTCAATTTTTCATTGACGGAGTCGATGATTTCAGGGTTGTTGTCTAAAACTTCTTTAGCATGCAAGATATTCAAATACGCGTCTTCTTCGCAAAAAATGAGCGAAACGCCATTGGCTTTGGCTAGAGCCAGATTATACGCAGAAGCTGTGAGGAAATCATGCGTGCTTATAATCTTCCCATAATAGCCTCCATCATAACAAAAAGGCAGATCAATGATTTTTTGCCCCATTTTTTCTAAATAGAGCTTAGCGCTTTTTAGAAGCGATTGCGCGTTTAAATGCTTCGCATAAGCGTTAAAGAGCGCGCAAGTTTTAGGGGGGTTAGGCGTTTTAGGGGGGTTAGAATGGTATTGGAAAAGGCTTAAAAGGTTTTTAGAAAAATCTTTCCATGGCTTGATTTTGGAATTGGTTAGGATTTCTTGCAATTCATAGATTTCATGGTCAATATTGTCATCGTTTTTATAGAGGTAATGCACCACGCTTAAAAAATTCATCACGCCGCTTTCAGGCTGAGAAATCATCTCTAATAACCGGTTGCGCTCTGTGGGGTAGCGCTTCATCAGCCATTTAACATACAAGAAAAAGCCATCGCCCAGATATTTAGGGTTTGTTTGGGGGTTGATAAAATTGATTTGAATAAACTTTTCTAATTCTTCTTTTTCGCCTTTAGTGATGTAGGGGACTTGTTTGAAAAAATCTTCATAGTTTTTTAAAACCGCCTTTTCATCAATCATTAAGTCTTTTAAAGCGTATCGTTTGGATAGGGGATCTAGCACCCACTCTTTAGAAAAAAACGCCACCAAATCGCTCACTTTAGCGTCTTCAAACACCGCAATTTGATTGATTTTAAGCGCGATATTTTCACTATAGCTCACGCCTTTGAGTTGTTTTAAAAGATCCAAAAGGTATTGATCTTCTTGGTATTCTAAAAAATAAGACTCATAAGCAGGGTTGTAATCTTTGTTGGTTTCAAAACGAAAGACTTTTACATGCAATTTCAAAACGCTCATCAATGATTCCTTTAGCTTTTGTGCAGATTTTCTAAAATCGTGCGGTTTTTGGAATTGGAAAAAAGGGCCTCTTTAGAATCCAACCATTCTTTAGACTCCCGCTCATCATTTTTTGGCTCTTGAAGGAGCGGTTCTTCTTTTTGAAACAATTCAAGCGAATCGCAACGATTGAATAAAACGGCATTTTCATTGTTTTCTTTGATAAGGATTTGAATGATGCCAGGAAGTTCCACTTGAACCACGCTGCCAATGTTATTAGGGCCAAACCCGGCTTCAAACTGCACGCTTTTTGCATCAATCATCAAGCTTTCTAAGGTGTATCCGGCTAAAACAAACAGCACTAATGTGCCGAATTTTTCATGGATTTCTTTAGGGAGCTTGGGGGAAAAATCAATCGCATCTCTTTCGCACAAAAGGTTGAAACTCAAATGGTTTTTGGACAGAAATTGCAAGTATTCAATGCAATGCTTGTTGTTTAAAAGCCTTAATTCTTTTTGCATGCGAGCAACCTTTCAAATTCTTCTAACAAATGACGCACCTCTTGCATGCCAATTTCCCAAAATTCCTTGCTATCAATGTCAAAGCCAAACATGGACACTAATTCTTTAGGGCTTTTTGACCCTCCTAAGCTCAAAAATTCCGTGTAAGTTTTAACAAACTCTTTAGCGTCGCTTTTTTTATAAAGCCCATAAAGCGCCAAAGTTAAAAGCTGCCCGTAACTATAAGCGTAGCAATAAAAAGGCGAATGGATAAAATGGGGGATATAGCTCCACCATAAATGGTAGTTTTTAGTGAGTTTCACGCTCTTTTCAAACATTCTTTGATTTTCTTCAAACCAGATTCGATCAAAATCCTTGGTGTCTAATTCTTCATCAATTTCATGGATTCTTCTTTCAAAATTAGTCATCACCACTTGCCTAAAAAGGGTAGAAAAAATATCTTCTAGCTTGCCTGCCAGCATGAAAAGGAGTTCATCAGATTTTAAACCCTTTTTTAAATGCTCAAAAAACAGCATTTCAGAAAAGACGGAAGCGGTTTCTGCGGTGGTTAAGGGCGTATCCATGTTCAATACGCCTTGTTTTTTGGACAATTCTTGGTGGATCATATGCCCAAATTCATGAGCGATAGTGAAAGCGTCTCGGCGGTTTCCTGTGTAGTTTAATAGCACATAAGGGTGAGTGCTAGGCACCCCACCATGGCTAAAAGCCCCGCCTTGCTTAAAGTCTTTAGGGTGTGAATCCACCCACCCCTCTTTAATTGCTTTAGAAGCGATTTTATAAAATTCAGGGCTAAAGGCTTTAAGGGTGTTAAGCACTTCTTCTAAAGCTTGAGAGTAAGTCATGGTGGTGTTTTCATCGCTTAAAGGGGCGTAGCGATCGTAATCTTTGAGTTTATGCCCTAAAATTTGTGCTTTTTGATGGTAGTAACGATGCACTAAAGAAAAATTAGCGTTCACAATCTCTATCATGCTATCCACGCTCTCTTGGGAGATCTGGTTGTCAATGTGGCGGAAACTCTCTTTTTTATCGTATTTTCTTAGCCTAGTTTCAATGAGCAAATCCTTACGCACCATGTTTAAAATGTAAGTGAGTAAAGGGCGGGATTTTTCTAACACTTTGCTGAAAGCTTTTTGAGATTTTTTACGGATCTTGCGTTTGGGGTTGTGCAAGAGGGCTAAAATTTCTTCTTCGCTTAAATTTTGCTCTTCAAAAGGGATTTTCAAAGAAGAAAAATGCTCATCAAAAAGACGGCTAAACGCGCCCACCCCCACAGGTGAAAGGGCTAGAGCGATCTTTTCTTCATCTAAATTTAAGGTGTGCTTTTTCTTTTCTATGAGATTGTTTAGATAAAAAGCATGATCTTTGCATTTTTTAATGAAAGCGAGTTGTTTTTTGGCGTCCAAATTCTTAAATTCAATTTCAAAGAATAAAAGGTGTTGTTGGATATTTGTGCAAGCCATTTCGCATTGCGAATAAAACTTCGCTTCTTTGGCGTTCTTAGCAAAAAGCAATTGGGCGTAAGTCATCACTTTAGAGATTTTTTCTGACAAATCTTCGTAATGTTTAAGAGCGTTGGCAAATCCTGCAGTGTCTAAATTCTTAAGGTTGTTTTGATAAGCGCTCTCAAATTCTTGTGCTTCTGTTTGTAAGGTTTTTAAAAATTCTTCTGCACTTTCTTTATTTTCAAATAAAGCACTTAAATCCCATTCTTGTTCTTTCATGAAATCCCCTTTTTATACCAATTTGGAGTTAAAATATGCTTGTATTTTAACATAACACTGACAATACAAGCAAACTTATCATTTGGTTTTTGCGCCATTATTTTTTAGCCGGCTCATTTTCTTGGCTCTTTTGGTGCAAAATGAATTGAGCGATGGATTCTAGGTATTTTAAAATAAAAGGGGTTGCTAACATGGAAAAGACCACCATGAGGATAAGGAGTTGGTGGATGTCATTTTGAGCGATATTTAAGATATTTTTTTGGTGCAAAAAACCAAGAATCCCTTTTTTTTCTTGCAAATTAAAGAGCTGGTGCGAGCCTGAATTTAAAAAGATAACAAAAGAAAACTCCCCGATTTGCGCTAAAGAAAGGGCGGTTTTGATGGCAGTTTTAGCGTCTCTAAAAAAACGCAAAAGCGCATAAATGATAGCAGTCTTAAAACCCATCACTAAAATGAGTAAGAAGATGACAACAAAGAATTTCTCCATAAAGAAACTCACATTAATTTGCATCCCTATCGTAATGAAAAAAAGGGCTAAGAAGAGATTTTTTAATTGCGCGAATTCTTCTTGGACATTGATTTTATAGCGCGATTTAGAAATCGCCATGCCCACAATGAACGCTCCTAAAGACATAGAAAACCCAAAAAAATGGCTCAACCCTGCTGCGCTGCAAACAATCACTAAAATCGTGCCTATAAAGATTTCAGGCAAGCGCGTGTCTTTTGCTTGCTCTAAGATGAGATTAGCCCCTTTTTTTCCAGGCAATAATAAAAGAACTAAAATAATCCCTGCTGAAATAAGGGTTTTAAGAATGAGTAAATTGACATTAGAATCTTTACTGCCTAGAATAGTGAGAATTAAAAGCATGGGAATGGCGGCAATATCTTGGAAAATCAAAATCCCCACCGCACTCTTTCCCATGGGCGTGCTAAGCTGTTTGGAATCTTCAAAGAATTTCAGCACAATAGCGGTTGAAGAGAGCGAAAGCCCCATGCCTAAAACAAGGGAAAAAATGGGTGAAAGACCTAAAACAAAATACCCCACTAAAAAAGCGATTAAAGCGCATAAAATTACTTGTAAAAGCCCAAAAACCAGCACTTCTTGTTTGATGGATTTGAGCTTGTCAAAATTAAACTCAATGCCTATCATAAACATTAAAAAGACGATACCAAATTCACCAATATCAGACAACAAATTAAAATCATTAATTTTAAAAAAAGCTGCTAAGACCGTTCCTGTGCAAATGTAGCCAATGATAACAGGCATGTCTAATTTCTTTAAAAAGATTCCAAAGCCTACAGCAAGCCATAAGCCAGCAATAACAATATAAAGTGTGCTGTTTTCCATAAAAACCTTTCCCCAGTAGAATCGATTTGTTTTAAAGAAATCAAAGCGAAACTATCCTATTAAATTGAGCCATTAAATAGCACTATTGAATAAAATAATATCTATCAAATATATATAAGTAATTTATTATTTAAATCTTACTAAATCCGCCTTCAAACGCAAACACCAAACACTCTATTGAGTAAAATAAAAATTAAAACGCCAAGATTATACTGCGCTAAGGCAAACTTTCTATTTATGAAAAAGATTTTTGAACCCCAACCTTTCAAGAGTCGGCTAGGGTTTAATTTGATGAAGAAGAGCGAATGAAAGAATGAGTTAGAAAGTAAAGACATAATCCACATACCAAGAATAGTAGCGGATAAGCCCTACATCTTTGCTGCCCTGATTAACCATAGGGAATTTCACGCCCGCTTCAAACGCGCTGCGATCCCCAACGCGCATTCTTCCGCCTAAATTCCATAAGAACTGGAATCTCGTTTGATTGACATCATAAGGGAACATCCAAGTGTTTCCGGCTAATTGAACGCCACCGATGAGACCCAGAGCGAATTTATCCAAAGGAATGAGATTGACAATCAAATCGCCACCGCCACCATAGGTGAGCAAATTGGTTTTGGTGTGTTCAGTCCCTGAAGTGTTAAACCAGTCTAAAAAGCCATACACCCTAGCCCCAAACCATTTGTTGGCAAAGCCTACAAAACCTAATTTGAAATTCAAACCATAAAGATCATTGCCATGGTGCCAATCAGAGTAATTGCTGTTATAAGGGCCGTAACGACCTTGCTGATAACCCGCACCCATAAAAAACCCATTCACTTCGCCAGCAAGCGCTAAACTCGCACTCAAGCTTAAAATACAAGCAATTCTTTTAATCATAATAAATCCTTCTTGTTGAATTAAAGTTACGCCCTAAAATCGGTTATTTTTCTAAAAGGTTTAATTTTTTATCAAAGATGAGATTTTTAGAGCTTAAAATATTAATTGAATAGGCATAAGCGGGATACACCCACAAAACTACCTCAAACTTTTAAAATACAAATTTTTAAGATACAAATAGGTATAATCACCAACTTTAATCATTTAACAAAAGGGAGTTCTATGAAAAATACTTTCAAAGCGTTTGCCTTTTTAATCGTATTTTTTTCAAGCGCTCTGTTGGCACAGGATTTAAAAATCGCTGCTGCTGCTAATCTCACACGCGCTTTAAAAGCCCTTGTTAAAGAATTTCAAAAAGAACACCAAAAAGACGCTATTAGAATTAGTTTTAATTCTTCAGGCAAACTCTACGCTCAAATCACTCAAAACGCCCCTTTTGATTTATTCATTTCAGCAGATATTACTAGACCTAAAAAGCTTTATGATGAAAAAATAACCCCTTTTAAAGAAGAAGTCTATGCTAAAGGCGTGTTGGTTTTGTGGAGTGAAAATCTAAAAGTGGATTCTTTAGAAATTCTTAAAGACCCTAAAATTAAATATATCGCTATGGCTAATCCTAAACTAGCCCCTTATGGAAAAGCCAGTATGGAAGTCTTAGAGCATTTAAAACTCACTTCCAGTCTTAAACCTAAAATCATTTATGGCACTTCTGTTTCTCAAGCCCATCAATTTGTCGCTACTAAAAACGCTCAAATAGGCTTTGGAGCGTTATCCTTGATGGATAAAAAAGATAAAAACCTCTCTTATTTCATCATTGATAAAGCCCTTTATAACCCTATTGAACAAGCCTTGATCACTACTAAAAATGGGGCTAATAACCCTTTAGCCAAAGCCTTTAAAGATTTTTTATTCAACCCTAAAGCTAGAGCTATTTTTAAAGAATACGGCTATATTGTGGATTAAAACGCATAAAAAAGGCGAGCAATGGATCATGAGTTTTTGATTACCATGCGTTTGAGCTTTTCTCTAGCCTTTATTACCACCCTTATTTTACTCCCTATAGGGATTTTTTTAGGCTATTTTTTAAGCCTTAAACGCAATCTCTTAATGAGCTTAACAGAAACGCTTGTGTATATGCCTTTAGTTTTACCTCCAAGCGTGCTAGGGTTTTATCTTCTTTTAATCTTTTCGCCTTCTTCTTTTTTGGGAGCGTTTTTACAAGATGCGTTAAATGTGAAACTTGTTTTTAGTTTTCAAGGGCTTGTTTTAGGGAGTGTGATTTTTTCTTTACCTTTTATGGTAAGCCCTATTAAAAGCGCGTTAATTTCCTTGCCCACTTCTTTAAAAGAAGCCAGTTATAGTTTGGGTAAGGGGGAATATTACACCCTTTTTTTTGTCCTACTCCCTAACATCAAACCCAGTTTATTGATGGCTATCATTACCACTTTCACGCACACTATCGGTGAATTTGGCGTGGTGATGATGCTTGGGGGTGATATATTAGGGGAAACAAGAGTGGCTAGTATTGCGATTTTTAACGAAACTGAAGCGCTCAATTACCCTAAAGCCTACCAATACGCCTTAACGCTCACGCTTATCAGTTTTAGCCTCTTGTTTGTTACCCTATTTTTGAATAAAAAACAAAGCTCGTTTTTATGATAAAAGCGCGGTTTAAAAAACACCTTTTAGGATCTAGGGGCGCGTTTGATTTGAATATAGACTTAGAAATGAAAGAAGCGGAAGTTGTCGCTTTATTAGGAGAATCGGGAGCGGGTAAAAGCACGATTTTACGCATTTTAGCAGGGCTTGAAGCGGTGAGTAGCGGCTATATTGAAGTCAATCGTTCAGTGTGGCTAGACACTCAAAAAAAGATTTTTTTAAAACCACAACAACGAAAAATCGGCTTTGTGTTTCAAGATTACGCTCTATTTCCTCATTTAAACGTGTATCAAAACATCGCCTTTGCTCACCCTAAAGATAAAAATAAAATCCACGAAGTGTTACGCTTAATGCGTTTAGAAAATCTAAGCCAGCAAAAAATTCTTCAACTCTCTGGCGGACAAGCCCAACGAGTTGCTTTAGCAAGAGCTTTAATTGCAGCCAAGAATTTATTGCTTTTAGATGAGCCTTTAAACGCCCTAGATAACGCCTTAAAAAACGAAGTACAACAAGGTTTGCTTGATTTTATCAAGCGTGAAAATTTAAGCGTGCTATTAGTCAGTCATAACCCCAATGAAATAACCAAACTCGCGCAAACTTCTCTCTTTTTAAACAATGGCGTTATTGATCCTAATCAAGAAAATCGGCTTTTTTCAAACCGCTTGTTGATAAAACCTCTCTTTGAAGATGAAAATTATTGCCATTATGAGGTCATTCCTCAAACGATCAGTTTGCCAAAAGATTGTCTGAATCCAACTTTTAAGCTTGATTTCAATCAAGGCAAAAAATTTTAGAAATATTTTACTTTTCTCTTAAAACCCTCTTATTTTTCAAAAATGCAAACTTTATGCGCCCATTTTAGGATTAGAAATAACGCTAAAGTCTTAGGGAGTGGCTCTCATAACAACCGCCAAAATCAAACCCTTTTATGATTAGCGTTCAATGAAAACAGAGTCAATCTTTTAGCTTTTCAAAAAATTCTCTATTCTTTTGACGCTCTCTGTTTTGCCTAAAATAAAAAGCGCTTCTTTAAGGCCTATCCCGCCCCCCTTACCCAAAAGGGCTAATCTTAAGGGCTGCATGAAACTACCCGCTTTAATCTTTTCTTCTTCAATGATTTTGTGCATGGCGTTTTCTAGCGCACTTTCATCGTTGAAATTGGCTTTATTCAATTCCAGCTTAAATTTTTCTAACAAGGGCGTAACGAGCGCTTGATTGAGCTTTTTAAAAACCTTTTCTTCATACTCTATAGGAGCGATCAAAACCTCATCTATTTTAAGGGCTAATTCTTTTAAAGTTTGGGATCTTTCTTTGAGAGCGTCCAACAAGCGATCCAATTGAGCGGGGTTTAAATGCGAGAGATCGCTAAAACTAAAAGGCTTTAAAAGTTTTAACAATTCTTGCGTGCTTTGGTTTTTTAAATAGTGAGCGTTGAGCCAATTAAGTTTGTGCCAGCTGAAGCAACTGGGCGAAGAATTTAAATCTTTAGGGTCAAATAATTCTAGCAATTCTTGCATGCTAAAAATTTCTTTATCTTGATAGCTCCACCCCAAACGCACTAAAAAATTCACCAAGGCTTCCTTAAGATAGCCCATTTCTTGATAGTCCATCACATTAGTGGCCCCATGGCGTTTGCTTAATTTTTGCCCTTCTTCATTCAAAATCATCGGCACATGGAAAAAATTAGGGATTTTAAAATTTAAAGCCTTATAGAGAACGATTTGTTTAGGGGTGTTAGAAAGGTGATCATCGCCTCTAATCACATCAGTAATCCCCATTAAAGCGTCATCAATGGTAACCACAAAGTTATAAGTGGGCGTTCCATCGCTCCTGGCGATAATAAAATCGTCTAATTCGCTAGTATTCACTTTCACTTCGCCTTTAACCCCATCATTAAAACCAATCACCTCATTTTGCGGGACTTTAATCCTTACCACAGGCTCTATGCCTTTAGGGGGCGTGCCTTTAAAATCACGATAACGATTGTCATAGCGTGGGGTTTCTTTCCTGGTCTTTTGTTCTTCTCTCAAAGCATCCAACTCATCTTTACTCATGTAGCAGTAATAGGCTTTGTCTTCATCTAAGAGTTTTTGGATATATTCTTTATAAATTTCAAAGCGTTTGGATTGATAAAGGATTTCTCCATCGTATTCTAGCCCTACCCATTTGAAAGCCTCTATAATGGCGTTAGCCGCTTCTATAGAGTTGCGGCTCAAATCCGTGTCTTCAATGCGTAAAAAAAATTTTCCTTGATTGGCTCGTGCAAAAAGATAATTGAAAATGGCTGTTCTTAAGCCTCCTATGTGGAGATAGCCAGTGGGCGATGGAGCGAAGCGCGTAACGATCAAACTCATTATTCTAACCTTAAAAATAAAATACGCTTATTGTATTCAAAAATGGCTTAAAAATGGTTTCACTTTTTTCTATTAAAATTAGTGTATGATTGAGATTATTTTTGATTAGGATTAACCATGCAATTTCCAAAAGCCTTATTACATTCATCATTCTTTTTACCTTTATTTTTATCTTTTTGTATCGCTGAAGAAAATGGGGCGTATGCGAGCGTGGGGTTTGAATATTCTATCAGTCATGCTATCCAACACAATAACCCTTTTTTCAATCAAGAACGCATCCAAACCATTTCTAACGCTCAAAATAAGATCGATAAGCTCAATCAAGTTAAAAATGAAATCACCAGCATGCCTAACACCTTTGCCTATATTAACAATAATTTAAAAAACCATTCTAAATTAACCCCCACTGAAATGCAAGCTGAGAAATACTACCTCCAATCCACCTTTCAAAATATTGAAAAAATCATCACACTTAGCGGTGGCGTTGCATCTAACCCCCAATTAGTCCAAGCATTAGAAAAAATACAAGAACCCACTAATAGCCCTTTAGAATTTGAAGAAAACTTAAAAAATTTAGAAGTGCAATTCAATCAATCCCAAAACCGCATGCTTTCTTCTTTATCTTCTCAAATCGCTCAAATTTCAAATTCCCTAAACGCGCTTGATCCTAACTCTTATTCTAAAAACATTTCAAGCATGTATGGGGTGAGTTTGAGCGTAGGGTATAAGCATTTCTTTACCAAGAAAAAAAATCAAGGGTTTCGCTATTACTTGTTCTATGACTATGGCTATACTAATTTTGGTTTTGTGGGTAATGGCTTTGATGGTTTGGGCAAAATGAATAACCACCTTTATGGGCTTGGAATAGACTATCTTTATAATTTCATTGATAATGCGCAAAAACATTCTAGCGTGGGTTTTTATGCGGGCTTTGCTTTAGCGGGGAGTTCGTGGGTAGGGAGTGGTTTGAGCATGTGGGTGAGCCAAACGGATTTTATCAACAACTATTTGACCAATTATCAGGCTAAAATGCACACGAGTTTTTTCCAAATCCCTTTGAATTTTGGGGTTCGCGTGAATGTCAATAGGCATAACGGCTTTGAAATGGGCTTAAAAATCCCTTTAGCGGTCAATTCCTTTTATGAAACGCATGGCAAAGGGTTGAACACCTCTTTGTTTTTTAAACGCCTTGTCATGTTTAATGTGAGTTATGTTTATAGTTTTTAGGGGGGTAAATGCCTTCAAACGCTCTTTTGATTGAAGAAGTCGCTCGCCTAATCAATGTTTCTCACAGCAGCGTGCATAATTGGATCAAAACCAATCTTTTAGAGAAACTAGAGATTGATCGTAAAATTTATGTGAAAACAAGCTCTTTTTTAGATTTTTGCCGCAACCATTTAGGGAAAAACAAGCTCAACAAATACGCTAACAAATCCTTAAAAGGCGTGCATAACCATCAAGAATTGATTTTAAAATACCTAAAAATACTAGAAAATAGCTCTGATTTAGAAAAGTTGGGTTCTTATTATGAAGAAGAGCTTTCTAACACCACCAGAAATTTAGAAGGCATTTACTACACTCCTAATAAAATAGTAGAACAACTTTTCATGCTCCCTAAAGATTTTGATACCTCTCAAGCGGTTTTTTGCGATCCGGCTGTGGGGAGTGGGAATTTTATCATGCATGCTTTAAAACTGGGGTTTAAGGTTGAAAATATTTATGGCTATGATACGGACGCTTTTGCTATCGCTTTGACTAAGAAGCGTATTAAAGAGCGTTACCATTTAGATTGCCCTAATATTGCGCAAAAAGATTTTTTAAATTTAAAACACACCCCGCAATTTGATTGCATTTTCACTAACCCGCCATGGGGTAAGAAATACAACCAAAACCAAAAAGAAAATTTCAAACAGAAATTCAACCTCTCTCAAAGCCTAGATAGCGCGTCGCTCTTTTTTGTAGCGAGTTTGAATTGCTTAAAAGAAAACGCTCATTTGGGGCTATTATTACCCGAAAGTTGTTTGAATATTGATGCGTTTAGCAAAATGCGAGAAGTGGCTTTAAAGTTTCAAATTAGAAGCCTGATTGATTTTGACAAACCTTTTAAAAATCTAATGACTAAGGCTGTGGGTTTGGTGCTTAAAAAAACCCCTAACAAGGATCAAAAAATCTCATGCTTTTATCAAAATAGCAAGTTCAAACGCTCGCCCTCTTCTTTTTTTAACAACCCTAAAAAGATTTTTAATATCCATTGCTCTAGCAAAGAAAATAAAATTTTAGACCACCTTTTTTCCATTCCTCATATAACTTTAAAAAATAACGCTCATTTTGCTTTAGGGATTGTTACAGGTAACAATAAAGAAAAATTACACTCCAAACAAGAAAAAAATACCATTCCTATTTTTAGGGGTTCAGATATTTTAAAAGACGGCTTGAAAGCCCCTAGCCAATTCATTAACGCTGATTTAAAAGACTGCCAGCAAGTCGCTCCCTTAAGCCTTTATCAATCTAGAGAAAAAATCGTGTATAAATTCATTTCTTCAAAGCTTGTCTTTTTTTATGATAATAAGCAACGCCTTTTTTTAAATAGCGCGAACATGTTTGTTTTAAAAGAAAATTTCCCCATCAACGCTCATGCGCTAAAAGAATTATTGAACAGCGATTTAATGCAATTTATTTTTGAATCGCTTTTTAAAACGCATAAAATCTTAAGAAAAGATTTGGAATGTTTGCCCCTATTTGTGCAATTTATTAACAATAGTTTTGATGAAAAATTTTATTTAAAAAATTTAGGGATAGAAAAAAAAGACCCTAAACATTTTACAATCAGGAAAAATCATGCATGTTGCTTGCCTTTTGGCTTTAGGGGATAATCTCATCACGCTTAGCCTTTTAAAAGAAATCGCTTTCAAACAGCAACAACCCCTTAAAATCCTAGGCACTCATTTGACTTTAAAGATCGCTAGGCTTTTAGAATGCGAAAAATATTTTGAAATCATTCCTCTTTTTGAAAATGTCCCTGCTTTTTATGATTTTAAAAAACAAGGCGTTTTTTTAGCGATGAAGGATTTTTTATGGTTGTTAAAAGCGATTAAAAAGCACAAAATCAAACATTTGATTTTAGAAAAACAGGATTTTAGAAGCGCTCTTTTAGCCAAATTCATTCCCATAACCACTCCCAATAAAGAAATTAAAAATGTTTATCACAACCGCCAGGAGTTGTTTTCTCAAGTTTATGGGCATGTTTTTGACAATTCTTCATATCCCATGAATTTAAAAAACCCTAAAAAGATTTTGATCAACCCTTTCACAAGATCCATAGACCGAAGTATCCCTTTAGAGCATTTGCAAATTATTTTAAAGCTCTTAAAACCCTTTTGTGTTACGCTTTTAGATTTTGAAGAACGATACACTTTTTTACAAAATGAAGTCGCTCATTATCGCGCTAAAACCAGTTTAGAAGAAGTTAAAAATCTGATTTTAGAAAGCGATTTGTATATAGGGGGGGATTCGTTTTTGATCCATTTGGCTTACTATTTAAAGAAAAATTATTTTATCTTTTTTTATAGGGATAATGACGATTTCATGCCGCCTAATGGCGGAAATGAAAATTTTTTAAAAGCCCACAAAAGCCATTCTATAGAACAGGATTTAGCCAAAAAATTCCGTCATTTGGGGCTATTGTAATATTGTGTTATACTTCTAATCTCAATTTTGCTTGTTAGGACATTCATGAAAAATATTAGAAATATCGCTGTAATCGCGCATGTTGATCATGGGAAAACCACTTTAGTAGATGGCTTACTTTCTCAATCTGGCACATTTAGTGAGAGGGAAAAAGTGGATGAAAGGGTGATGGATAGCAACGATTTAGAAAGAGAAAGAGGCATTACTATCCTGTCTAAAAACACCGCTATTTATTACAAAGACACTAAAATCAATATCATTGACACTCCCGGGCATGCTGATTTTGGGGGCGAAGTGGAGCGCGTTTTAAAAATGGTGGATGGGGTGTTGCTTTTAGTGGACGCTCAAGAAGGGGTCATGCCTCAAACTAAATTCGTGGTTAAAAAGGCTTTGAGTTTTGGGATTTGCCCCATTGTGGTGGTGAATAAAATTGATAAGCCTGCCGCTGAACCGGACAGAGTGGTGGATGAAGTTTTTGACTTGTTCGTAGCGATGGGGGCTAGCGATAAACAATTGGATTTCCCTGTGGTGTATGCTGCTGCTAGAGATGGCTATGCGATGAAAAGTTTAGACGATGAAAAGAAAAATTTAGAGCCTTTGTTTGAAACGATTTTAGAGCATGTGCCAAGCCCTAGCGGGAGCGTTGATGAGCCTTTGCAAATGCAAATTTTTACGCTTGATTATGACAATTATGTAGGCAAAATCGGTATCGCTAGAGTGTTTAACGGCTCGGTTAAAAAGAATGAAAGCGTGCTGTTGATGAAAAGCGATGGGAGTAAAGAGAATGGCCGTATCACTAAGCTTATAGGCTTTTTAGGACTGGCTAGGACTGAGATTGAAAACGCTTATGCGGGCGATATTGTAGCGATTGCCGGCTTTAACGCAATGGATGTGGGCGATAGCGTCGTTGATCCTGCTAACCCCATGCCTTTAGACCCCATGCATTTAGAAGAGCCTACAATGAGCGTGTATTTTGCCGTCAATGATTCGCCCTTAGCCGGGTTAGAAGGAAAGCATGTTACTGCCAATAAATTGAAAGACAGGCTCTTAAAAGAAATGCAAACCAATATCGCTATGAAATGCGAAGAAATGGGCGAAGGCAAGTTTAAAGTGAGCGGGCGTGGGGAATTGCAAATCACTATTTTAGCTGAAAATTTACGCCGTGAAGGGTTTGAGTTTAGCATTTCACGCCCTGAAGTCATCATTAAAGAAGAAAATGGCGTTAAATGCGAGCCTTTTGAGCATTTAGTGATTGACACGCCCCAAGATTTTAGCGGGGCTATCATTGAGAGATTAGGCAAAAGAAAAGCCGAGATGAAAGCGATGAATCCCATGAGCGACGGCTATACAAGATTAGAATTTGAAATCCCTGCAAGAGGGCTTATCGGCTATAGGAGCGAGTTTTTAACCGACACTAAGGGCGAAGGCGTGATGAATCATAGCTTTTTAGAATTCCGCCCTTTCAGCGGGAGCGTGGAATCGCGCAAAAATGGGGCGCTAATCAGCATGGAAAATGGCGAAGCGACCGCTTTTTCGCTATTCAATATCCAAGAAAGAGGCACGCTTTTTATCAACCCCCAAACTAAGGTTTATGTGGGCATGGTCATTGGCGAGCACAGTAGGGATAATGATTTAGATGTCAATCCCATCAAATCCAAGCATTTAACCAACATGAGAGCGAGCGGGAGCGATGATGCGATCAAACTCACCCCGCCTAGGACTATGGTGTTGGAAAGAGCGTTAGAATGGATTGAAGAAGATGAGATTTTAGAAGTTACCCCCTTGAATTTAAGGATTAGGAAAAAGATTTTAGACCCTAACATGAGGAAAAGGGCGAAGAAATAAATAGAATTTTTTGGAATGCATGCGAATTTATTCAACCAAAACGCTAGTAAAAAAGATGTTTTTTTGCACAATTTACGCTCCAATAATGGGCGTTACAAACGCTACATAAAAGCCCCTTTAAGATATGGTGGGGGCAAGTCTTTAGCTGTAGGGTTAATAGTGGAGTATATACCTAATGGTGTGCGTAGGGTTATTAGCCCTTTTATAGGTGGGGGGAGCGTAGAAATTGCATGCGCAACAGAGTTGGGTTTAGAAGTGCTAGGCTTTGATATTTTTGACATTTTAGTGAATTTTTATCAAGCGCTGCTCAAAGACAAACAAGCTCTTTATGATAATTTGTTCTCTTTAGAACCTAATCAAGAAACTTACAGCATTATCAAACAAGAGTTAAAAGCCCACTATAAAAAAGAATGCGTTTTAGACCCTTTAATTTTGGCTAGAGATTATTACTTTAACTTTAATTTAAGCTACGGGCCGGGATTTTTAGGGTGGATGAGTAAAATTTACACTGACAAACAACGCTATCTAAACGCCCTTTTAAAAATTAAAGATTTTAACGCCCCTAGTTTAAAGGTGGAATGCTCTAGTTTTGAAGAAGTGTTGCTCGCTTATCCTAATGATTTTTTCTATCTTGACCCCCCTTATGTGTTAGAAAATTCTAAAATGTTTAAAGGGATTTATCCTATGCGTAATTTTCCTATCCACCATAATGGTTTTAAACATGAAGTCTTAGCTCGCATGTTAAAAAGGCATAGAGGGCCATTTATTTTAAGTTATAATGACTGCGAATTTGTAAGGAATGCTTATAAAGATTTTAAAATTTTAGAGCCATCTTGGCAATACACTATGGGACAAGGCGAGATCAGAATGGGTAAAAATCGCTTAGAAAGAGGCGATAATAACCATGTCAAACAATCTCATGAGTTATTGATTATCAAGGAGTAAAATGCATATTAGCGAAGTCAAAACTGCCTTTAAAATCGCTGATGTAGAATACGTGAAAGACAGCACAAAGTTAAATTTCAACTATCTTAAGGATTTAAAAGATGAAAACAATCAATCTTTATCTCAAAATATTTTAACTCAAAATGTGGCTAGAGTGTATTTAATTGTAGTGGATGGTGAGATTAAAAAAATCGGTGGCTCTCAAGCAGATGGCGGGATTAAAAGCACACTCAATATTTATAAAGATGGGGGAGTCAAAGGGAGGCCTAGTATTAGAAGTTTTGGTGTGTGGTATTTTCTTTATCACACAATACTCACAGGGGCTAAAATAGAATTTTACATGATTTATCAGCCTAATTTTGAAACTCAAGTGAAAGGCTTGTTTGGTTTTCATGCAATCAAAGACGCAAGCATCAGCTATAAACTTTTAGAGCAAGCTTGCTTGACGGATTATAGAAACAATAACAATGATGCATTACCCGAATGGAATGTGCAAGAGCAAGGTAAAGATTGGCCAAACGATATTAAAGATGAGCATGCCAATATCACTCAAAAAGCTCAAAACAGAGAAAAGGCCGTCCATAGAAAAGCGATTGACAAACCTAGCGGAATTTTAAAAGATTAAGAAATAGTCTTAACCCAGTCTCAAAAAAGAACTTTAAGTTTTTACTCCATTTAAAAAGTGTGGGTTTAGATGAAAGGAAAAAATAAAACTTGTATAAGGTAGCAGATATTTTTTGTGGTGCTGGAGGATTGAGCTATGGCTTTTCTATGCACCCTTATTTTGAATTAATATGGGCTAATGATATAGACAAGGACGCTATTTTAAGCTATCAAGCCAATCATAAAGAAACGCAAACCATTTTATGCGATATTATGCAACTTAATTGCCACAACTTACCATGCGTTTCAATTGATATTCTACTAGGCGGACCACCATGCCAGAGCTATTCTACCCTTGGCAAAAGAAAAATGGATGAAAAAGCGAATCTGTTTAAAGAATATTTGCGGCTCTTGGATTTAGTAAAACCAAAAATGTTTGTTTTTGAAAATGTGGTGGGTTTAATGTCTATGCAAAAAGGGCAATTATTCAAACAAATTTGTAACGCTTTTAAAGAGAGAGGTTATATTTTAGAGCATGCCATTTTAAACGCCCTAGATTATGGTGTGCCTCAAATAAGAGAGCGAGTGATTTTAGTGGGCGTGCTCAAAAGCTTTAAACAAAAATTCCACTTCCCCAAACCCATAAAAACGCATTTTTCTCTAAAAGACGCTTTAGGGGATTTACCACCCATTCAAGGCGGTGAAAATGGTGATGCTTTAGGTTATCTTAAAAATGCGGATAATGTTTTTTTGGAATTTGTGCGAAATTCTAAAGAATTAAGCGAACATAGCAGTCCTAAAAACAATGAAAAACTTATAAAAATCATGCAAACGCTAAAAGACGGACAGAGTAAAGACGATTTGCCAGAAAATTTACGCCCCAAAAGTGGTTATACTAATACCTATGCCAAAATGTGGTGGGAAAAACCAGCCCCCACCATTACAAGAAATTTTTCTACCCCAAGCAGTTCTAGGTGTATCCATCCAAGAGACTCTAGAGCGTTAAGCATTAGAGAGGGGGCAAGATTGCAAAGCTTTCCTGATAATTATAAATTTTATGGGAGCACTAGCGCTAAAAGATTGCAAATTGGCAATGCCGTTCCGCCTTTATTGAGTGTAGCGCTCGCACAGGCGGTTTTTGACTTTTTAAAGGGGTAAGATGTTTAACAATAATGACTTTAAGGATTACAGAAAATTACTGGGTTTTGGTTCGCAAAATGCGTTTAAGGAATTTTTAGGCACTAAAGACATACAACCTTGCGTTGATTTCAGTTATTTAAACGCACTCAAAAAAAGGCTTATTGAAATTTTTAGCGCTATCAATAGTATTTATTGTTTTAAATATAATGAGTATGAATTGGAATGCTTTTTTAAAAACTCCATAGAGCAAGTGTTTTCAAAGATAGTGGATACTTATATTATTTATAAGCTGAATAATCAAGGCAGAAGACCTGAAGAAGTGTGTTTTTCTTGGATGCGTGGGTTTTTAGTAGCGGAGTTTTTTAAGAATTTTATCGCTTGTCTTTTTGGCGCACAAAAAGAAACCATTAAATTTTTTGGTGGTGATAATTTTGAGAGCATAGAAAGCTTTAAAAGAAGTCCTAAAGCCGATTTTTTGTTAGACAATCATTTACTGCTAGAAGTTCAAAGCGGGTTTCAAGGGATCAATGATATTAAAGAACATAAAGTTATAGAAGCTAAAAGGCGTTTGATAACGGATAAAATCCCTACTATTGTGGTGCATTTTGATCTGTTTAACGGGCAAGTAGCGTGCGTAGAAATTTCTAAAATCAAAGACAATGATTTGAATTGGATAACCCGCCAACAAATGGAAGGGCAGAGCGTTTTTAATATTTCGCAAAACTTTTTTGATTACAAAATTACAGAAATACCTAGTAAGCCGCTTTCATAAAAACCAATAGTATAACGGCCTAAATAAAATACAAGATAATGGCATTAAAATGTGGTAGGTGGATTGAATGTTCGTTATTTTTTTGCCCAACATTCAGCGTGAGCGTGTCCCTCAAATGAGGGAGCGAGTGTTTAGTGGGCACATTCAAAAGCTTTAAACAAAAATCCCACTCCCCCAAACTCATAAAAATGCATTTTTTCAATCAACTTATACATTGATTTGCCTTAGCCTTTTTATTGCCTTCTATTAAAAGTGATCCCATAAACTTCATTCCTGATTTGGAATAAGGGATCAGTAGGGGCTTCTACGCCTTTAGGGAGATCGGCTGGGAAATACACGTCTTTATTGCAACCCATTCCTTCGTATTTTTCAACTTTCAATGTCCCTACCAACAATTCTTTGTGTTTGCCTTTCCAAAGTGCGGTCGTGTCGTTGGTGGCATCATTTTTATTCGCAAACACCAGATACATTTGGTACTCTATGGGTTTAGTTTTAAGGTGTTGTTGGAATGAAGAAAGCAGATAATTTGAATCTTTTTGCTTTAATTCTTGGGGGTTAAGATACTTGATGCCGTCTTTAGGCACAAATTTCCATCTCGCAGGCAATAATTTTTCTTTCTTATCTTTAAACTTGAACGCATGAACGCTATAATAAGGCGTGTTAGCCACGCTTGAGCTAATCCCTATCGTTTTGGTGTAAGCGGCAAAATTCCTATAAGAGGGGACTTCTTCATAAAGCTTTTTGATTCTTGCTTCATCCACCTTGCCATTTTTAGGGATTCTCATCTCAAAAAATTGGGCGAATTCGTTAGGGTTTTTGGCAAAATTGATTTCTGTATTGAGCATCACCATTGTCCAGCTAGCGTTTTGATTTTCTAATTTTAACGCCATTCCCCTAACTTTGCTTTTATCATCCATCGCCACGCCTCCTAAAGAATACCTTACAGATGCAGGGATTTCTTTTTCATTGAGTAATGGCACATCTAAATCCTCTTTTGCTTGCGGGTTAGGGAGGAACACGCCTTTAGCGCAAAACCCCTTAGTGTGGTTGATTTTCATTTTAGGCTCTTTGGCGTTGAGTTTGTAGAAAATATCCGCAATCTCTTCAGTGCTCACTTCATGGGCTTTTAAAAAACCCAAGCTAAAAACCAAACACAAGCTCAAACCAATTTTTTTCATTCTTGATCCTTTATTATTAATTTATATAAACAATGCCTTTTATTGTATCAGTAAATTCCCTATTTGGCCTTAAAAAAGCCTTTTTTAGTATCTTATTAGGTCTTAAAAAATTATCCTATCCATTTGCATGCTCATCAGCAAGCTTTTAAGGATAAACTTGTGTTTTAAATTTTGTGATTTTTAAGAAAAATTAGCTTGATTTTAAACTAAATCTATATTCTTTTATGCTACAATTATTTCTACAGAGTAATTTATCTATTCTCAGGTAAAGTAAGGAAGAGGAATGAAATTAAAGAAACGAAAAGTTGCGGCTACATTGCTAAAGCGTTTTACCTTGCCACTATTGTTCACTACGGGTTCATTAGGGGCGGTTACTTATGAAGTGCATGGGGATTTTATCAACTTCTCCAAAGTGGGTTTTAACCGTTCGCCTATTAACCCTGTTAAAGGTATCTATCCCACAGAAACTTTTGTTAACCTTACGGGTAAGCTAGAGGGGTCTGTGCATTTAGGTAGGGGATGGACCGTGAATTTAGGCGGTGTTTTGGGAGGACAAGTTTATGATAACACTAGGTATGATAGGTGGGCAAAGGATTTTACCCCCCCAAGCTATTGGGATAAAACTTCTTGCGGCACTGATTCTTTGAGCCTTTGTATGAATGCCACTAAAATGTGGGAACAGCAAGGACCAGGCGGTATTATTGACCCTAGAGGTATTGGCTATATGTATATGGGTGAGTGGAACGGCTTGTTCCCTAACTACTATCCGGCTAACGCCTACTTGCCTGGGCATTCAAGGCGCTATGAAGTTTATAAAGCGAATCTTACCTATGATAGCGACAGAGTCCATATGGTAATGGGGCGTTTTGATGTTACGGAGCAGGAGCAAATGGATTGGATTTACCAATTGTTCCAAGGTTTTTATGGGACTTTCAAGCTTACGAATAAGATGAAATTCTTGCTCTTTAGCTCTTGGGGTCGTGGTATCGCTGATGGTCAATGGTTGTTCCCTATCTATCGTGAAAAGCCTTGGGGTATTCATAAAGCCGGTATTATTTATCGCCCTACAAAGAATTTATTGATCCACCCTTATGTGTATCTTATCCCACAAGTAGGCACATTGCCCGGTGTTAAAGTAGAGTATGATACCAACCCTGAGTTCAGAGGGATAGGCATTAGAAATAAAACGACTCTCTATGTGTTGTATGACTATCGTTGGAATAACGCTGAATACGGTCGTTACGCACCCGCTCGTTATAACACTTGGGATCCGTTCTTGGATAATGGTAAGTGGCGTGGCTTGCAAGGTCCTGGTGGTGCGACACTCTATTTGCACCACCATATAGACATTAACAACTACTTTGTGGTTGGTGGTGCTTATCTCAACATTGGTAACCCTAACATGAACTTAGGTACTTGGGGTAACCCTGTGGCTCTTGATGGTATCGAACAATGGGTCGGTGGCATCTACAGCTTAGGGTTTGCGGGGATTGACAACATTACCGATGCTGACGCGTTCACCGAGTATGTTAAAGGTGGAGGTAAGCATGGTAAGTTCAGTTGGAGCGTTTATCAGCGCTTCACCACCGCACCAAGGGCTTTGGAATATGGTATCGGTATGTATCTAGACTATCAGTTTAGCAAGCATGTTAAAGCGGGTCTCAAACTTGTGTGGTTAGAGTTCCAAATTCGTGCGGGTTACAACCCTGGAACCGGTTTCCTTGGGCCAAACGGTCAGCCACTTAACTTGAATAATGGTTTGTTTGAATCTTCTGCGTTCGCGCAAGGTCCTCAAAACATGGGCGGTATCGCAAAAAGTATTACCCAAGATAGAAGCCATTTGATGACACACATCAGTTATAGTTTCTAAGAGAGTTCCCCTATCTCTTAGGTATGCCTTTTTTGTATTTTTATTTTAATATCTTTGGGAGTTAGGGTTTTGGAAGTTAAGAAGTATTTTTCTTACTCTCTATTTTTTTTGCTTTTTTCTAGTCTTTTTTTATCCAAACTTCAAGCTTATGAATTCAACATGAGCATTGTTGGAAAGGTGAGCAGCTATACCAAGTTTGGCTTTAATAACCAAAGATACCAGCCTTCTAAAGACATTTATCCTACAGGTAGCTACACTTCTTTACTCGGTGAATTGAATTTGAGCATGGGTTTATACAAGGGTTTGAGAGCGGAAGTGGGGGCGATGATGGCAGCGCTCCCCTATGACTCTACCGCTTATCAAGGCAACAATATCCCTAATGGCCAGCCTGGCTCTAGGACTGATCCTTTTGGGGCGGGTATCTTTTGGCAATACATTGGTTGGTATGCGGGACATAGCGGTTTAAATGTGCAAAAACCTCGTTTAGCCATGGTGCATAACGCTTTTTTGAGCTACAACTACAAAAAAGACAAATTCAGTTTTGGTGTGAAAGGGGGGCGCTATGATGCTGAAGAGTATGATTGGTTCACTTCTTACACTCAAGGGGTTGAAGGCTTTGTCAAATACAAAGACACCAGATTCAGAGTGATGTATTCAGACGCTAGGGCTTCAGCGTCAAGCGACTGGTTTTGGTATTTTGGGCGTTACTATACAAGCGGTAAGGCTCTAATGATAGCGGATTTGAAATATGAAAAAGACAACCTAAAAATCAACCCTTATTTTTATGCGATCTTTCAAAGAATGTATGCACCAGGCATTAATATCACTTACGACACCAACCCTAATTTCAACAATAAAGGCTTTCGTTTTGTAGGCACTTTCGTGGGGTTTTTCCCCATTTTTGCCACTCCGGCTAATCAAAATGATATTATTCTATTCCAACAAGTGCCGCTAGGCAAGAGCGGGCAAACTTATTTCTTCCGCACTCGTTTTTACTATAACAAGTGGCAATTTGGGGGCAGTGTCTATAAAAATATCGGTAACGCTAATGGTGATATAGGTATTTATGGGGATCCTTTGGGGTATAATATCTGGACGAATAGTATTTATGACGCAGAAATTAACAATATTGTTGGTGCTGATGTTATCAACGGGTTTTTGTATGTAGGCTCACAATATAGAGGGTTTAGCTGGAAAATTTTAGGCCGTTGGACGGATAGCCCAAGGGCTGATGAAAGGAGTCTTGCACTCTTTTTGAGTTATTTTTCTAATAGGTATAATATTAGAATGGATTTAAAACTAGAATATTATGGCAATATCACCAAAAAAGGCTATTGTATTGGGTATTGTGGCATGTATGTTCCAGTCGATCCTAACGGGCCTGGCACGCAACCTTTAACACACAATGTGTATTCTGACCGAAGCCATATCATGTTTAACATCACTTATGGTTTTAGGATTTACTAGTATTTATCCTTAATGGGTATTTTTGATTAGCCTTTTTAAAATATTGAAAGGCTCTGCTCCAATCAAATATCAATACTCAAAAAGCCTTATTTAACTTTATTATTCAATATTTAATATACTAGAACAAAACACCACACCTACGCATTTCTTAAACAAGCTAAACGAGTTTAAAGATGATGTTTTTACCACACCAAAGGCTAAAGAATACATTGACATAGCGAGCGGTTTTCATAAGCTTTTTAAAAACGACGCTAAGATCGCAGAGAGCCTAAAGCCAGCCACCACCAAGAACTTAAGCCAAGGTTTAGCGACCACTCTAAGCGGAGCGTTAAAGTATCAATGGACTAAATTCACGCTAGGGACTTTATACCGTAACGCTCCCGATCGTATTTTAGGAGTGAAATTACCTAAAGCTTTAAACGAAGCCACCGCAGGCGCAGCGTTAAAGTATCACATTAAAAGAGCGTTAGAAAGAAGCCACACAATAAGCGAGTTTAGTAAGAATTTAGAACTAAGCGCGCAAAACGCTAAATTTAGCAACAACACGCTTAAAATCATTGAAGAGCTTACTAACGGCGTCAAAAGCGCGAGCGAAGAAATCAAAGAGAAAGCCACTAAATACGAACAAGCCTTAAAAGAATTACAAAAGATTGATGAAAGCAAGCTTACTAAAGAACAGCAACAAGTTTTAAAAGTGTTTAACGGCGAGTTGGATCAAACAGAGGTTAAAGGAATAGATTTAAACGACCTTTATCTTTTAGAACAAGGATCAAGGAATGCGGGAGCTAGAAAAATACTAAGAAAGCATTACGGAGAAGAGAACACAGGCGGACTAACTAACGATGAACTATTTAACATGAGCGAAGTAATCAAAAACGGAAGCGTGTTATTAGAGAGTTTTGAAAGGATTAAAAACGGATTTAGATATGCTTACGAATGGGATAATAACGGCGTAAAGCTTAGGTTAGTCGTAGATGATTTAAACAATGGAAATAAGATTTTTGATTTTTATAGCGATAGGAATTTTATAGATTTTAGGGATGCCAGTCTACACTCTGGAAACCATCCCCATGAACCTAATCTTACACAAAAACCGCTAATAGATCAAGAGGATTTATCAAAAACAAGCAAAGATTTAAACGAAACCACACAAAAGCCTACACCCTTAAGCCCGTTTGAACAAGCCAACGTCGAAAAGCTTGCGAAACTAGAAAGCGAAAGATTAGAAAGCGAACAAGAATTTTTAAAAGCTAAAGAGCAAGAAACAAAGCGAAAAGAGGCTTTAAAAAAGAAATTAGAACACGAGCGAGGCAATGCGGGCAATATTGAAAGTCAGACTAAAATAGAAGTAGGAGAAGATATACCAGCGAATACGCAAACGCAACTACCTAAAAGCCGAGTGAGATTGAACGAACGAGAGATTTACGATTTAGACTATGCGATCGTGAAAGCCAAAGACTTGAAACCGAGCTTTACCACAGGCGGAACGCAAAAACGCACCGACATGAACGAAAAACAGATTAAAAGCATTGCTGAGAATTTTGACCCTAAGAAGATATTTGGGAGCGGAGGTTTTGAAGATTTACCGATCATTTTAAACGACGGGCAAGTGATCGCAGGAAACCACAGAATCCAAGGCATGCTGAATTTCACGCCTAAAAGCCGTTTTGCTTACGAGAAAGCGGTCAAGGAATACTATCACATAGACTTGAAACCGGACGAGCTGTTAGTGCGAGTGCCACACAACCGACTAAACAATACCGAGATCAACAATTTAGCGGCTTCTAGCAATCAAGGACGCTTTAACAGTGAGAGCGATCATGCGATAGCGGTTTTAAGCCACTATGAACCTAAATTAAAAGAATTAGAAACCAAGTTAAACGCTGATAGCATTTATTCATTAAAAAACATTGTGGCCAAAAACCTTAATTTTGATAAGGCTACTCATCCTAATGTAGGCGATAGTAATTTAGCGTTGTTAATGTTTAACATGCCACGCACTAAAACGCAAGGGATAGAACTATTAAACCGCTGGCAGAAAGAATTTTCAAATGATATTAAAAGCTATGAAAAAGTAAAAAAAATGTTTGTAGATAACGCAGGGAGTTTTCACAATCTCATCCACGACATGAGCTTTCCTAATGTAAGCCTAAACGCTTATTTAAGCAATATTATGGATCGCAGTTTTGCGAATTTAAAGAATTATCAAACAACAAGCGAGAGCCTGAAAGATTTGAGCGAAAAATTCTATAAAACGAGTTCGTTAGAGATGTTTGAAAAGAGCGATCAAAGCACAAGCGATATCAGCGAGATTTTAGGAAGCGCGATCGCACGATTTGCGAGGTTTGATGATCCAAGTAAAGCGTTATTTGAAGCTTTAAGAAGCGATAACATTAAAAAAGGTTTGAAAGAATTTAAGATCGCAGATGAAGCTAAAGACATGTTTAACCCTGATAGTAAGGAATTTAAGGATATTGATATTTACGACTTCACGCATTACCTTTTAATGGTGAATAGAGAGCCGAACGAAAACAACCCTACTTTAAAGCGCTTGATAGAAGCCGTTCAAGACATGCAAAAAGAAAGCAAGAAAGGGATTAAAGAAGCAGTAAGCAAAACAAGCACAGAGGAAACAGAGAAAGCAATTAAAGAACGAGCCTTTAAAGTCATAGAAGACAAAGAAGCGTTTTTGAAAGATTTGAACGCTATAAAACCCATGCAATTACCGAGAGAGATTGATAGCTTTTTAAACGCTTTTAATGGGATTGAAAATAAAGAAAATTTCATTAAACATTTACAAAGCAAGCCTGATGCTAAGCACCGATTAGCTTATTTGCATTTAGTAGAACCTACCTTAAAAGAACCCGATATTACGCTTATTTTTAAAAATCAAGGTAAGGAAGTTAAAAAAGAGCATATCAAAGCCTTCCAAGGCGATCCTAAAACGATTTATTATTTTTTAGTCACACAGGATAATGATAGTAAGCTTATTACAGGATTGAAAGTTAAACCAAGTTACATTAAAGCAGAGATTGACAAGGCGGACATTATCCACTCTTTCATTCCGCAGGCAAGAACGCTTAAAGAATAAGCCGAAGGAGTGGGCTTGCATTTAAAATATAAAACAAAAATTTTAATAAGTCAAGGAGTAAGAAGAAGATGAAAAGAAAGCCGGAGCCACCCAGTCAAAAAAACCACTATGTTCACGCTTAAATTCGGAGAATCTCTGACAATAGAACACGATTGCAAGAATCTCATGGAGATTAAAATCCAAACCGATAAGGGCAGTAAGACCCTTCATTTTAAACTTCCATAACCTAAGGAATAGGATCGTTAACGGGTTAGCGCTTTGGTTAAAGCCTTTTAATTTTTTAAAAAAGAAATTTTGGTTACTCTGTTTGCATCGTTACTAGAACTCCGTTGGTTTTTAGTTTAAGCCCAGTTGGTTTTAGTGAGATTTTCTCTGATTGAAAAAAGCTTGTCTTTGACTTCGTTGCTGCTCAATTTCCTCACTTTATCCGAATTGTATTTCAAGTCCTGGCTAAGAAGAGACAACCTGTTAGACAAATCAGCAATATCCACCCTTAACCCCTCATCTCTGGCTAATTTGAGCGCGGGGATCAGATCCGTATCTTTTGAAAATATAAGAATCCTGTCAGCTATTTTTTTAAAGGCTATTCTTTGAATGTCAAGACCCATGAGCATATCCACCTGCTTTTGTTCCAATAACGCTCTATAACTCCCATCAAACTCCACTCTTATTGCGTTTAACTTAGTTCTCCCTAACCTCAATTCCACTTGATCCAATGAAGCCAGATCGTGTTGGAAATTTTCCACATCGCTATAAATCTTCTCCCATTTAGTCGCTTCACTGCTTTGTAAAATCTCTTCAATGTCGCTGCTGGTGAAGATTTTCATTTCTGTTCCCGGATTTTTTTCATTTTGGAGAGTGTCGTTCCTCTTATCCCATAACGCATGTTCAAAATCAAAGGGTGGGGTGGTATAAAAGTAAATACGACTGATCCTCTCATCATCTAGTAAAAAAGCCCTAATAGTAACGATCACATCTAAAGCGATATTATAATTAACGCATTTTGTTTGTTTAATATCGCGCCTGAAATTCTCCCAATCCACCAATATGATTGTGTTTGCTTTCATTTATTGCTCCCTTATTTATACGCTAAATTTTTTAAAAGTTCTTAATGCAATCTTGTATTTTATTCTAACAAGAAACATGGATATAATAATAGCGTTTTTTAAACCTTGCAATTAAATAATAGGAATGATTGATGCGTATTTTAGGAATAGACCCAGGCAGTAGGAAATGCGGGTATGCTATCATTTCTCACGCTTCTAACAAGCTTTCTTTAATCACGGCCGGGTTCATTAATATCACCACGACACGCTTGCAAGAACAAATCTTAGATTTGATAGAAGCCTTAGATTGCTTATTGGATCGTTACGAAGTCAATGAAGTAGCGATTGAAGATATTTTTTTTGGGTATAACCCTAAAAGCGTGATCAAGCTCGCGCAATTTAGGGGGGCGTTGTCTTTAAAGATTTTAGAAAGGATTGGTAATTTCAGCGAATACACGCCCTTACAAGTCAAAAAAGCCCTGACCGGTAACGGGAAAGCCGCTAAAGAGCAAGTGGCCTTTATGGTCAAACGCTTGCTTAATATCACAAGCGAAATCAAGCCTTTGGATATTAGCGATGCGATAGCCGTTGCTATCACGCATGCGCAACGCTTAAAGCTCCATTAACTACCATTTGTAAGCCACTTCAAAACGCGCGTTAAAACCAGGCTCTGCGATCGCTCTTTTAACAGCGTCAGTGCCTGGCATATCCGGGCTCATGACATAAGGGCTTGTTTGATCCACATAGAATTTGTTGAAAACATTATTAAACACAGCAGAAAGCAGCAAACCTTTCCAGCGGCTTTTGGTTTTAGGACTCCAATTGATATAAAAATTACTCACGCCATAGCCCGGTTTATGCATATGCACTAACCCTAATTTAGATCCGCATTTGGCTAAATCGGTAGGGGTTTTGGGTTTTTCAGCCGTCCCATAATCAGGCAAGTAAATATCAAACCCGCAATAATCTAAACCGGTAACAAAGCGGCTAAGCCATGCAAGATTGATCCCTGTTTTTGGAATGGTGTAATCCAATTTGATGATAAAAACATTACCGGTGCTTGCGGCAAGCTCATAGCTATCCGCCATTAAATACCCCATGGTGGTGGGCCAAGTGCGCGAGATCCCTACATTCAAACTCACGCCCTTGTATCTGAAAGTCCCACCCACTTCATAGCCATAAATCCTAATCGCTTGATTTAAATTGGTTACAATCAAATTTTGCGCGTATTGTGAGATGAAATTATCCAAAGCTTGATAAAACGCCGCAGCCCTCCCGCTAAAATACTGGCTTGAATAATCAATATTAAATTCAGCGTTAGAGCCCACTTCAGGCTTGATATTTTTAGCGTATCGCAAATCGTTTTGGCGCATATACACGCCATCTCCTGGCATAACCCCCCTTGTAACTTGAGAATAAGTGATTTTTAAAGATAGTGGCTCAATGGGGCTTAACACAAGAGCCGCGCTAGGGCTAAAGCCTTGAGTGTAGCGGTGGTTCCAATCTTTATCATAAAGCGTGTATGCATCCCACCTTACCCCGGCTCCAAAAGTGATGATTTTATGAGGCGAGTAGTTCGCTTGCACATAGCCTCCATAAATATTCCCGTTCGCTTTCCCTCTTTGGCATAAAGTAGGGTCATTGGGGTTATTATCCACAAGAGAGCAAGCGGTTTGTTTTTGCCCTTTATCGTCAGTATAAACTTGATTAGGCCTGTATAATTCTGATTTAGGGATGCGAGCGTCAAAAACGCTTAAATTTTGGTAGTTGAATCCGTATTCAAAAAGGCTGTCTGTGGCTTGATCAATCACATGCGCAACTTTAAGGTTTAAGCCGGTGTTGTTCAAAAACAAATCCCTAGGTTGTGAGCTTGGTTTATCCACATCTGAAAAGCTTGGGGTGCAATACCCGCCTTCCACGCATGGGTAATTTTCTTTTTCCCATGCACTCGCTAAAGAAGTGGGGAATCTAGCATAAACGCCATTAGGATCAAATAGAGGATCAAACTGAGCGTTTCTAATGCTTGTATAAAGGGTAAAATCCAATCGTGGGTCGCCAAAAGAATTTCCCGCTTCCCTTTTGTATTGTAAGGAAAGATTGTTAGCGCTATTAATAGAGTGATACAAATACCTTGTGAAACTATCTAACACATTAGGACACCCTTGAGAACTATCAGGGCTAAAAGGGGCTTCACAAGGATAGGCTAACCCTATAGCGTTACTCCTTAAAGGGCGTGTAGCGTTATCTCGTGTCATGTTCCAGCTGAAAGTGAGCGTGTCTCTGTCGCTCAAATAACCATTCATTTTAATCAAAGCGTTGTTTTGCTCGCTAGGAGTTCCTGGCTCTTTATCGGCTTGTGTGGGTTTGAAAAGGTTTTTTGTCGCTGTAGCGCCGCTTCTATAATAGAAGATGTTTTGGTGCGTATAGTAAGCGATAATATCAAAATGCGTGTTTTGATAAGCCGATCTGAAAGTCTCTCGATCGCCAAAATTGGTATAAAAACTCACCGCCCCACTAGCAGCATAATTTTTCCCCCTAGGGATAAAATCAGCCGCTCCTTTAGTCTCCATTTTAATCACTCCCGCAATCGCTCCTGGCCCCGCGCTCGCATTAGCCGCGCCTTTGGTAACTTCCACGCTTTTGAGCATGCCAGGGTCAATCACGGTGTTGCCTTGGTGGTGGTAGATATTGCCATTTTGCACAGCCCCATCCACTGTAACCCTTAAAAGCCTGTCTTCAATGCCTCTCACATAGATTTTCTGCCCCATCACACTCCCTCCGCCCACATTCACATCAGGGTTAGTCCTAAACAAGTCTTTGACTTCATTGCTTTGGCGCTGATCCAATTCTTTAGAAGTTACTTTAAACTCATTGTTGTAAGTGAAAATCCTTTTAGCTTGGGTGGTAACCTTATTTAAAGTGCGCTCCTCGCTATAGCAAGTCTCAGCGAGTAGGGGGAAACACAAAGCGTATCTAAGCTTTGGGTATGATCTTAAAAACATCCAACAACTCTCCTTAATCTAAAAATTCAAAAAATAAAAATCAAAAAAAAAAAAAAACAAAATCCACTAAAACATTGAGATAGAATAGTATAATAATTATTATTAAAACCAGATTAAAAATAAAATTTTGTTTTTAATCTTTCTTATTTTCATTAATTGTTACAAATAGAAATACTTAAGGGGTTTTTTTATTCTTAAAAAAAGGATTTTTTAAGGAAATTGAATCTTGTTAGTCTTTGTATAACAAATTATGTGATAATCACCACAAGTAATCGGCTTGGTGTCAGATTACGAAGATTTAAAATCAAATAAAGGAAAAAAGATGGTTAATAAAGATGTGAAACAAACCACTGCTTTTGGCGCTCCCGTTTGGGATGACAATAATGTGATTACGGCTGGCCCTAGAGGTCCTGTTTTATTACAAAGCACTTGGTTTTTGGAAAAATTAGCGGCGTTTGACAGAGAAAGGATCCCTGAAAGGGTGGTGCATGCTAAAGGAAGCGGAGCTTATGGCACTTTCACCGTGACTAAAGACATCACTAAATACACTAAAGCGAAAATTTTCTCTAAAGTGGGCAAAAAAACAGAATGCTTTTTCAGATTTTCTACTGTGGCTGGCGAAAGAGGCAGTGCGGATGCAGTGAGAGACCCTAGAGGTTTTGCGATGAAGTATTACACTGAAGAAGGTAACTGGGATTTAGTAGGGAACAACACGCCTGTTTTCTTTATCCGTGATGCGATCAAATTCCCTGATTTCATCCACACTCAAAAACGAGATCCTCAAACCAATTTGCCTAATCCTGACATGGTATGGGATTTTTGGAGCAATGTTCCTGAAAGCTTATACCAAGTAACATGGGTTATGAGCGATAGGGGGATTCCTAAATCTTTCCGCCACATGGATGGTTTTGGCAGCCACACTTTCAGTCTCATCAACGCGAAAGGCGAACGCTTTTGGGTGAAATTCCACTTTCACACCATGCAAGGCGTTAAGCACTTGACTAATGAAGAAGCCGCAGAAATCAGAAAGCATGATCCTGATTCCAATCAAAGGGATTTATTCGATGCGATCGCTAGAGGGGATTTCCCAAAATGGAAATTGAGCATTCAAGTGATGCCAGAAGAAGATGCTAAAAAGTATCGATTCCATCCGTTTGATGTGACTAAAATTTGGTATCTCCAAGATTATCCATTGATGGAAGTGGGCATTGTAGAGTTGAATAAAAATCCTGAAAACTATTTCGCAGAAGTGGAGCAAGCGGCATTCACTCCGGCTAATGTCGTTCCTGGAATTGGCTATAGCCCTGATAGGATGTTACAAGGACGCTTGTTCTCTTATGGAGACACACACCGCTACCGCTTAGGGGTTAATTATCCTCAGATACCGGTTAACAAACCAAGATGCCCGTTCCACTCTTCTAGCAGAGATGGTTACATGCAAAACGGGTATTACGGCTCTTTACAAAACTATACGCCTAGCTCATTGCCTGGCTATAAAGAAGATAAGAGCGCGAGGGATCCTAAGTTCAACTTAGCTCATATTGAGAAAGAGTTTGAAGTGTGGAATTGGGATTATAGAGCTGATGATAGCGATTACTACACCCAACCAGGTGATTACTACCGCTCATTGCCAGCTGATGAAAAAGAAAGGTTGCATGACACTATTGGAGAGTCTTTAGCTCATGTTACCCATAAGGAAATTGTGGATAAGCAATTGGAGCATTTCAAGAAAGCTGACCCCAAATACGCTGAGGGAGTTAAAAAAGCTCTTGAAAAACACCAAAAAATGATGAAAGACATGCATGGAAAAGACATGCACCACACAAAAAAGAAAAAGTAACCCTTTTCTTTAAGCGTTCTTATTTTTTAGGAGTGCTTTGTCTTTCAAAATTTAGGTTTTTGGATACTCATCAATCCTTTGGTGGTGTGTCCTACTTTTTCATTCATTCAACGAATTTAAAAATTACAATAAAGAGTTATAGTTATGAAACGAAGGGATTTTATTAAAACGACTGCTTTAGGCGCTACAGGTGCTGTTTTAGGAGTGCAGATTTTGCAGGCAGAAGAAAGCAAAGGGAGTGCTGCAAAATATAAAATAGAAGCTCAATACAGCATTGATTTTGATTCTGCAGAACACACTTCGCTTTTCATTCCCATGCCAAGTGTTGTAGCGAGCAATGTGCATTTACAAGGCAATCATGCCAGCTATAAAAGCATGCTCAATTTTGGGGTGCCTTATTTGCAAGTGGATTTTTTAAAAAGCGCTCAAAAAAAGCAAGTCCATTTGTCTTATGAGATCGCTAGCTATCAATTGAATGAGCGTTTGTTTGAAACGAGCGATTTTGTAGCAATGGGGCGTTATGAAAGAGACGATGCGAGCGTGGCTAACATTGCCAACCAGCTCAAGGGAACAACCCCTAAAGAAAGCGTTCGTAATTTTTATGCGTTTATCAAGCATGAGATGCCTAAGAGACAGAAGGCTTTAGAGGGTAAAGAAAATTTGCCTAAGCGTGAGAGTTTGCCTTGGTTTGCAACCATTTCACAAGAGAGCATGTTTGTGTCCTTATGCCATGCGTGTGGGATTAAAAGCGCTGAAGTGCAAGGCTTGAAACTGGGTCAAAACAGCGTAGTGAAAAACGCTCCTAGGGTAGAAGTGTATTTGAAAGATTCATTTCTAGCGTTTGATTTTCAAAATAATCACAAGGAAGTTTTTATCCCATTGAATCGCCATAAAGACATGCAGTTAGATTCTGCTTTGTTGGCGACTTTTGGCGATGCTTTCGCCCTTGTGGATGGTAGGGATTTAGGCAATTACGAGAGCAAACTTTTTGAAAAAAGAGTGTCCTATACGATTGTCTAAAGGCATGAAATTTAGAAATATTCCTTGGTAGCGGGCTTTCCTTTTTAGGGAGAGTTTGCAAAAAGGGTTTAAAGGGTTGTCTTTATGCGAGAATTTTTTAAGAAACTTGGCACAGAATACGCTTCTAAGCTGTTTTTGGTTTATTGGCTTAGGTGGATGTTGAGCGCATTGGTGATGCTGCCTTTTATGGAGATTTTCTATTATTTCAATTTTCCGTTGTGGCTCAATCTTTTCTTGGGGCAAACCATTGGAGCGGTGATTTTTTTCAAGCTAGATAAGTTGATTTTTTCTAAAAAATGACTTTACAAGCTCAAAAAGCCACTAAGCTTTTCTCACTCTTAAGCTTTTGTATTTTCCTAAGCTTTTTTGAGGAATTCAGACTTTAAAGACAAGCTCTGCCCTTCTATTTTACAATCCACATTGTGATCGCCATTGACAAGCTTGATATTTTTGATTTTGGTGCCTTTTTTAAGCACTAAAGATGAGCCTTTAACCTTTAAATCCTTAATGAGAATGACCGAGTCCCCATTTTGTAAAAGATTATTGTGGCAATCTTTAACGATCAATTCTTCATCATTAGCTTCATTTTCATTCCATTCATACAAACAGCTAGAGCAAACCAATTGCACGCCATCATGGTAGGTGTAGGCGTCGCTGCATTTAGGGCATGGGGGTAAATCTTGCATGATAGTTGTCCTTATTGTGGTATTAGGATGATGATATTACCTAAATCAAGGTTATAAAACGCTTTATTGTGATAAGTATCAACCCCATAAAATCGCATGACGAAAAATTATCACCTGCTTAGCGCAAGCTATTTAATATTTTAAAAAATTCTTTTAGCATTTTTAATGCCATCAATTTAAGTTTTTTCTGGTTAGTGTTCAAAAAGCTCTTTTTAAAAATAGGTTACTAAAAGTTATTAATAAATTAAAATTCGTTAAAATAATCATAATGATTAAAGCTTTTGACCACTATTATAGAAAAATAGCAAGAGGGTTTGTAAAAACTCTCATTAAAAACAAGGAGCAAAAAAGATGAAAAAAGCGGGCTTTCTTTTTTTAGCGGTGGTAGCTATCGCTGTTATGAGTTTAAACGCTAAAGATCCAAATGTGTTGCGTAAGATTGTTTTTGAGAAATGTTTGCCCAATTATGAAAAAAATCAGAATCCTTCGCCATGCATAGAAGTCAAACCCGATGCCGGCTATGTGGTTTTAAAAGATATTAACGGCCCGTTGCAATATTTGTTGATGCCAACAACTCACATTAGCGGTATTGAAAGCCCTTTGTTGCTTGACCTTTCAACGCCTAACTTTTTTTATTTATCCTGGCAAGCGCGGGACTTTATGGGTAAAAAATACGGCAAACCCATTCCTGATAGTGCGATTTCTTTGACGATTAACTCTCATAAGGGGCGATCGCAAAACCATTTTCATATCCATATCTCTTGTATTAGCCTTGAAGCACGCAAACAGCTGGATAATAATCTAAAAAAAATCAACAGCCGTTGGTCGCCATTATCAGGTGGCTTGAACGGGCATAAATATTTGGTGCGTCGGGTAACAGAAAGCGAATTGGCGCAAAAAAGCCCCTTTATCATGCTTGCCAAAGATATGCCTAACGCGCGTAAACGCATGGGAGACTATGGCGTGGCGGTGGTGCAACAAAGCGATAACTCCTTTGTCTTGTTAGCGACACGATTTAACCCATTAACTTCCAATCGCGCTTCAGCCGAAGAGATTCAAGATCATGAATGCGCGATTTTGCGTTAAGGTAGATTCTTAAATTTGAGCGACAACCTTTAAAAAGCGTTATGGGGGTAGTGTTACAAAACCCCCTATTTTTTTATGAATTTGACTGATCTTTTTGATTAACAAAATTTAAAATCCGCAATCAATCATTCTAAAAAGCTATTTAGGAACAACTTTTGCTTTATTTGGCATAGATTGAATTTCTTTACATTAAAGGATAACCATGCTTAGGTCTTTATGGTCTGGTGTCAATGGGATGCAAGCCCACCAAATCGCTTTGGATATTGAGAGTAATAATATTGCGAATGTGAATACCACTGGGTTTAAATATTCTAGGGCTTCTTTTGTGGATATGCTCTCTCAAGTCAAACTCATCGCTACCGCACCCTATAAAAACGGGTTAGCAGGGCAGAATGACTTTTCTGTGGGGCTTGGGGTAGGCGTGGATGCGACGACTAAAATCTTTTCACAAGGCAATATCCAAAACACAGATGTCAAAACCGATCTAGCGATTCAAGGCGATGGCTTTTTCATCATTAGCCCTGATAGGGGGATCACGCGCAATTTCACTAGAGATGGGGAGTTCCTTTTTGACTCGCAAGGGAGTTTGGTTACCACCGGCGGGCTTGTGGTGCAAGGGTGGGTGAGAAACGGGAGCGATACCGGCAATAAAGGGAGCGATACGGACGCTTTAAAAGTGGATAATACCGGTCCTTTAGAAAACATTAGAATTGATCCAGGAATGGTGATGCCAGCTAGAGCGAGTAACCGCATTTCTATGAGGGCGAATTTAAACGCTGGAAGGCATGCCGATCAAACAGCGGCGATATTTGCTTTGGATTCTTCAGCTAAAACCCCTTCAGATGGCATTAATCCGGTGTATGATTCAGGCACGAATCTTGCTCAAGTCGCCGAAGACATGGGCTCTTTATACAATGAAGATGGCGACGCTCTTTTATTGAATGAAAACCAAGGGATCTGGGTGAGCTATAAGAGCGCGAAAATGGTTAAAGACATCCTCCCTTCTGCAGAAAACAGCACGCTTGAGTTGAATGGGGTTAAGATTTCTTTCACGAACGATTCAGCGGTGAGTAGGACTTCAAGCTTAGTGGCAGCCAAAAATGCGATCAATGCGGTCAAAAGCCAAACAGGCATTGAAGCTTATTTGGACGGCAAGCAATTGCGTTTGGAAAACACTAATGAATTAGACGGCGATGAAAAGCTTAAAAACATTGTGGTTACTCAAGCTGGGACCGGAGCGTTCGCTAACTTTTTAGACGGCGATAAAGATGTAACGGCTTTCAAATACAGCTACACGCATTCTATTAGCCCTAATGCGGATATTGGGCAGTTTAGGACCACTGAAGACTTGCGCGCCTTAATCCAGCACGACGCTAATATCGTTAAAGATCCTAGTTTAGCGGACAATTACCAGGACTCAGCCGCTTCTATAGGGGTTACAATCAATCAATACGGCATGTTTGAAATCAATAATAAAGACAATAAAAATGTCATTAAAGAAAATCTTAATATCTTTGTGAGCGGGTATTCTTCAGACAGCGTAACGAACAATGTTTTGTTTAAAAACGCGATGAAAGGGCTTAATACCGCTTCTTTGATTGAAGGGGGAGCGTCAGCGAGCAGTTCTAAATTCACCCACGCTACGCATGCGACAAGCATTGATGTGATAGACAGCTTAGGCACTAAACACGCCATGCGCATTGAGTTTTATAGGAGTGGGGGAGCGGAATGGAATTTTAGGGTGATCGTGCCTGAGCCTGGGGAATTAGTAGGGGGGTCAGCGGCTAGGCCTAATGTGTTTGAGGGAGGCCGTTTGCGCTTCAATAACGACGGATCGCTTGCAGGCATGAACCCGCCTCTTTTGCAATTTGATCCTAAAAATGGCGCTGATGCCCCCCAACGCATCAATTTGGCCTTTGGTTCCTCAGGGAGTTTTGATGGGCTAACGAGCGTGGATAAGATTTCTGAAACTTATGCGATTGAGCAAAACGGCTATCAAGCGGGCGATTTGATGGATGTCCGCTTTGATTCAGACGGGGTGCTTTTAGGAGCGTTCAGTAATGGCAGGACTTTAGCGCTCGCTCAAGTGGCTTTAGCGAATTTCGCTAACGATGCGGGCTTACAGGCTTTAGGCGGGAATGTCTTTTCTCAAACCGGAAACTCAGGGCAAGCCTTAATCGGCGCGGCTAATACGGGGCGTAGGGGTTCGATTTCAGGATCTAAACTAGAGTCTAGTAATGTGGATTTGAGCCGGAGCTTAACGAATTTGATTGTGGTTCAAAGGGGGTTTCAAGCGAACTCTAAAGCGGTAACCACATCCGATCAAATCCTTAACACCCTATTGAATCTTAAGCAATAAACTAAAAGATTACTCTAATACAATATAATAGGGGCTAATTTAAAGATTAAGGTTTAGCATGCATGAATACTCGGTCGTTTCTTCTTTAATCGCTCTTTGCGAAGAGCATGCGAAGAAAAATCAAGCCCATAAGATTGAAAGAGTTGTGGTCGGTATTGGTGAAAGAAGCGCTATGGATAAGAGCTTGTTTGTGAGCGCGTTTGAGACTTTTAGAGAAGAATCTTTGGTGTGTAAAGACGCTGTTTTAGACATTGTAGATGAAAAGGTTGAATTAGAATGCAAGGATTGTTCGTATGTTTTTAAGCCTAACGCGCTAGATTATGGGGTGTGTGAGAAATGCCACAGCAAGAATGTCATTATCACTCAAGGCAATGAAATGCGTTTGTTGTCTTTAGAAATGTTAGCGGAATAAAAACCGATGCAAGAAGAATTGAACGCTTACCAGCAAGAAATTAAAGACACCAGAGAAGTTTTAAAAAAAACCCGTTTGGAATTGAAGCAAGTCCAAGAAATCTTGCGTAAGAAAAAGAGCGCTTTAAAAGGTTTGAAGCAAGAAATCTATCAAAAAAAATTAGAAAAAGAAAACTTCCGCTTAAACAAAGAAACGCAAAATACAGAAGAGGATGTGATTTTCCCTAAAGCCCTTGAAGAAGTGGAGGTTCACACTAATGACAATCAGGTTATAATGGCAAAACCAAGCAAGCGCGTGTTTGATGAAGGGCTTTATTTGCAATACCGCAGCGTTTTGCGCGAAAACAGGCTTTTAAAAAACCATCTCTCTAAAAAAGATTTTGAAAATTCGTTGCTCAAAATTGAATTAAGGGATTTGCATAAAGAAATCAAGCTCTATCAAGTCCAAAACCTTTTGAAAGACAAATAATGCCCACGATTTTAGTGAGCGCTTTAGAAGCGAGTTCTAATGCGCATTTAGAGGAATTACGCCGCAATTTGCCTAAAGATTATCGTTTTATTGGCGTGTTTGAAGGCAAAGACGCACTCTATAGCCCTAGGGAATTTTCTATCATGGGTTTTAGAGATGTGATAGGCCGTTTGGGGTTTTTACTCAAAGCCCATAAAGAAATGGTTCAATTAGCCAAACAAGCGGATATGGTGCTTTTAATGGATTCTTCTTCTTTCAATATCCCTCTAGCCAAAAAAATCAAAAAACAAGATCCGCATAAAAAAATCATGTATTATATTTTACCGCAAGTTTGGGCATGGAAAAAATGGCGCGCTAAAAGCCTTGAAAAATACTGCGATTTTTTGGGAGCGATTTTGCCTTTTGAAGTGGGCTATTACCAAAAAAAGGCTCAATATGTAGGACACCCTTTATTAGATGAAATTAAATACTATAAAAAAGATATTAAGGGCGAAACTTTAGTGTTTATGCCAGGAAGCCGAAAAAGCGAAATCGTTAAAATGTTCCCTTTGTTTGTCAAAGCGGCTCAAATTTTAGAACAAAACGAAGGGTTTAAAAGGCGTGTGCTGGTCGTGCCGAGTTTCTTTAAGGGGTTGGATTTGAAAGCCCTTTATGGAGAAGACATTGAATTGTTTGAAATTTCTTATGATGCGCATAAAAGTTTATTTGAAGCGGAATTTGCGTTCATTTGCAGCGGCACAGCGACTTTAGAGGCCGCTTTGATTGGCACGCCTTTTGTGTTAGCGTATAGGGCTAAAACGATGGATTTTTTGATCGCTAGAATGCTTGTCAATTTGCATTATATAGGTTTAGCGAATATCTTTTATAACGCCTTAAATAATGAAACTCCAGGGCTTGGGGAGAGCCAATTACACCCGGAATTGATCCAGCATTTTTTGAGCGTAGAGGGTTTGTTAAAAGCGTATAAAGAAATGGACAGAGAGCGCTATTTTAAAGAAAGTTTGAGATTAAGGGAATATTTAGCCAGTGGGAGCGCGAGAAAAGTCGCTAATGAAATGGCTTTTTTGCTGAATTTAACTTAATTTTTACTATAATCTCTACTGAATAAGCTTAGGAGATTAAATGAATAAAGAACCTATGAGTATGCATGGATACAATAAAATTTGCGCGGAATTGAAGCAATTAAAAGAGGTGGAACGGCCTAATATTGTGAAAGAAATTGATATTGCTAGGGGGCATGGGGATTTGAAAGAAAACGCTGAATACCATGCCGCTAAAGAAAAACAACGCTTCATTGAAGCGAGGATCGTGGATTTAAGCGAAATTGTCGCCAACGCTCAAGTGATTGATCCGAGCGTTTTAGCCCATAATAAAGTGAGTTTTGGCAGCACGATTAAAATCCTTAATTTGGATAACGATAAAGAGTTTTCTTACACGATAGTAGGGAGCGTGGAGAGCGATCCAGCTAAAGGGTTAATCTCTTTTGGTTCGCCGATCGCTAAGAGTTTGATAGGTAAGAGCAAGGGCGATGCGGTGAGCATTCAATTGCCTAATGGCGAGAGCGATTTTGAAATTTTAGACATTTATTATAAAGAGATTTGTTTTGATGAAAATTAAAATCCAAAAAATCCACCCAAACGCCCTTATCCCTAAATACCAAACCGAGGGTTCTTCAGGCTTTGATTTGCATGCTGTAGAAGAAGTAATGATCAAATCTCATAGCGTGGGCTTGGTGAAAATAGGGATTTGTTTGTCTTTAGAAGTGGGGTATGAATTGCAAGTGCGCACCCGTAGCGGCTTGGCTTTGAATCATCAGGTGATGGTGTTAAATTCTCCTGGCACGGTGGATAATGATTATAGGGGCGAAATTAAGGTCATTTTAGCGAATTTGAGCGATAAAGATTTTAAAGTTCAAGTAGGGGATAGGATCGCTCAAGGGGTGGTTCAAAAAACTTATAAAGCCGAATTTATAGAATGCGAACAATTAGATGAAACTTCAAGGGGTAGTGGGGGCTTTGGCAGCACAGGAGTGAGTAAGGCATGAGTATTAAGGAAAATTTAGAGCAAGTTAAAAACGAATTTAAAAGCGATGAAAAGCTTTTAGAAGGAGCGTTTAGATTAGAAAAGTTTTTCAAACGCTACAAGTGGGTGTTGTTGTTTATCGTGGTGGCTTTCATCGCTTATTTAGGGGATACAAAATTACAAGATTATAAGCATGAGCAAACTAGAGAGCGGATCACTCAAATTTATAATGAAGTGCTAGAGAGTCCTAATAATATAGCTTTGCAAAAAAGATTGAAAGAAGTCGCCCCAGAGTTGTATGACTTGTATCAGTTCGCCAGAGCGAGTGAGAGAAACGATGCAAACGAGTTTAAAAGGCTTTCGCAATCTTCTAATGAAGTCGTTAAAGCGTTTGCCAAATATTCTTACGCATCGCTCTCTAGAGATAAAAACTTGCTTGAAAAAAGCCCCATTCTTAAAGAAATGAGCGCTTTACAAGAAGTGAACTTGTTGTATGAAGAAAATTCTAAAGACGCGATCAAAAAAGCGCATCAAAGTTTATCCACTATCCCTCTAAGTTCTTCACTCTATGCTATAATCTCTGTTTTAAAACATTATGGAATGTTAGAAGATATTCAACAAAACCCTTCCAAACCAACTAATCTAAAAAAAGAAACCATTCAAGGAACGCATTGATTTGATGAACAAACCATTTTTAATCTTACTCATAGCCCTAATTGTCTTTAGCGGCTGTAACATGAGAAAATACTTCAAACCCGCTAAACACCAAATTAAAGGCGAAGCGTATTTCCCTAACCATTTGCAAGAAAGCATCGTTTCGTCTAATCGTTATGGAGCCATTTTGAAAAATGGAGCGGTTATAGGCGATAAAGGTTTAACGCAGCTAAGAATCGGTAAGAATTTCAATTACGAAAGCAGTTTTTTAAATGAGAGTCAAGGGTTTTTCATCCTTGCTCAAGATTGTTTGAACAAGATTGATAAAAAAACAAGCAAAAGCAAGGTGGCTAAGACTGAAGAAACGGAATTGAAATTAAAGGGCGTTGAAGCAGAAGTCCAAGATAAAGTCTGCCATCAAGTGGAATTGATTAGCAGTAACCCTAACGCCAGCCAGAAATCCATCATTATTCCTTTGGAAACTTTTGCCTTGAGCGCGAGCGTTAAAGGGAATCTTTTAGCGGTGGTGTTAGCGGACAATTCAGCGAATTTATACGACATCACTTCTCAAAAATTGCTTTTTAGTGAGAAAGGTTCCCCAAGCGCCACGATCAATTCTTTAATGGCAATGCCTATTTTTATGGATACGGTCGTGGTGTTCCCTATGCTAGATGGGCGCTTGTTGGTCGTGGATTATGTGCATGGAAACCCTACGCCTATTAGAAACATTGTTATCAGCAGCGATAAGTTTTTTAACAATATCACTTACCTTATCGTAGATGGCAATAACATGATCGCTTCTACAGGGAAAAGGATACTCTCAGTCGTGAGCGGTCAAGAGTTCAACTATGATGGGGATATTGTGGATTTGCTTTATGATAAGGGGACTTTATACGTGCTGACTTTAGACGGGCAGATTTTGCAAATGGATAAGAGTTTGAGGGAATTAAACAGCGTGAAACTGCCCTTTGCTTCGCTCAATACGATTGTATTAAACCATAATAAATTGTATTCTTTAGAAAAGCGTGGGTATGTGATAGAAGTGGATTTGAATGATTTTGATTCGTATAATGTCTATAAAACGCCAACTATAGGCAGTTTTAAGTTTTTTTCATCTAATCGTTTGGATAAAGGGGTGTTTTATGATAAAAATCGGGTGTATTATGATCGCTACTATTTAGATTATAATGATTTTAAACCAAAACTTTATCCCGTTGTGGAAAAACCGGCATCTAAAAAATCTCAAAAAGGCGAAAAAGGAAACACTCCCATTTATTTGCAAGAAAGGCATAAAGTTAAAGAAAAGCCTTTAGAAGAAAACAAAGTTAAGCCAAGAAATAGCGGGTTTGAAGAAGAAGAAGTTAAAACCAGAAGGCGTGATATGGAGCCTATTGACAATCAAAATAACGCTATCCAAAAAGGTGTAAAAGAAAATCAAGAAAACAAAAACGCTCCTAAAGAGAACAACGCTTCTAAAGAAGAGAAAAAACCAAATTCTAAAGAAGAAAAACGCCGCTTGAAAGAAGAAAAGAAAAAAGCCAAAGCCGAACAAAGAGCGAGAGAATTTGAACAAAGAGCGAAAGAGCAGCAAGAAAGAGATGAAAAAGAGCTTGAAGAAAAAAGAAAAGCTTTAGAAATGAATAAGAAGTAGGCCTATGTCAGCTAGGCAATCTTTTACAGATTTGAAAAACCTGGTTTTATGCGATATAGGCAATACGCGCATCCATTTCGTGCAAAACTATCAGCTCTTTTCAAGCGCTAAAGAAGATTTAAAGCGTTTGGGTATTCAAAAGGAAATTTTTTACATTAGCGTGAATGAAGAAAATGAAAAAGCCCTTTTGGATTGTTACCCTAACGCTAAAAATATTGCAGGATTTTTTCATTTAGAAACCGACTATATAGGGCTTGGGATAGACCGGCAAATGGCGTGTTTAGCGGTAAATAATGGCGTGGTGGTGGATGCTGGGAGCGCGATTACGATTGATTTAATTAAAGAGGGCAGGCATTTAGGAGGGTGTATTTTACCCGGTTTAGCCCAATATACCCATGCGTATAAAAAAAGCGCTAAAATCTTAGATCAACCTTTCAAGGCCTTAGATTCTTTAGAAGTTTTACCTAAAAACACTAGAGACGCTGTGAATTACGGCATGATTTTAAGCGTCATCTCTTGTATCCAACATTTAGCCAAAAATCAAAAAATCTATCTTTGTGGGGGCGATGCGAAGTATTTGAGCGCGTTTTTACCCCATTCTGTTTGCAAGGAGCGCTTGGTTTTTGATGGGATGGAAATCGCTCTTAAAAAAGCAGGGATACTAGAATGCAAATGATGCAGAATTTGAGTTTTTTGGGCATGTTTTTAGCCGCTTTGAGCATGTCTTTAGGGCATTGTGTGGGCATGTGTGGGGGGATTGTGAGCGCGTTTAGTCAAATAAGATTTTCTAAAGTTACGAGCTTTTCTTACCAGCTCACTTGCCATGCCCTTTATAATTTAGGGAGGATCAGCACCTACATGCTTTTAGGGGCTATAGTGGCAGGTTTAGGGCATAGTCTTAGTGTGAGCATGGGTTTTAGGGGTGTTTTATTGATGAGTATGGGAGTTGTTTTAATCCTTTTAGCGCTCTTGGGAGCTAAAGTGGAAAAATTAAGCTTTCAAATCCCTTTCATCTCTTTTTTGATGAAAAAAACCTTGCAATCTCAAAACATTCTAGGGCTGTATTTTTTAGGCGTGCTGAACGGGTTTTTACCTTGCATGATGGTGTATTCGTTTTTAGCGAGCGTGATTCTCAGTCATAGCGCGTTTATGGGAGCGATGCTAGGCCTTTCTTTTGGGCTTGGCACCAGCGTGCCGTTGTTTTTAATGGGGGTTTTTTTAAGCAAAATTTCCATTTCTTACAGGAAATTTTTCAATCTTTTGTCTAAAGGTTTAATGGGGGTTTTTGGGCTTTATGTCCTTTATATGGGGATCATGCTCATTAACCACAAAATGTCTCATGTGATGCATCATCAAAACAACACCACTCAGCATGATCATAAGGAAACGCATTCGCATGAACACTAACAAAGCCCTTTTTTTGGACAGAGACGGCATTATCAATATTGATAAAGGCTATGTGAGTCAAAAAAAAGATTTTGAGTTTCAAAAAGGGATTTTTGAATTACTAAACCATGCGAAATCTTTAGGCTACAAACTGCTTTTAATCACCAACCAATCTGGGATCAACCGGGGCTATTACACCCTTAAAGATTTTGAACAACTCACCGAATACCTCCAAGAAAGCTTGCTCAAAGAATTAGGTTTTAATTTGGATGGCATCTATTTTTGCAGGCACGCCCCAGAAGAAAATTGCGCTTGCAGGAAGCCAAAGCCCTCTTTGATTTTGCAAGCCGCTAAAGAGCATCAAATTTGCTTGGAGCAATCTTTTATGATAGGCGATAAGGAGAGTGACATGTTAGCCGGCTTGAACGCTAAAGTTAAAATAAACCTTTTATTGGCCACAAATTTTGTAAAAACTTCTCATTCTTGGATACAATGTAAAGATCTTAAAGAGATGATCAATTGGATTAAATAAGGATAGTGATGCGTTATATTGATGATGAATTAGAAAATCAAACCATTTTAATCACCGGTGGGGCTGGCTTTGTGGGTAGTAATTTAGCCTTTTATTTTCAAGAGAACCACCCTAAAGCTAAAGTAATCATTTTAGATAAGTTTCGCAGTAACACGCTCTTTAATAATAACCGCCCCAGTTCTTTAGGGCATTTTAAGAATTTAATCGGTTTTAAGGGTGAGGTGATTGTAGCTGATATTAATAACCCCTTAGATTTAAGGCGTTTAGAAAAATTGCATTTTGATTATTTGTTCCACCAAGCCGCTGTTTCTGATACGACCATGCTGGATCAAGAATTAGTGATGAAAACCAATTATCAGGCTTTTTTAAACCTTTTAGAAATCGCTCGCTCAAAAAAGGCTAAAGTGGTTTACGCTTCTTCAGCGGGCGTTTATGGCAACACCAAAGCCCCCAATGTGGTAGGCTCAAACGAAAGCCCTGAAAACGTTTATGGCTTTTCCAAGCTTTGCATGGACGAATTGGTCCTCTCCCATTCAAATGACAATATTCAAGTGGGCTTAAGGTATTTTAATGTCTATGGGCCTAGGGAATTTTATAAAGAGAAAACCGCTTCTATGATCTTGCAACTCGCCTTAGGCGTAATGGCGTTTAAGGAAGTCAAACTTTTTGAATTTGGCGAGCAATTAAGGGATTTTGTCTATATTGAAGATGTGATCCAAGCGAATGTGAAAGCGATGAAGGCTCAAAAAAGCGGGGTTTATAATGTGGGTTATTCCCAAGCCAGAAGTTATAATGAAATCGTTAGCATTTTAAAAGAGCATTTAGGGGATTTTAAAGTAACTTATATCAAAAACCCTTACTGCTTCTTCCAAAAGCACACCCAAGCACACATTGAACCTGCTATTTTGGATTTGGATTACACCCCTTTATACGATTTAGAAAGCGGTATTAAAGATTATTTGCCCCATATCCATGCGGTTTTTAAAGAACAGCACGCATGAAAAAAATCCTAGTCGTAGGCGATCTGATCGCTGATTATTACCTGTGGGGGAAGAGCGAAAGGCTTTCGCCTGAAGCCCCTGTGCCTGTTTTAGAAGTCAAAAAAGAAAGCAAGAATTTAGGCGGAGCGGCCAATGTGGCTAATAACCTTACCTCTTTAAAAGCTAAAGTTTTTTTATGTGGGGTAGTGGGCGATGATTTAGAGGGCAAGCATTTCATTAGCGCTTTAAAAACAAGAGGGATTGACACTTCAGGCGTCTTAATAGATAAAACCCGTTGCACCACGCTTAAAACGCGCATCATCGCGCAAAACCAGCAAATCGTGCGCGTGGATAAGGAAATCAAAGACCCCTTAAACGCTGATTTAAGAAAAAAACTTTTAGATTTTTTCACAGAAAAAATTAAAGAAATAGATGGCGTTATCCTTTCAGATTACAATAAGGGCGTGTTGGATTTTGAACTCACTCAAAAAATGATCGCTCTAGCCAACAAACACCACAAGCTCATTTTATGCGACCCTAAAGGAAAGGATTATAGCAAATATTCCCATGCGAGTTTGATCACGCCTAATCGCGCTGAATTAGAGCAAGCGCTCCATTTGAAATTAGACAGCCATGCGAATTTATCAAAAGCGCTCCAAATCTTAAAAGAAACTTATCAAATCGCTATGCCTTTAGTAACCTTGAGCGAACAAGGCATCGCTTTTTTAGAAAAAGGCGAGTTAGTCAATTGCCCCACTATCGCTAAAGAAGTTTATGATGTAACGGGGGCAGGCGATACGGTGATCGCGTCTTTAACGCTTTCTTTATTAGAATCAAAGAGCCTAAAAGATGCTTGCGAGTTTGCCAATGCGGCTGCGGCGGTGGTGGTGGGTAAAATGGGGAGCGCGTTAGCGAGTTTAGAAGAAATCGCTTTGATTTTAAACCAAACGCACCCTAAAATCCTTTCTTTAGAAAAGCTGTTAGAAACTTTAGATCAGCAAAAAATCGTTTTCACCAATGGCTGTTTTGACCTCCTCCATAAAGGGCATGCGAGTTATTTGCAAAAGGCTAAAGCTTTAGGGGATATTCTCATTGTGGGGTTAAATAGCGACGCTTCTATTAAAAGGCTTAAGGGGGATAAACGCCCCATAGTGAGCGAAAAAGACAGAGCGTTTCTTTTGGCGAGTTTGTCTTGCGTGGATTATGTCGTGGTGTTTGAAGAAGACACACCAATCAAATTGATTCAAGCCCTAAGGCCTGATATTTTAGTCAAGGGAGCGGACTATCTCAATCAAGAAGTCGTAGGGAGCGAGTTTGCTAAAGAAACCCGCTTGATGGAGTTTGAAGAAGGTTATTCCACGAGCGCTATCATAGAAAAAATTAAAAGGACATGCAATGATTGATGGTTTAATTAAAAAAGAATTTTTAGCCCATAAGGAAGCGTTAGAAAAAAGTTTAGAGAATTTGCAAGAAGCGTTAAAACAAAGCGTTCATCTTTTGATAGAAACTTTAGAAAATCAAGGGAAAATCCTTATTTGCGGTAACGGGGGGAGCGCTAGCGATGCGCAACATTTTGCCGCTGAATTGACTGGGCGCTATAAATTGGAAAGGAAAGGCTTGAGCGCCTTAAGTTTAAGCACGGATACCTCAGCTCTTACCGCCATTGCGAACGATTATGGTTATGAAGAAGTGTTTGCCAGACAAGTGGAAGCGTTGGGGGTAAAAAACGATGTTTTGATAGGGATTTCTACAAGCGGTAATTCCAAAAATGTCCTGAAAGCTTATGAAAAAGCTAAAGATTTAGGGATGAAAACGCTTAGTTTAGCGGGGCGTGATGGGGGGAAAATGAAGCCTTTAAGCGATGTCGCTTTGATTGTCCCTAGCGATGATACCCCACGGATCCAAGAAATGCACATTCTTATGATCCACATCTTATGCGATTGCATTGAAAGGCATTTCGCTCGTAAAAATTAAATTCAAAGGCTATGCGCTTGAATTTAAAAAGAAAACGATCCTACGAGATGAGAATAAAAAAAGGATTAAGAAACAACAAAAATCCAAGTCAAAGCAAATCGCTTGAAAAACAAGTTGAAGACTATTTTTTCTGCCTTTGCTTTCGTTTCATCAATTTTTTTAGATTGCGTCCCCGTTGAAAATTGAATTTTTTACAATAACATAATCAACTTTTCGAATCGCTTCAAGGTCTCTTCCGCCTGCATAAGAAATTGAAGATTGCAAATCTTGATGCATTTCAATCAGCGTATCTTTTAATGATCCTTTATGCTGGATCCAAATTTTCTTACCTTCAATATTTTTCTTTTCACCTTTTTGGAACTCTGAAGCTGAACCGAAATATTCTTTATATGCGATACCATTTTCTATTTTTGTTTCTCCAGATGATTCTTCATGCCCTGCAAAAAGCGAGCCAATCATGACCATTGTCGCGCCAAAGCGTATTGATTTCGCAATATCGCCATGCGTGCGGATGCCACCATCTGCAATAATCGGTTTTCTTGCTGCTTTAGCACACCATCTAAGGGCCGCTAGTTGCCAACCACCCGTGCCAAAGCCTGTTTTGATTTTAGTGATACACACTTTTCCAGGCCCGATGCCAACTTTTGTAGCGTCAGCACCGGCGTTCTCTAATTCACGGACTGCTTCTGGTGTGCCAACATTCCCGGCAATCACAAAAGTTTCTGGCAAATGCGTTTTGATGTGTTGGATCATTTCAATGACAGAATTTGAATGGCCATGTGCAATATCGATCGTGATATAATCTGGTGCTAATTTTTGTTTGGCCAACTCTTCTATAAAAAGATATTCTTCCTTTTTCACCCCAACGCTGATGGAGCTGATCCATTGGCGTTCCTTCATTTTTTTGACAAACGGGATTCTTGTTGCTCCATCAAAACGGTGCATGATGTAGAAATAGCTATTTTCCGCTAGAAATTCTGCGATCGAGTCGTTGATGATTGTTTGCATGTTTGCTGGAACTACGGGCATTTTAAATGCGTGTTTGCCTAAGGTAACGGTCGTATCACACTCTGAACGGCTATTCACAATGCATTTATTAGGAATGAGCTGGATGTCTTCGTAATCAAATATTTTCAATGACACGATCCTTTTTTTGCTTTAAAACATTATTTTTACCTTAATTTGAATAAAAAATCAAGAGAAAAAATTAAATAAACTCGGACAAGATTTGATCGTCAAAGATCTTACAGATAACCATAATAAGCAAGGGATACAATATTGTAAAGAAAACGCTACAATAAGCTTTCTATAAGTCTGATCACAAAAAATAAGGAAATCATAAGATGCTGCAAACCATCAACTTAACGCAACGCTATGCGACTAAAAAATTGTTTGAGAATGTGAATATCAAGCTGGATAAAAACAAGCGCTACGGGCTGATTGGGGCTAATGGGGCAGGAAAATCCACTTTTTTAAAGATTTTAAGCAAGAGCATTGATTGTAGCAGTGGGGAAGTCATCATCACAAGCGGCATGAGAATGGGGGTTTTAGGGCAGGATCAATACGCTTTTGAAGATTTGAGCCTTAAAGATGCGGTTTTGATAGGCAATAAGCGTTTGTATGACGCCATCAAAGAAAAAGAGCGCTTATACATTGAAAGCGATTTGAGCGATGATAAAGTGAATGCCAGATTAGGGGAGTTAGAAACCATTTGCGTAGAAGAAGATCCCATGTATGAATGCGAAGTGGTGATTGAAAAAATCCTAGAAGATTTAGGCATTCCTAGCTCTAGGCACAACGATTTGATGAAAACCTTGCCAAGCAGCGATAAATTTAAAATCCTTCTCGCTCAAGTTTTGTTCCCTAAACCGGATATTTTGCTTTTAGATGAGCCGACCAACAATCTGGATTTAAACGCCATTGAATGGCTAGAAAACAACCTCAAACGCCATGAAGGCACGATGGTAGTCATCAGCCATGACAGGCATTTTTTGAATGCGGTATGCACGCATATTTTAGATTTGGATTTTCACAGCGTGCGCGAATTTAGCGGGAATTATGACGATTGGTATATCGCTTCTACTTTGATGATTAAACAGCAAGAGGCCGAACGCAATAAAAAGCTCAAAGAAAAAGAAGAGCTAGAAAAATTCATCGCTCGTTTTAGCGCTAACGCTTCTAAAGCCAAGCAAGCCACCAGCCGCCAAAAACAACTGGATAAATTAGACATTCAAAATTTAGCGGTATCTAGCAGGAGGGATCCTAGCATTATTTTCAAACCCAAACGCACCATCGGTAATGAAGCTTTAGAATGCGAAAACATCTCTAAAAGTTATGATGGGCAAATCGTTTTAAATCAAGTGAGCTTGAAAGTGATGCCTAAAGACAAGATCGCCCTCATAGGGCCAAACGGCGTGGGTAAATCCACGCTTTGTAAAATTTTAGTAGAAGAGTTAAAGCCAGATACAGGCGTAGTGAAATGGGGAGCGACCGTTTCAAAAGGCTATTTCCCTCAAAATGTGAGCGAAGAAATCAGCGGGGAAGAGACCTTGTATCAATGGCTTTTTAATTTCAATAAAAAGATTGAAAGCGCTGAGGTTAGGAACGCTTTAGGGAGGATGCTTTTTAATGGCGAAGAACAAGAAAAATGCGTGAACGCTTTAAGCGGGGGCGAAAAACACCGAATGGTTTTATCCAAGCTCATGCTAGAGGGGGGGAATTTCTTAGTCTTAGATGAGCCAACTAACCATTTGGATTTAGAAGCGATTATCGCACTAGGCGAAGCGCTCTTTAAATTTGATGGGGCGCTGATTTGCATAAGCCATGACAGAGAGCTCATTGATGCGTATGCTAATCGGATCATTGAATTAGTCCCAAGCCCTAAAGGCGCTTCAATCATTGATTTTAAAGGCAGTTATGAAGAGTATTTAGCGAGTAAAAAATGAAACCGCAAGATATTGAAATCATTCAAAGCGTTTTAGAAATTACAGGGCCTATTAAGGTTACTGAGATTTATGATAAAGCCAAAGAGCTTTTTGAAAAAGGCGAGATTACAAACATGTTTGATTATGGGGGCGAGACCCCACACCAGAGCGTTAGCGCTTATATTTATACAGCCTTAAGCAAGGGCGAAAAACTGCCTTTTTTGAAAGTGCAAGAAAAACCAACCTTAATCGCTTTAAAAGGCGCGGCTAAAGAGCCGGTTTTGAATACTCAAAAGCCAAGCGCTCCAAGCGTTAAAATCGTGCATGAAAGAAATTTGCACCCTTTTTTAACTTACATGGCTTGCCACAATGAAAATTTGAAATGCTACACGAAAACCATTTTTCACGAAGAGAGTTCAAAATCGCCAAAAGGCATGGACAGGTGGCTTTATCCGGACATGGTGGGGGTTAGGTTTTTGCACGCTGAATTGTCTAATGAAAATTTAATCGCTTTTTCTAAGAAATTTGACACTTTACCCGTTAAACTGGTGAGCTTTGAATTGAAAAGAGAAATCAGCGTGCATAATTGCAGGGAGTGTTATTTTCAAGCGATTTCTAACAGCTCGTGGGCTAATGAGGGGTATTTGGTGGGCTGTCATATTGATACGCACAATCCCCAACTCATGGATTTGTTGAAGCGTTTGCATGCGAGTTTTGGGATTGGCGTGATTGATTTAAGAACTGATGAGGATAAAAGCGCTATTTTATTGAACGCTAAATACAAAGAAAAGATTGATTACACCGTGGCTTCAGAGCTTAGCGCGAAAAATGAAAAATTCAGCGGTTTCTTAAAGAGCGTTGTGGATTATGATCCAAACCACCAACACCGCTATAAAGATGAATTTGATGAGGTTAAAAAGAAAGAGGAGTTATACCCTAACCCATCGCTTTCTTTTTAAAAAATGAGATTTTAAAAAACGCTTTAAGCGGCTTTATAAGGGCGTTTCAAAAACCCCAAATAAAGCGCTAAAGAGCAGCACGACCAAGCAATCCCTAATAAAAACCCTCCTAAAACATCGCTAGGGTAATGCACCCCTAAATAAACCCTATCATACGACATTAAAAAAATCCAAAAAAGTAAAACCACAGCAATAATCGTTTTAATGCGAGCATTTGCGTTAGAATAGCATAACAACAACGCCAAAGAGCCGTAAAAAAGTGCTGAAGCCAAAGCATGCCCGCTAGGGAAACTAAAGCCATGCGCAAAAACCAATTCACCATTGGTTACAGGCCGTGGGCGCGCCACTAAAAGCTTAAGGGATTTTAAGGTGAATTCACCTAATAAGATGCTAAAGAAAAACCACACCCCCAAAGCGATGCGTTTTTGAAACCCAAACCACAAGCCAATGAGTAAGGCTATAGGAGTGGTGAGCTTGCTTTGCGCAAACCATGTGCTAAAAAACACGAAAGAAAGCCACGCGCTCCCTTGAATGGGGGCAGGGTTACGGATCAAGTCTATAAAAAATGCGTCTAACGCTTGCACCCACTCTTTTTGAAAAGCCACCCCGCTTATCACGATGCCAAACAAAATAAAAAAGACAATCCCAATAATCCCAAGCGTTTTAGCTACTTTTTTTTCTCTTGCGCTTATCGTTCTGTCAAATACCATTCAAACCCCTTTTAAAAAATGACTTTTAAAAGGGTGATTATAGCTTATTTGATTAAAAAATAGAGCTTTTTTGTTTGCCTAAAACCCTACTATAAAAACTGCAACACTCTCAGGTTTTGAAAGCAATTTTATATCAAATTTCAAGCTTGGTTCCACCCTAGAGCTTGCATTATGGATGCGTAATGAAAATGACCACCCTTCATTTAAAACTAACTCTAATGTATTGAAACTTTTGGGTTTGAAATCAAAATAAATCATTCTAGTAGGCAATTTGCTTAAAGGGATAATTTTTTTAGGCTTATTTTTCATGCTGCGATTAAGAGTATTATTAAAATGGTATGCCTCTAATTTAGTTTTTTGTTCTCTTTCTAACAAAATCGCTTTGTAAAAATCGTATTTGCCTAGCAAATACTCCACCATTTTTTGAGGGACTTTATTTTCCTTATTTTCATCAATTCTTAAAACCTCTTTTTTAAAAGCTTGTAATAATGGGGCATAAATTTCTTGTTCTTTATTAGGGAAATCCCTCCATAACATGCCTTCTTTTTTGGCGTTTTCTAGTCTTTCAAAGAGTGGTTTTATAGTGTCTTTGTAATTTTGAGACACTCTAACGCCTAGCCATTTTTCTCCAAAATCCAAGTCTTTAGAAAGCCTAGAATGCTTTATTGCTTCATGGTTATGTTTGATGCTTAATCCTATGCAAAATCTATCAAAATAAATTAAAATATCCCGGATATCACCTATTTCACCAAGTTTGTCTTTTTGCAACGATAGGGTAATTTCATTTTGCAAACTCCCTATGATTTCGCTTAATAATGGCTCACAATCTAATAAAAGCAATACGCCTTGTTTAGCGCTTTCTAAATAACGCTCTTGTAGGGATTTTTCTAAACTTTCATAAGCTCTATTAGCTGCGTTAAAACCATTTTGTTTATCCACTATAACCTTTTTTAAAACGCTTAATTTTTGCTCTAAAGCTAAACACCATGCGTATTCATATGCTCTACCTTGATTATTGCTTTTATTGCTCAATACAACACCTTATAGATACTTACAGCAATTTCTTTAGCTAAACTCACAGGCACAGCATTGCCTATCATTTTATAAGCGTCGTTAAGGTTTTCATAAACAAAATAAAAATCATCATCAAAACCTTGAATCCTTGCGCACTCCCGCACGCTCAAACGGCGGTATAAATGTTGGTAATTTTCTATAAATCTGCAATCATTTTTGCCAAATTTAGCCATTTTTGGGGCTTGTGGGTGTAGTTGGCATTGCCTTCCTGATGCTTGTATAGTAAAGGCTTGTTCGTCCCAATTTTTTACACGATTTCTGCTCATAAAGATCGGCGAATAAGAACCAATAAAATATTCATGATTGTTAATGGCCTTAGGGTTTCGTTTGTTTTTCGCTAAAGCGCACACCACGCTATCTTTTAGATCCCAAATAACATCTTTTAAAGTGAGTTTTTTTAAATGCGTTGAACCTTTAGGAAAAATATAATTGATTTTTAAATCTTTCCTAAAACCAATATAAAAAACCCTGAGCCTTTCTTGTGCCACTCCATAATCTTTAGCATTCACTAAATGCGTATTGACTTCATAACCGCACTCTTTAAAAGCATTAAGGATATTTTTTACACTCGTTTCGTGGCGTTGAGCGAGCATGCCCCTTACATTTTCAGCTAAAAAAAATTTAGGCTTAAGCTCTCTTAAAAGGCGCAAATATTCATAAAATAACTGCCCTCTAGCATCATCAATACCTTTTAAATTCCCGGCCTCTGACCAACTCTGGCATGGCGGACCGCCAATAATCCCATCAACAGAAAAGTTAATTTCACTGGTTTGTAAATCTTTAATGTCTTTTTCTAGTAGTTGTGTGTTTTTATGATTTAGTCTGTAAGTAGGTGTAATATTTTTATCATATTCATTTGCAACAACTATTTTAAACCCTGCTTTCTCAAAGCCTAAATCTAGCCCTCCGGCTCCAGCAAATAATGAAAGTAAATTCAAAAAATATCCTTATCATTCTGTTAAATCTCAATACTTTATAATGAAAGGATTTTACAATAAAATCGGGTTATCCTAAAGAATGGGTTAGTATTATTTAAGCTTTTATTTATCGGTATTTGATTAAAATAAAACCTTAAATTTTTAAAAACGCCAATCAAAACACAAAAAAAGGCTTATTATCATGGAAAACAAAAACACTCAAGCAGATAAATCTTCTTCATTAGAGCGCAACAAATTGCACAACACCATTTGGAAAGTGGCTAATGAATTGAGAGGCAGTGTGGATGGTTGGGATTTTAAGCAATATGTTTTAGGCATTCTTTTTTACCGCTACATTTCAGAAAACATGACTCATTACATCAATAAACAAGAGCGAGAGCATGACCCTGATTTTGATTACGCTAATTTAAGCGATGAAGAAGCCGAGGGTGCAAGAGAGAATCTTATTGAAGAAAAAGGCTTTTTCATCCCGCCAAGCGCTTTATTTTGTAATGCGCTAAAAAACGCACGTAATAATGAAGATCTCAATGTAACCTTACAAAATATTTTTAACGAAATAGAAAAATCCAGCCTAGGGTTTCAATCAGAAGAAAATGTCAAAGGCTTGTTTGCGGATTTAGATGTCAATAGCAATAAATTAGGGAGCTCTCATAAAACTAGGGTTGAAAAATTGACTAAAATCCTTCAAGCCATAGGGGGCATGCAATTAGGCGACTACCAAAAAAGCGGGATTGATGTTTTTGGAGACGCTTATGAATATTTGATGACCATGTATGCGAGCAATGCCGGCAAAAGCGGAGGGGAATTTTTCACCCCCCAAGAAGTGAGCGAACTGCTCGCTAAAATCGCCCTGCACGGCCAAGAGAGCGTCAATAAGGTTTATGACCCATGTTGTGGGAGCGGATCGTTACTCTTGCAATTTTCTAAAGTGCTAGGCGATAAAAATGTTTCAAAAGGGTATTTTGGGCAAGAAATCAATTTGACCACTTACAACCTTTGCCGAATCAACATGTTTTTGCATGACATCAATTACTCTAAATTCCACATTGCGCATGGGGACACGCTTTTAGACCCAAAACATGAAGACGATGAGCCTTTTGATGCGATCGTTTCCAACCCTCCCTATTCCACTAAATGGGCGGGCGATAACAGCCCCATTTTAATCAATGATGAGCGTTTCAGCCCGGCCGGTGTGCTAGCACCCAAAAACGCCGCCGATCTCGCTTTCACCATGCACATGCTTTCTTATTTATCCAATCAAGGCACTGCTGCGATCGTGGAATTTCCCGGGGTGCTTTATAGAGGGAACGCTGAAGCAAAAATCAGAGAGTATTTAGTCAAAAATAATTTCATTGACTGCGTGATCGCTTTGCCAGACAACCTCTTTTTTGGAACGAGTATCGCTACTTGTATTTTAGTGCTTAAGAAAAACAAACAAGACGACACCACGCTTTTTATTGATGCGAGTAAGGAGTTTGTCAAAGAAGGCAAGAAAAACAAGCTCAAAGAACGCAACCGAGAAAAGATTTTGCAAACCTATATTGAAAGGAAAACAATCAAGCACTTTTGCGCCCTAGCCGATATTGAGCAAATCAAAGAAAACGATTACAACCTATCCGTCAACCGCTATGTGGAGCAAGAAGACACTAAAGAGATCATTGATATTAAAGCGCTTAATAGTGAGATTTCTCAAATCGTAGAAAAGCAAAGCGCTTTAAGGAACAGCCTTGATTCAATCATCAAAGAGTTGGAATCTTAAGGAAACACAATGCATAAAATAGAAACCTTACTCCACACTTTAGCGCCTAAGGGGGTGGAGTTTAGAACGCTTGAAGAGGTTTTTGAAATTAAAAATGGTTACACCCCATCAAAAAAAAATCCTGAATTTTGGGAAAAAGGGACTATCCCTTGGTTTAGAATGGAAGACATTAGAGAAAATGGGAGGATTTTAAAAGACTCTATCCAACACATTACCCCAAAGGCTTTAAAGGGTAAAAAATTATTCCCTAAAAATTCTATTATCATTTCCACAACAGCAACGATAGGCGAGCATGCCCTTTTAATCGTTGATTCGTTAGCGAATCAACGATTCACTTTTTTAAGTAAAAAAGCGAATTGTGATCTTGCTTTAGACATGAAATTCTTTTTTTACCAATGCTTTCTTTTAGGGGAATGGTGCAAAAATAATACTAATGTTTCAGGTTTTGCTTCTGTGGATATGACTGCTTTTAAAAAATATAAGTTCCCCATCCCACCCCTAGAGATCCAACAAGAGATCGTTAAGATTTTGGACGCTTTCACAGAATTAAACACAGAATTAAAAGTGCGAAAAAAGCAATACCAATATTACCAAAACATGCTTTTAGACTTTAATGACATTAATTCAAACCACAAAGACGCAAAAATGAGCGCAAAAACCTATCCTAAAAATCTAAAAACCTTACTCCAAACTTTAGCGCCTAAGGGGGTGGAGTTTAGGAAATTGGGGGAGGTGTGTGATTTTCAAAAAGGAAAATCAATAACAAAAAAAGCCGTAACTTTGGGAAAAGTCCCCGTTATTTCGGGGGGAAGACAACCCGCTTATTATCACAACGAGGCAAATCGTAGCGGAGAAACAATAGCGATTTCTTCATCTGGAGTGTATGCTGGCTATGTTAGTTATTGGGATATTCCTGTTTTTCTTGCTGACTCTTTTTCTGTTTCACCAAAACAAAAAACCCTAATGCCTAAATATCTTTTTCACTATCTTACAACGCAACAAGATGCGATCCATGCAACAAAAAGCACAGGGGGAATTCCTCATGTTTATAGCAAAGACTTACAAAATTTTTTAATCCCCATCCCACCCCTAGAAATCCAACAAGAGATCGTTAAGATTTTGGATCAATTTTCAATTTTAACCACCGATTTATTAGCCGGTATCCCCGCTGAAATAGAAGCCAGGAAAAAACAATACGAATATTACAGAGAAAAACTATTGAGTTTCAAACCCCTAACCCCAAATAAAGAAGTTAAAAAATGCTAAAAGCGTTTTTACAATCAATAATAAAAGAGCTTGCGTAAAAAGAATTTGAAATATTTTTTAAAAGGAATAACATGAATTACGAGACTATCGCAGAAAGCAATGAAAGCACGGTAGTAGCGCAATTTCATAGCGATAATGAAAAAAAAGCGCTTATGAGAGCGAAGCAGAGCTAGAAAGGGCGTTTATCGCGCTTTTAGAAAAACAAGGCTATGAATTCAAAAAAATCCATAAAGAAGAAGAATTAAAAGACAATTTAAAAGAGCAGTTAGAAAAGCTTAATGATCATTGTTTCACGCCTAAGGAATGGGACGCTCTTTATTCTCAATTCATCGCTAATAAAAACGAGGACTATAAGGCTAAAACGAGAAAAATCCAAGAAGATCCGATTTTTAACCTAACCCTAGAGAGTGGAAAAACCAAAAACATTAAGATCATTGACAAGAAAAATATCCATAAAAACGCCTTGCAAGTGATCCACCAATACAGCGTTAAAGGGAAGTATGAAAACCGCTATGATGTGAGTATCCTTGTGAATGGCTTGCCTTTAGTGCATGTGGAATTGAAAAAAAGAGGCGTAGCGATCAGAGAGGCGTTCAATCAAATCAAGCGCTATCAAAGGGATAGTTTTAGCGCTGAAGACGGGCTTTTTGAGTTCGTGCAGATTTTTGTCATCAGTAACGGCACGAGTTCTAAATACTATTCAAACACCACCAGAATAGCCCAAATTGAAAAAAACCATAAAGCCGATACTTTTGAATTCACGAATTATTGGGCGGACAGCAAGAATCATAATATTGAGGATTTAATGGATTTTGCTAAGTCGTTTTTTGCAAAACGCAGCCTTTTGAACGTTTTAACGCACTATTGCGTTTTCACAAGCGATGAGGTTTTATTGGTGATGCGGCCTTATCAAATCGTGGCGGCAGAAAGGATTTTAGAAAAAATCAAAGCCGCGCAAAATAGTAAAATTTATGGGAAAAGCCAGAGCGGAGGCTATATCTGGCACACGACAGGGAGCGGTAAAACCTTAACGAGCTTTAAAAGCGCAATTTTGGCTAAAGAATTAGAAGGTATTTCAAAAGTCTTGTTTGTGGTGGATAGAAAGGATTTGGACTATCAAACCATGAAAGAATACGATAAATTCCAAAAAGATTGCGCTAATTCCAACACAAGCGCCAAGATTTTAAAAGAGCAGCTTGAAGATTCTAGCGCTAAAATCATTATCACCACGATCCAAAAATTAGACAAATTCGTTAAATCACACTCTAAAGGGCATGCGATTTTTAATGAAGAGGTTGTGATGATTTTTGATGAATGCCACAGGAGTCAGTTAGGCTCCATGCACCAAGCCATCACTAAAGCGTTTAAAAAATACCACCTTTTTGGGTTTACCGGCACGCCCATTTTTGTAGAGAATTGCGATAAAAATAACCCGTTAGGCACGACAGAGCAGAAATTCGGGACATGCCTCCACCAATACACCATTATTGATGCGATCAGGGATAAAAATGTTTTGCCCTTTAGGGTGGAATACCACAACACCATTAAAGCTAAAGAGGATATTAAAGACAATAAGGTTAGAGCGGTTGATGAAAAAAACGCCCTTTTAGATACTAGAAGGATCAAAGAAATCGCTAAATGCATCTTAGAGCGTTTCAATCAAGCCACTAAAAATAAAAAATTCAATTCCATTCTGGCATGTTCTAGTATAGAAGCGCTGAAAAAGTATTACCAAGCCTTTAAAGAAGAAAAACACGACCTTAAAATCGCTACCATTTTCAGCTATAGCGCTAATGAAGAACTTGACGCGCTAGAAGATGAAAACAATGAAAGCGCTTGCCGGCTAGACAAAAGCTCAAGGGATTTTTTAGAGGGCGCGATTATGGATTATAATGAAATGTTTGGAACTTCTTTTGACACTTCGGATCAAAAATTCCAAAGCTATTATAAGGATCTTTCTCAAAAAATGAAAAATCGTGAAATCGATCTTTTAATGGTGGTGAACATGTTTTTGACCGGGTTTGACGCTACAAGGCTCAACACCCTTTGGGTGGATAAAAATTTGAAATACCATGGGCTAATTCAGGCTTTTTCACGCGCAAACCGCATTTTAGATAGCGTGAAAACGCATGGGAATATCGTGTGTTTTAGGGATTTAGAGCAGGATTTAAATGACGCTCTCATGCTTTTTGGCGACAAGGACGCTAAATCTATTGCGCTGTTAAGGAAATATGAAGATTATTTGAAAGGCTATACCGATAATAATAAAGAATACGAGGGCTATGAGGGTTTGATTGGAAGGCTTTTAGCTGAATTCCCTTTAAAAGAGCCGATCGTTTCAGAAAGCCAGAAAAAGGATTTCATTAAGCTTTTTGGCAAGATTTTGAAATTGGAAAATATTTTAAACAGCTTTGAAAATTTTAACAAAGACGATTACATCAACCCCAGGGATTTTCAAGACTATCAAAGCAAATACCTTGATTTTTACGATGAAATGAGGCCAGAAAAAGGGAGGGATAAAGAAGAGATTAATGATGATTTGATTTTTGAAATTGAACTCATTAAGCAAGTGGAAGTCAATATTGACTATATTTTGAATTTGATTGAAAAGTTTGCTAAAGAGCATGGGGTGGAAATTCAAGGCGTTAAAACCAAAATAGAGCCGATCATCAACTCCAGCATAGAGTTAAGGAATAAAAAAGATTTGATCATGGATTTCATTGACAAATACAACAAAGATGAAGAAGTGCATGCGTATTTTCAAGATTATATCCACCAAAAAAGAGAAGAGGAATTCCAAAATATCATAGAAGAAAACCGCTTGAATGAAGAAAAAGCCTATTCGTTCATGCAGCATGCCTTTAGGGGGGGCGAAATTAGCTTTGGCGGGACAGAATTCCCTAAAATCATTAAAGAAAAACCCTCCATGTTTGGCAAAAATTCGCGCTATCAAGAGGTGAAAGAAAAAATCGCTGCAAGCCTTTCTCGTTTTTTCCACCGCTTTTGTGATCTCACTAGTTCTGTATTTAAGAAAAATGAGGTTAAAAAAGATGAGATTAATGAAAAATAGTTCGAACGCTTTTGTATTAAAACTCAAAGATTTTTTTGTAAAATAAAAGAAAATTTAAGGAGGCTTGTGGTGTTAAAAGAATTACGCCAAAAACGCCCTTTAGTGCATAATATCACCAATTATGTGGTGGCGCAATTTGTGGCTAATGGTTTATTAGCTTTAGGGGCATCGCCTTTAATGAGCGATGCGATTGATGAGATGCCAGATTTAGCGAAAATTTCTGACGCGCTCGCTATTAATATTGGCACCCTCAATGAACGCACCATTTTATGCGCTAAAGAGGCGATCAAACATTACAAGGCTTTGAATAAACCCATCGTGTTGGATCCTGTGGGGTGTTCAGCAAGCGCTTTGCGTCATGACACAAGCTTAGAGCTTTTAAAAAGTGGTGGGATTAGCGCGCTTAGGGGTAATGCTGCAGAATTAGGCTCTTTAGTGGGTATTTCTTGCGAAAGTAAGGGGCTAGACTCTCATGATGCCGCCACGCCTATAGAAATAATCAAACGAGTGGCTCAAAAGTATTCTGTGATAGCGGTAATGACGGGTAAAACAGATTACATGAGCGATGGGAAAAAAGTTTTGAGTATTACTGGAGGGAGCGAGTATTTAGCGCTCATTACTGGGGCTGGGTGTTTGCACGCCGCAGCGTGCGCGAGCTTTTTAAGTTTGAAAAAAGACCCCTTAGATTCTATGGCGCAACTTTGCGCACTCTATAAACAAGCCGCTTTTAATGCGCAAAAAAAAGTGTTGGAAAATAACGGCTCTAATGGTTCGTTCTTGTTTTATTTTTTAGACGCTCTAAGCTTGCCCATAAAGTTAGAAAATAGCCTTATTAAGGAAGAGTGGTGAAAGTTTATCCGCAAGTTTTAAGCATTGCTGGTAGCGATAGCGGTGGGGGTGCTGGGATACAGGCCGATTTGAAAGCGTTCCAAACTTTGGGCGTGTTTGGGACAAGCGTGATCACTTGCATCACCGCGCAAAACACACAGGGCGTGCATGGGGTTTATCCATTGAGCGTTGAGAGCGTGGAAGCGCAAATCTTAGCCATTAGAGATGATTTTTCTATCAAAGCGTTCAAAATGGGAGCGTTATGCAACGCTCAAATCATTGAATGCGTGGCGGACACTTTAGAAACTTGTGATTTTGGGTTGTGCGTTTTAGATCCGGTGATGGTGGCAAAGAATGGGGCTTTGCTTTTAGAAGAAGAGGCGATTTTAAGCTTAAAAAAACGCCTTTTACCTACAACCCATTTACTAACCCCTAACCTCCCTGAAGTTTATGCGCTCACAGGCGTTCAAGTGCGAGATAATAAAAGCGCTTCAAAAGCGATGGGTATTTTAAGGGATTTAGGCGTTAAAAGCGCTGTGATTAAAGGGGGGCATACAGAGCATTTTCAAGGGGAATTTAGCAACGATTGGGTGTTTTTAGAAGACGCTGAATTTATCCTAAACGCCAAGCGGTTCAATACGAAAAACACGCATGGCACAGGTTGCACTCTATCTAGCTTGATAGTGGGCTTACTCGCTCAAGGGTTGGATTTAAAAAACGCTATTTCAAAGGCTAAAGAGCTTTTAACTATCATCATTCAAAACCCTTTAAACATTGGGCATGGGCATGGGCCTTTGAATTTATGGAGTATTAAAAAGCTTGTTTGATGCAAATTGTTTGAAACTCATGTTTGTGGCTGGATCGCAAGACTTCTACCACATAAAGGGCGGCAAAAACGATAGGATAAACGCGCTTTTAGACGCTTTAGAATTAGCTTTACAATCTAAAATCACAGCGTTTCAATTCCGCCAAAAAGGCGATTCAGCCCTACAAGATCCTACTCAAATCAAACAATTAGCCCTAGAGTGTCAAAAATTATGCCAAAAATACGGCACGCCTTTTATTGTCAATGATGAGGTGCAACTCGCGCTAGAATTAAAGGCTGATGGCGTGCATGTGGGACAAGAAGACATGGCTATAGAAGAGGTAGTAACTTTATGCCAAAAGCACCTTTTTATCGGTTTGAGCGTCAATACTTTAGAGCAAGCCCTAAAAGCGCACCATTTAGACGCCGTAGCCTATTTAGGGGTAGGCCCTATTTTTCCCACACCATCTAAAAAAGACGCTAAAGAAGTTGTAGGCGTAGAGCTTTTAAAAAAAATACACGATAGCGGGGTAAAAAAACCCCTTATAGCGATTGGGGGCATCACGATGCATAACGCTTCAAAATTGTGCGAATATGGGGGTATCGCAGTCATTAGCGCGATCACGCAAGCCAAAGATAAAGCCTTAGCGGTTGGAAAACTTTTAAAAAATGCGTGAGGGATTTTAAAATTTTGCAATGAAAATTTTTCTACCCTAGTGTGTCTAATAAGCGCTCTTCAAAAGCAAAAAGCATGGGGGTTTTTTCGCACGCAATTTCCACGCAAGAGAAGCCCAAAAGGGTGTTTTGAGCCTCTTTTAAAACCTCTTTAGTCCTTTGGAGGGTGGTTTTTAAAAAAAGCTGTTTTTCTTTTTCTTTCAAGTAAATAACGCCGCCAATTTCGCCCAAGTTAGGATACAGAGCGTAAAAATCAACGCTTTGTTTTTTAGCTTTCACTTGCAAAAAAGCTTTTTTGCGTTCGTTTTCAATCACGAAGCTTAAAACCTGCGATTGCAAGCTTAAAAGCATGTTGGCCGTATTCAAAAACTCTTGAGAGCTTTTAGCATGGACTAATTTTTCGCTCAAAAACTCTTTGTATTCTTTTAAAGGGGTATTGTCTTTGGCGCTCAATATTTCTTTGATTTTATTCATTTCAAGGGTGGGCAAATCGTCCAATCCGTCTAAAATTTTTGGGGCAGGCACTAAATTTTTAAGCACAATATCGCCCAACTGATTTCTTTGCATAGTCGCAAAATAAGGCTGATTGATTTTTAATTCCTGTTCGCTTCTGGTGGGGATAATTTTATTACCCACTTGCAAAAGAAAAAGATCTTTATCTTGTTTTTCTAAAACCTTTAAAAGAATGGGTAAGGCAGCGTTAAAATGGTGCGCGGCGTTTTTGGAATGAATAGCATTAAGCTGGTTTAGGGCGTTTAGGGCTTCTAGCATTAAAGGGCGTTGTCTTTGATAAAATCAAGGATTTTAAAACTCGCTTCTAATTTATTCATAGAAGGGATTTTTTGGGTTTTTTTATGGCTAAAGAGCCACAATTCATTCTCTAATGATCCAAAAGGGCGTGAATCTTTAATGAGATTCAAAGCGGCCATGGAGCAATCCTTGCCGTTATCTTGAAAAGGTTTTAAAAGATTTTGAGCGTTTTTGATGGCGTTTTGTTGATCGTCTTCAGCTTTAAAGCCGATTTTAACGAATTGGTTAGGATTGACAGAAGCCAGTAAATCCTTATTTTGAACGCATTCAATGTTTAGGGTTTCGCCGATTTCGCTTTTTTTAAGCTTATGGTTAAAAGAAGTTTTAGGCACATAATCGCTAATGGCGGCTAAATTGAAGAGCAGGGGTTTTAAGGCATGCTTTTGTAGGTTTTTAGCGGCGTTATTTAAGGCGCTTTCATAAGAAGCGGTGTCGCTAACGGGAACGCTTGTGATTTCTTTAGGCAAAGGGGTGGGGAAGCTTGATGCAATCAAAGTAACTTTCGCTCCCTTAAAATATAACGCTAGAGCCAACGCACTCGCTTGAATCCCGCTAGAAAGATTGCTAATAACTCTAACGCTGTCAATCTTTTCTATACTTGCGCCGCCCATGACTATGACTTCTCTGTTTTCAAAATAAGCGTCTTTTAGGAGCGTTTGAGCGGCTTTAAAAAGGATTTCTAAAGGCTCAGCCATCGCCCCATTACCTCTAGTATCGCATGCTAAAAGGCCGTTTTGCGTGTCTAAAATAATATGATTGAAATCTTTCAAGCGTTTTAAATGGCTTTGAATGATAGGGGAATTGAGCATGTTGGTGTTCATGCTAGGGGCTAGGATTTTAGGGGAAGCGCAAGCTAAAAAAGTCGCGCTTACGATATTATCCGCTAAAGCGTGAGCGATTTTAGACAGGCTGTTAGCGCTTAAAGGGGCAAAGATGAGTAAATCAGCATTAGAAGCGCATGCGATGTGGTTATGGTGCAAGGCGTTTTGGTGGTTGTAATACCATTTTTCATTACGATCATGCAAGACTTTATGGTGGCTCAAAGCTTCAAAACTTAAGGGCGTAACAAATTTTTTCGCACTCTCACTCATCACCACTTGGATACTGGCCCCGCTTTTAAACAACAAACGCACTAATTCTAGGGATTTATACGCCGCAATAGAGCCGCTCACGAGCAATAAAACGCGCTTGTTTTCCAATAACCTTAAGGGGTAAAACAAATCTTCTAAAAAATTCATAATAATTTCAATAAATCATCAGGCTCTAGCCATTGGTTGTTATTGTGGCTGCTGTATTCAAAATCGGGGGCGACTTTTTGGCCTTTTTCGTGGAGTCTGGTGAGCGTGTAATCTTTAGGCGTTTGGAAGCTTATAGTGGGCTGAATGATGAAAAAGTCTTCAAATTCTAGGGCTAAATGGCTTTCATCTTTAGGGATCATCACTTCATGGAGTTTTTCGCCCGGGCGAATGCCGATGATTTTAGTAGGGGTATTGGGGGCTAGGGCTTTAGCGAGATCAGTCATTTTCATGCTAGGGATTTTAGGCACAAAAATTTCACCCCCATGCATTCTTTTCAAGCTTTTAAGCACAAAAGAAACCCCCTCATCTAAAGTGATCCAAAATCGTGTCATGCGAATATCTGTAATGGGGATTTCACTCGCTTGGTTTTGGACTAATTTTTTAAAAAACGGCACCACGCTCCCGCGACTCCCCACCACATTACCATAACGCACCACGCTAAATTGCGTTTGAGAAGAGCCTTTGAAGTTATTCGCGCTCACAAAGAGCTTGTCGCTGCACAATTTCGTCGCGCCGTAGAGATTAATAGGGTTAGCGGCTTTATCGGTGCTTAGGGCGATGACTTGGCTTATGGCGTTTTTCAAGCATGCGTTAATCACATTGCTCGCTCCCATGATATTGGTTTTAATGCATTCTAGGGGGTTGTATTCAGCGATGGGCACATGCTTGAGCGCGGCTGCATGGATACAAATATCCACGCCCTCTAAAGCGTAATTCAAGCGTTCTAAATCCCTCACATCGCCGATAAAAAAACGCATCCTAGGATCGTTAAATTCCATGGCCATTTCGCTTTGTTTTAATTCGTCTCGGCTATAAACGATGATTTTTTTAGCGTTGGTGGTGTCTAAAACCTTACGAACAAAGCATTTGCCAAAACTCCCAGTGCCACCGGTGATTAAAATCGTTTGGTTATCTAGCATGTTTTGATGATTTGGCATGTTTTACCAGCGATAGCCTAAGGAAGCGCTAAAGATTCTCAATTGCCCAATATTTGGGGATTGATACAAACTGGAGCGGTTGCTTTTAAAAGTGAAACTCCCCGCTACGCCCAAATCAAAGCCCCTAAAATTGTATTTAGTCCCAAAAGCCACGGTATAGCCATTAGAATCTGGGATACCTATCGCATCTTGGGGGCTTGGAGCTTGATCATAATCAATAGCGCCCATTAGACGCAAGCTTTTGCCCATGTAAGTTACCCCTAATCTAAAGGTGTTGGTGTCTCTCCAGCCAGCCCCCATGTTCATCACGCTTTTAAAATTCGCTAAGCCTACCATTTTTTTAAGCGTTTCAGAGTCTAGTGAAGCCACTGTTCCACTTAAGCCCTTGTAAGTGGCGTTCGCAAAATCAGGGGTTACTAAAAATTTATTCCCTTGACTCCAAAAGGTGCGCTCAAACACCCCCTCTATTCTTAAATGGTCTTTAAAAAATTGGTGGGCGTAGGCTAAGCTTAGGGTTTGGGGGAGTGAAACATTGATATTCAAGCTGCCTTTAGTCAAAACGCTCCCTAAAGAAGGGCCAAGCTCTGTGATAGCCACTAAACCGCCTTTCATGTTGAATGTAACTGAAGAATTATACACTACAGAAAACATGCCATGATCAAACACACGCAAACTCGAACCCACTCTATAGCCCCCTGATACGCCTTGCCCGTTAGATTTTTGCACGACTTGAGTCGTGCCATAAAGATTCGCGCTCGCTTTCACCAAACCGCTATAGCCCATGATTTTTTTCAAGCCGTTATAAAACTCTTGACAGCTCTGATCGCTCATATCCCCACCGGCTTTTTGGCAATTAAGCGCTGGCTGGTAGCCAATATTGCCTAATAAAGTCATCATGTTGCTTGGCACTTGATCGGCAAAAACATTGTTGGGTAAATTTAAAATTTGCTCCGCGCTCAAAACCGAAGCGCCCTCTAAAGGCACATAAACGGTGTTATTAAAGCTCCCGGTCGCATAAAGCCCCCTTAAGCCCACGCCCACAGAAAAGCGCTTATTAACAGTATAGCTCATGCTAGGGGCAAGCTCTACCATCATGATAAACACATCATGCAAAAATTCCCCCCCTTTACCATTCCATTTCATGCCCAACCCGCTAGGAGCGGTAAAACTCCCCCCAAAAGTGAAGCCGTTATGCGTGCGCGTTTTATAAAAGAATTTGGGTAAAACAAAATTAGTCGTTCCCGTCCAGCCATTCACGATTTGAGTGTCAGGCGATGAAGCGAGGGTTACGACTTTTTGATTGGTTAGATTCATAAGCCCTTGAACCCGATTGAAAGCTTGTTGCAAGCCATTGGTAGCGGCCGTATTGCCAAGCGCTTTAAGGATATTGCCAAGCCCTATAGTGTTGATGATGCCTAAAATATTTTGTTGGCTTTTATTAATTTCTAAGCTCGTAACCGAATACAAGCCTTGATTAGTCGTAGGGACTTTAAAGCTAAAGGCCGGAATATTAATCACGGTGGTGGTCATTTCAAATTCGCTTCTGTTTTCACCCCAATCGTTAGTAAAGCCCATATTCGCTGGGTTATAAAAGGAAGCGTCAGCGCCCCTAGCCCCAGCGACATACGCCGAGCCTAAAGCCGTGCCGTTCAAACTTTGCTCTTGGATTTTAAAGCCATTCGCATAAGAAAGCAAGGGCAGGCTCAAGGCGATTAAATGGCGTTTTTTGAGCTTTTTAAAACAATAGAGTGGGGAAAAGTTTTTCATTGGAGCTCGCTGTCAGCGTTTTCATTATCTTCTAAATCTTGCAAAGAAGGCTCATAGGGTTCAATCCTAATAGCAATTTTTTGCGTCAAATTCTGGAAAGAAATCAGACCATTTTTTCTTTCATAAAGGATAATTTCCCCGCTTTTTTGAAACCTTTGGATCACATATTCAGGGGTTAAGTGGCGTTTTCCTAAACCTTTAAAAATATCCCTCCCTAAAACGATGTCATCAAACAAATCCCCATAGCTCACCTTACCAAACAAATCCCTTGCAGCAATCCATTTAGCCGAACATTTTTGGCTAAAACAAATGTTTCGTTTAGTCATATAAATATCGCCCACCCTTTGGCTGAGCTTATAAAGGGTTACTTCAATATTATGGTCTTTATCGGTTTTAATCGTGCCGTAATCATAAAAGCGAAAAACCGGCGTGTTAATATAAATGAGCCTAAATTGGCGCAAGGCATTCAAAGTCTCTTCTCTTTTTTTACGAGCTTCTTCTTGTTTGATCTGCTCCCTAGTTTTGGGGGTTTGCTTAGAAAAAGGGTGCTTGGAGCAAGAGGCAAAAAAAAGCGTCATGAAAAATAATAAAAAAGCACTTCTAAAATACCGCATGATTGAGAGTAAGAGGGTTTATCCTCTCGATCCGCTCAAAATACGATACCAAATCCTGCCGTCTAATTTAAGCTCCATGCTCACTTGACACAAGCCGTCTTTATAGATGGTTTCAGTGATTTCAGCGTTACGAATGAGAGCATTCACTCTGGTTTTAATCACGGAATTTTGTAAAACCATGTCTTTGACGGTGTCTTGAGCGTTCACTCTAATACCATACATTTTTTCACCTAACTGGCGGTAGCCATCCACAATAGCGGCCCGCTTGGCCAAAGCCAAGGCTTGAGAAGGCGAAATGGTGGATTCTGGAGCCACACCCATGCCCACCGCGTTCAATTCAATGACATTATTAGGCGTGAGAATGGGGGTGTTAGGGATAGCGTTAGTGGGATTAGAGCTAATGATGGGCTGATCGTTATTCTCAAGGCGAGGGCTTGGGAGAGGCTGAATGCTCTTTCTTGGGGTGAAATTGGTTGGAGGATAAATGGGGGCTTGCAAGCCATTAGCCGAAGGGGGGATTAGCTGAGCGTTAGTGTTACGCTTTTTAAAGAGACTGCAACCACTTATCAAAAGAGCGACAACAAGCAATGAATTGATACCAAAAAAGGCAGTGTGCAAACGCATGGGCATTTTCCTTAAAATGAGTTTATCAAGTCTATTATATCATTTTTGAATGGATTTGTCATGCGGATATTCTTATTAAGCTTATAAGGCTAGTGGGTTTTAATTAAAGTCTAGGGGATTATGATTTATTTTTGGCTTTCCTAAATTTTTAATAAGGATAACTCAATTTTTAAAAAAGGGGATTTCAATGGCTTATCGTTTTAAGATTTTATTTGATGATAAAACTCATTTTTTGAAGTTTGATTTTTAAACTCATTTCTTTAAGGGGGTAGGGGGGTATTTTGAAAAATTACTCCCTACAACCCTAAACTAAAAACCCCCTAAAGAGCGTTTTTTTAAGAGGTTATGGCTTGCTTTTTTTTAAGATCTTTTTAATTGTAAAAAATGCTTTGAATATTTTTTAAATTAAGATGAGGAATAAAATTTTTTGAACGCTTTTTTAAGGATAAGGTTAAATGTTTGATAGTAAAAATAGTGCGAGTGGTGTCCTTGGCGGGATTCGAACCCACGACCTTACGATTAGGAATCATACGCTCTATCCAGCTGAGCTACAAGGACATTTTATAAGAAAGCAAGAAACTTCTACTGATAAGCCTCTTGCTGAGTGGATCAGATTTACTTGCCTTCTTCAACTTTTTGTTTAAGGATTTTGCCGGGTTTGAATTTAGGCACTCGTTTGTCTTCAGTTTTATAAGTTTTATCGCTTCCTGGCACTTTACCTTCTTTGCCTTTTTGCTCTGCGGTCTCAAATTTGCCAAAACCAACCAATTCCACGCTTTCACCCTTGCTCAAAGCTGTTTGTACCGCTAGAGTAAAGGCTGTGATCGCCTCTTCGGCTTCTCTTTTGCTGTTGTATTTACCCGCTTCTTTAACCAAATCAATAAATTCCGCTTTGTTCATGTGGATAACCCCTTTCCTAATAGATGCCAAAACCAAGCGATTGTTCGCTTAGCTTGACTGATTGAGCGGTAATTATAATCAAATCCTAAAGATAAATCAAGCAAAAAGGCTTTTTCAAGGGGGTTTAATGCATAAAAAATTTAATTTTGTTGGGCACTTTTTTTATCTTTAGCGTTAAGGATTAAAGGCGTGCCTAAAAAATTAAATTCTTTCCTTAAGGTGTTGATCAAATAGCGTTTGTAGCTGAAATGCAAGGCTTTAGGGCGATTCATGATAAGAGAGATTTGAGGGGGTTTAGTGGCAAATTGCGTGGCGTAATACACTTTCACTAATTTCCCTCCATCGCTTGGCAAGGGGTGTTTTTGGGTGGCTTGAAAAATCACGCTATTGAGCAAGCTCGTGGGAATGCGTTTAGAAAAACACTCATAGACTTCTATGATTTTATGCTTGATTTCATCAATATGACGCGCTTTTAAGCAGCTGGTTGTGATCACGGGGGCGTATTCTAAAAAACGGAATTTCCTTTTTAAGGTTGCCATGATCTCTTCATAAGGGGCGTAGCGGATGTCCCATTTGTTTAAAATAAGAATGATGCCTAAAGAGTGTTTATCCGCTAAGGAGCCGATCTTTTCGTCCAATTCCACAAAAGGAGCGCTCACATCTAAAACTAAAAGCGCGATGTGGGATTTTTCTAAGGCTTTTTGCGTGCGTTCTAGGGCGTATTTTTCAATGCCTAAGATTTTACCCCTATGCCTGATGCCAGCGGTATCCACAAAGCAGATTTTTTGATCGCCTATGAGAATGGTTTCATCTATGGGGTCAATAGTCGTGCCAGCCACGCTAGAGACAAGACTCCTTTCTTTTTTCGTGAGCGCGTTTAAAAGCGAGCTTTTGCCCACATTCACCCTCCCAATGATGCCTACTTGAATGATTTCTTCTTCTTTATTTTCTTCTAAAGCGTTATTAGGAGTTTCTAGGCTTTCTAAAATATCCGCATCCAGATCTTGCTCTATGATTTGGTTTAAATTCAGCGCGTTCAATATTGCATCAATTAATGCACTAATGCCCCTATTGTGCGAAACGGAGATATTAAAACTCTTTGGCATGCCAAAAGAAGAAAACGCATAAGCTCGCTCTTTTTCTTTGTCGTTATCAATCTTATTGATCACTAAAAAGCAGTTAGGGTTGGTTTTAAAAACCTCTCTAAAAAGCTTGATGTCTTCATCGCTAGGGATAGACTTGCCATCCACAACATATAAAATCAAATCGCTCATTTGAGCGGCTTTTAAATTAAGGGCTTTAATTTCTTTAGACAAAAGAGCGTCTTTAGCCATGCCCCCTGTATCTAACAATTCCACTTCATGGCCATTTAGTGCGATTTTTCGTTTGTTAATGTCTCGTGTAGTGCCTGCAAAATCTGAAGTGATAGCGATCCTTTCTCTAGCCAGGCGGTTAAATAGTGAGCTTTTCCCCACATTAGGCTGGCCTAAAATCGCAATGGTTTTTAAAGTTTTAGGGCTTGTATTCATCTTTTTTATCGCTTCAATTTAATCAAAATTAGATTACAATATTATAGTTATTTAAAGCTTAAATAAGGGTCTAGTATTGTTTTTAGTCAAAAAAATAGGCGTGGTAATAATGATTTTAATATGCTTTTTAGCTTGCTCGCAAGAGAGGTTTATCCAATTGCAAAAAAAAGCCCAAGAGCAAGAAAATGACGGCTCTAAACGCCCTAGCTATGTGGATTCGGATTATGAAGTCTTTAGCGAAACGATTTTTTTAAAAAACATGGTGTATCAGCCTATAGAGGAAAAAGATTCTTTCGCCCAACTGACTAAAGATGAAGATAATTCTTTTAACCCTGAAACTTCTGTGGTTTTATTGAATGAGCCAAGCGATAACGATACAAAAAATCCGCCCTTATACCAAAATGAGTCTCATAACAACACTGCCAATAACGATGCAAAAAACCCGTTCCTTTACAAACCGAAAAGAAAAACAAAAAATCCAAAACTCATTGAATATTCCCAACAAAATTTCTACCCCCTAAAGGATGGGGATATTATCATGAGTAAAGAAGGGGATCAATGGTTGATAGAAATCAAATCCAAAGCCTTGAAGCGTTTTTTAAAAGATCAAAACGATAAAGATCGCCAGATCCAAACTTTCACTTTTAATGACACTAAAACGCAAATCGCGCAATTTAAGGGCAAAATTTCTTCGTATGTTTATACCACCAATAACAGCGATTTGAGTTTAAGGCCTTTTTATGAATCCTTTTTGTTAGAAAAAAAGAGCGATGATCTTTATACGATGATAGGGGATAAGGCTTTAGACGCCATTGAGATTTCAAAGTGTCAAATGGTGTTAAAAAAGCATTCAACCGATAAATTAGACAGCCAGCATAAAGCCATCAGTATTGATTTGGATTTTAAAAAAGAACGCTTTAAGAGCGATATAGAACTTTTTTTAGAATGCCAAAGCTAGGCTTTTGTTACAATAATTTAAATTTTTTAGCTAGCATGTTAGCGTTTCAAAGGCATGGATATTGTTAAAAAGTAAGCTAAGGAGCGTTTATGTGGATCACCCAAGAAATCACGCCGTATTTGCGTAAAGAATACACCATAGAAGCGAAATTATTAGATGTCAGAAGCGAACATAATATCTTAGAGATTTTTAAATCTAAGGATTTTGGTGAAATTGCGATGCTGAATTGCCAATTGCTGTTCAAGAATTTTTTGCACATTGAAAGCGAGTTGCTCGCTCATATAGGGGGTTGCACCAAGAAAGAGCTTAAAGAAGTTTTGATTGTGGATGGGTTTGATTTGGAATTGGCCCACCAGCTTTTTCAATACGACACGCATATAGATTTTGTGCAAGCGGACGAAAAGATTTTAGACAGCTTCATTAGTTTTTTCCCCCATTTCCATGAAGTGAAAAACAACAAGAATTTCACGCACGCTAAACAACTCTTAGATTTAGACATTAAAAAATACGATTTGATTCTTTGCTTGCAAGAGCCAGATATTCATAAAATGGATGGTTTAAAAAGAATGCTTAAAGAAGATGGGGTGTTTATTTCGGTAGCCAAACACCCGTTATTAGAGCATGTGAGCATGCAAAACGCCCTAAAAAACATGGGCGGGTTTTTTTCTGTTGCCATGCCTTTTGTAGCGCCTTTAAGGATTTTGAGCAATAAGGGTTATATTTACGCTTCTTTTAAAACCCACCCCTTAAAAGATTTAATAGCACCCAAAATAGAAGTGCTAAAAAGCGTGAGATACTATAACGAAGACATTCATAGGGCCGCATTCGCTTTGCCTAAAAATTTACAAGAAGTCTTTAAAGACAATATCAAATCTTAAAATGGTTTTAAAAAACGCTATCGCTCTGACAGGGGGGATAGGCACCGGTAAAAGCACCACCATTAAAATATTAGAATCGCAAGGTTATCCAATTTTAGATGCGGATAAGATCGCCCACCAATTATTGCAAGAGCATCGGTTTAAAATCGCCCAACATTTTGGATCAGAGATTTTAGCAAAAGATATTTTGAATCGTAAAAAACTTGGCGCGATCGTGTTTCAAAACGCTAATGAGTTAAAATGGCTAGAGGGTTTTTTACACCCCTTAATCCGTGAATGCATGCTTCAAAAAGCCTATGAATTGGAAAAGAATCATCAAGCGTATTTTTTAGATATCCCTTTGTTTTTTGAAGTGGGGGGTAAAAAATGCTATCCTGTGGGTATGGTGGTTTTAATCTATGTGCCTAAGGCCTTACAAATTGAGCGCCTTTTAGAGCGAGACAAACTCAAAGAAACTGAAATTTTGCAGCGCTTAGCTTGTCAAATGGATATAGAGCAAAAACGCCTCATGAGCGATTACATTATAGACAACAGCTCCAGTTTGAAAGATTTAAATAAGCAGGTTGAACGCTTTTTAAAAACGCTCTTATAAGCTCGTTTTATCTCTAAGCATGTTAAACTACCATTAAATTTTTTGTAAGGCTAAAAACATGATCACTTTAAAACAAGCCCTTTCTTTATCCCAAGATGAATTAGAAACCCTTAAAAACGAAATTGACGCTAAGGTTAGAGCTTCAGATTTGAACGCTTATATTAAAGCCCCTAGCCTTAATGGTGCTAGCGCTAAGGGTGTGCCAATCCTTATAAAAGACAATATCAGCGTGAAGGGGTGGGAAATCACTTGCTCCAGTAAGATTTTAGAAGGCTATATAGCTCCTTATCATGCGAGCGTGATTGAAAACTTGCACCAAAACAGCATGGCAGGGTTTGGGCTTTCTAACATGGACGAGTTTGCGATGGGAAGCACCACAGAGTCTAGTTGCTATGGGATCACTAAAAACCCACGAGATAAAAACAGAGTGCCTGGAGGGAGTAGCGGAGGAAGCGCGGCAGCCGTGGCGGGTGGCTTAGCGGTGGCGGCTTTAGGGAGCGATACGGGCGGGTCTATCAGGCAGCCGGCTAGTTATTGCGGGTGCGTGGGGTTAAAGCCCACTTATGGGAGAGTGAGCCGTTATGGTTTGATCGCGTATTGCTCTAGTTTTGATCAAATCGGGTCTATCACGCAAAATGTAGAGGATGCTTCTATTTTATTTGACGCAATTAGTGGGTATGATAGCAAGGACTCCACGAGCGCTAATCTCAAACCCACGCAAACCTTTAAAAACCTTAACAGAGATAAACGCTTTAAAATCGCTATCTTAAGGGATCACATTAAAGACGCGAGCAATGAAGTGCAACTCGCTTATGAAAACACCCTTAAAGCCTTGAAAGGAATGGGGCATGAGATTGTGGAAAAAAAGATGCTGGATTCGCATTATCAAATCTCTATCTATTATATTATCAGCATGGCTGAAGCGAGTTCGAATCTGGCCAGATTCGATGGGGTGCGTTATGGGAGGAGAGCTCAAAATATTAAAGATTTGAAAGAATTGTATCTCAAAAGCCGCAGTGAAGGTTTTGGCGATGAGGTGAAACGGCGCATCATGTTAGGGAATTTTGTCTTAAGCAGCGGGTATTATGACGCTTATTATTTGAAAGCCCAGCAAATGCGTTTGATGATTAAAGAGCAATACAACAAGATTTTTGAAGAAGTGGATTTGATTTTCACCCCTGTAGCTCCCACGAGTGCCCACCTATTCAATTACCATGCAAGCCCTTTAGAAATGTATTTGAGCGATATTTACACGATTGGGGCGAATTTGAGCGGTTTGCCGGCCCTTTCTTTACCGGTCGCTAAAGATCCTTTAGGCTTGCCCATAGGGATGCAATTCATTGCTAAGGCTTTTGATGAGCAAAGCCTTTTAGATGTTTCTTACGCTTTAGAGCAAGAATTAGATTTAAAATTAGATTAAGGACAGGAAATGAGAATTTTACAAAGGGCTTTGACTTTTGAAGACGTGTTGATGGTGCCTAGAAAATCCAGCGTTTTACCTAAAGATGTGAGCTTAAAATCCCGCCTAACCAAAAACATTGGTTTGAATATCCCCTTTATTAGCGCGGCTATGGATACGGTTACAGAGCATAAAACCGCTATCGCTATGGCGCGCCTTGGGGGTATTGGCATCGTGCATAAAAACATGGATATTGAAACGCAAGTCAAAGAAATCACTAAGGTTAAAAAAAGTGAGAGCGGGGTGATTAATGATCCTATTTTTATCCATGCGCACAGGACGCTAGCGGACGCTAAAGTCATAACGGATAATTACAAGATTTCAGGCGTGCCTGTGGTAGATGATAAGGGGTTGTTGATCGGGATTTTAACTAACAGAGATGTGCGCTTTGAAACGGATTTGAGTAAAAAAGTGGGCGATGTGATGACTAAAATGCCTTTAGTTACCGCTCATGTGGGTATCAGTTTGGAAGAGGCTAGGGATTTGATGCACAAGCATAAGATTGAAAAATTGCCCATTGTGGATAAAGATAATGTTTTAAAAGGCTTGATCACGATTAAGGATATTCAAAAACGCATTGAATACCCTGAGGCCAATAAAGATGATTTTGGGAGGTTGAGAGTGGGGGCGGCTATTGGAGTGGGGCAACTAGATAGGGCTGAAATGTTAGTTAAAGCGGGGGTGGATGCGTTGGTGTTAGACAGCGCGCATGGGCATTCGGCGAACATTTTACACACTTTAGAAGAGATTAAAAAAAGCTTGGTGGTGGATGTGATTGTGGGGAATGTGGTAACTAAAGAGGCCACAAGCGATTTGATTAGCGCGGGAGCGGACGCTGTTAAAGTGGGTATTGGGCCAGGAAGCATTTGCACCACTAGGATTGTGGCTGGAGTGGGAATGCCCCAAGTGAGCGCGATTGATAATTGCGTAGAAGTAGCGTCTAAATTTGATATTCCTGTGATTGCAGATGGAGGGATCCGCTATTCAGGCGATGTGGCTAAGGCTTTGGCTTTGGGGGCATCAAGCGTGATGATAGGCTCTTTACTCGCTGGCACGGAAGAATCTCCAGGGGATTTTATGATCTATCAAGGGAGGCAATATAAAAGCTATAGGGGCATGGGTAGCATTGGGGCTATGACTAAAGGGAGCTCTGACAGGTATTTTCAAGAGGGCGTAGCGAGTGAAAAATTAGTTCCAGAAGGCATTGAGGGGCGTGTGCCTTATCGTGGTAAGGTTTCGGATATGATTTTCCAATTAGTAGGGGGCGTGCGCTCTTCTATGGGGTATCAGGGAGCGAAAAACATTTTGGAATTGTATCAAAACGCTGAATTTGTAGAAATCACTAGTGCGGGGTTAAAAGAAAGCCATGTGCATGGCGTGGATATTACTAAAGAAGCCCCTAATTATTATGGGTGAATTGTAAAAGAAAACAAGACAAATCGTTAAAAAACTCGTTAAAAAGCTTGGTTTAATGAGTTTTTAAAACTTAATTGCTACAATTAAGGAAATTTTCAATAAGGCTTAGAGAAACTTTTTTATGGAACACAGAGTATTTACTATTGCTAATTTTTTTAGCTCCAATCATGATTTTATCACCGGTTTTTTCGTTGTTTTGACAGCGGTTTTGATGTTTTTAATCTCGCTTGGTGCGTCGCGCAAAATACAGATGGTGCCTATGGGTTTGCAGAATGTGTATGAGAGTATTATTAGCGCAATTTTGAGCGTGGCTAAGGATATTATAGGCGAAGAATTAGCCCGCAAATACTTCCCACTAGCAGGCACGATCGCTTTGTATGTCTTTTTTTCTAACATGATAGGCATCATTCCTGGCTTTGAATCCCCTACGGCTAGCTGGAGCTTTACGCTGGTTTTAGCGCTGATTGTGTTTTTTTATTACCATTTTGAAGGCATTAGAGCACAGGGATTTTTTAAGTATTTCGCTCATTTTGCAGGCCCTGTGAAATGGCTCGCCCCCTTCATGTTCCCTATTGAGATCATCTCGCATTTTTCTAGGATCGTGTCTTTATCGTTCCGTTTGTTTGGGAATATCAAGGGCGATGACATGTTCTTGCTCATCATGCTTTTATTAGTGCCTTGGGCGGTTCCTGTAGCGCCTTTTATGGTTTTGTTTTTTATGGGGATTTTACAAGCTTTTGTTTTTATGATCCTTACTTATGTGTATTTGGCAGGGGCTGTTTTAACCGATGAAGGGCATTAAGCAAAACATTCTTGTTTTTGGCTTTAATATGGTTTTTTAAAACTTTGTTTTATGGTAAAGCTTAAAAGGATAGGGGGGTGATTTTGAAACCATATTCCCCTTATCCTTTGATAACGCTTTTTAAAATTACCGCTTGCTTGTGTAAGTTCTATTTTATTATCAATACCCAATTTTAATAGCTTTTATAATTTTTTAAGCAATCATTAGATAAAATCCACCATACTTCTGTTTTGGATGTGTTTGGGTTTTAGAAGTGTTACTTTTTTATAACTTTTTCATATTCTTATGGGTATGTTGTCATTTTTTTACCGGAGAATTTTATCTTGAAAAACATTTATGTAGGGAATTTGGTTTATAGCGCTACTAGTGAGCAAGTCAAGGAGCTTTTCAGTCAATTTGGCAAAGTTTTTAATGTCAAACTGATTTATGACAGAGAAACGAAGAAACCTAAAGGTTTTGGCTTTGTGGAAATGCAAGAAGAGGGCGTTAGGGAAGCGATTGCTAAATTGGATAATACGGATTTTATGGGCAGAACGATTAGGGTAACCGAAGCCAATCCTAAAAAGTCTTAGTAAGAAAATCATTTTCTAATGCGTTTTATTCTCTTCGTTTTATTTAGGTTGCTTATAGAAGCTAAAAGGGGTTAAAAACCCTTTTAAAATCCATTTAAAAATTGTGATCCATTTTTAAAAGCGGTTAAAAATCAGTCTTATTTTAATTAAATTATTCTAATCAAATAGGGGCAACTAACGCTTTAAAAACGCTCTTTAGTATTTTGATTATTGGCTATACAAACTGCCAATATTTCAAATATTTAAAATGGAGTTCTCTCATTAAGGCGATTTTAGGGCTATAGGGTTCTTCTTTTCGCGCTATTGTAGAGATTTGCTCATCATCAGCGATCACAAAAGGTTGTAACACCAGATTTTTCACGCCATGGATAAAAGTAGCGTCCATTATCGTATCCACAGGAACAACCCACTTTCGGCTGCATTTTTTAAAAACTTTGGCAATCTTTGGCGTGATCACATAGCCTTGCGTCCCCACCCCATGACTATAAGCTTTAATAATTCCTACACGCTCTTGTATTTCGTGGTTTTTGTGGCTCAATGGCTCACTTTTTACACTGGCATCATACAACAAATGCATCAAACGCGCATAGCCTAGTTCTTGGATGTGTTTTTCTAAAAAATCCAAGCCCTCTTTAAAATTCTCTTTCAAGGTTATATCGTCTTCTAAAATACAAATGGGCTCATTTAGCTCTATGCATTTTTCCCACAAAGAATAATGGCTCGCATAGCACCCAAGCTCCCCCAAGCTCATAAACTTCGCATAATATTTTAAAGCGTAATAAAACTTAGAAACCCTACTGATTAGGTTGGTTGTAATTCCCATGTCTTTGATGTTTTGTACGATGAAATAAGGGTGTAAATGCTTTTTCACTAAGGGGTGCAACCCGCCTTCAAAAGTTTTAGAATAAATCGCATCAAAAATTTGCGCTTGGTGGTGGGTGGCATTGATGCTATTGAGTAAAGTCGTGGTGTCTCTAAAAACCAAACCAAATTTATCGCACACTTTTTGATTTAAAGAAATGATAAAAACACGCAAAGCTTAGACTCCCATAATTTTTAATAGAGTATATCATTTTTAGGCTCTGTTTTACAATAAAACTTTGCGAATAAAATCGCATCACGGCTACAAAAAAGTTTTAAAAGATCCAATGAATATTGAAGCGAGAACTCATAACCCTAAAATCTAGGGTTATAAGCTTAATGGTGTTCTAAGTAAGAAATCACGCTTAAGGCTGCCGTAGCGCCATCGCTTGCAGCACAAACCACTTGCTTAGGGGCAAAAATGCGAATATCTCCTGCTGCAAACAAGCCTTGAATGTTCGTTTTCATGGAAAAATCCACGACAATAGAGCCGTATTCATCGCATTTGCATAGCATAGAGCCATCTTCTTGTTTCAACACGGCGTTATTCACATCATAACCCACAAAAACAAAAAACCCCGGCACGACTAGCTCTCTTTTTTCGTTAGTGGCTGTGTTTTTAATGCTTAAAGAAGACACGCCAGAAGCATCGCCCTTGATTTCTTCTACCACATAAGGGGTTAAAAACTCAATCTTATCATTGTTCTTAGCATGCTCTAAAGTGATAGGCGTGCACCTAAAACCATCTCTTCTGTGGATGAGATAGACTTTTTTGCAGATATTGGCTAGATAAATCGCCTCTTCTACGGCGGTATCGCCTCCACCAAGCACCGCTACTTCCTTATTTTTGTAAAAGAAGCCATCGCATGTCGCACAAGTGCTAACGCCTTTACCCCAATACTCTGACTCGCCCTTGATGCCTGTGCGTTTAGGGCTACCACCGGTAGCGATAATCACGCTTTTAGCTTCAAAAGTCTTGCCGTCTTCTGCCAAAATAACAAAATGAGAGTCTTTTTTAAAAACCCTTTGAATAGCGGTCATTTCATGCTTTAAGCCAAAGCGAAAGCATTGCTCCTGCCATGGTTGCATGAAATCCAACCCGCTCACCACTTCCTTAACGCCCGGATAGTTTTCAATCTCACTACTGCCAGTGATTTGCCCCCCAGGCATTCCTTTCTCAAATAAAACGGCGTTTTTAACACCGCCTCTAGTGGCGTAAAGCCCCGCACTCAAACCTGCAGGACCACCTCCAATAATTGCGCAATCTATCATGGCTATTAGCCTAAAAGTTTGTTCAATTGCTCTTTTAAAGCAACTTTAGTTTGCACTCCTACCAACTGATGGACCACTTCGCCATCTTTTGTGAATAAAAGCGTAGGAATGCTTCTAATCCCAAATTTCGCGCTCAATTCTTCTTGCTCATCGGTATTGACTTTACAAATCTTAGCCTTACCTTCATATTCGCTAGCTAATTCATCAATCACAGGGGATAGCATTTTACAAGGACCACACCATGGCGCCCAAAAATCCACTAACGCAACCCCTTTTTTAATGGTGCTTTCAAAATTTTCTTCAGTTAATTCAATATAGTGACTCATTGGTTACTCCTAAATATTCTATTGATTTTGATTAACGAGAACTATATTATCTTAAGAATGTTAATGAAATCGCATTGATTTTTGATAAAAATCTAAAAAGTGATATTTTCTAAAAGCTCAAATTTACCATTTTTCACAATAAGAGCGTCAATGCAAAAATCGCTATTGGGATCTTTTTGAGACAAATAACAGCGGATCGTTTTAATCATCTTTTTTAATTTGCTCGGCGTGATCGCATAAATGGGATCAAAATTTTCCCCACTTTTGACTTCAATGAAATGCAAAACCCCTTTTTTCAAAGCGATAATATCAATTTCACCAAATTTTGAAAAAAAGTTCCTTTCCACCATTTCAAAACCCAGCGTTTTTAAAAACTCGCAGGCCTCTTCTTCAGCCTTTAAGCCTTTTTCCTTATGTTTGTTGTTCAAAAAGCGCATTCAATGTTCCAAACGGATCATTTTGGGGGTATCCAACACGCTTTTTAGATTTTCAAGCTCTTTAAGGGCGTTCAGCATAGAATTTTCGTTGGTGGTGTGCGTGGAAAACAAGATTTTAGCCTTGTTGGAATGTGGGATTTCTTTTTGTAAGACATTGTTGAGCGAAATATCGTTTTGGGCTAAAATCGCGCTAATTTGAGAAAAAACCCCTTTTTCATCGCTCACTAACAAACGCACATAATAAGCGCATTGGATTTCTTCTTTGGGTTTTAGGGGGAGTTTTTGAGGGGTTTCAAAGCCTAGCATTAAAGAGCTTTTTTTCCTTGCGATTTCTATAATATCGCTAATGACCGCGCTTGCGGTAGGCTCTCCCCCAGCCCCAGCCCCATAATACAAAGTCTCGCCCACCTTATCCCCTATAACGCTTATAGCGTTCATCACCCCATCTACTTTAGAGAGCATGCATTCCTTTTTAATCATGCTTGGATGCACCCTTAATTCAATGCAATCTGGGTGTTTTTTAGCGATGCCTAAAAGTTTGATGCTATAACCAAATTCTTTAGCAAACTCCATGTCGTCTGGCTCTATTTTTTCAATGCCTTCAATTAAAATTTCTTCTAATTTCGCATCAATGCCATAGGCTAAAGACGCTAAAATCAATAATTTGTGCGCCGCATCAATGCCCTTAATGTCAAATTCAGGGTTCAATTCCGCATAGCCTAAATGTTGGGCGTCTTTCAAAGCGTCCTTAAAGCTCGCTTGATTTTTAAACATCTGGCTTAAAATGTAATTGCTGGTGCCGTTTAAAATCCCTTTAAAAGAAAGGATGTGATTAGCGCTCAAGCCGTCTTTTAAAGCCTTGATAATAGGGATACCCCCACACACGCTCGCTTCAAAGCCTATGGGGGTGTTTTTAGCGATTTGTTCTAATTCATAGCGGTGATACGCTAACATGGCTTTATTGGCTGTAACGAAGGCTTTTTGTTTGGCTAAAGTTTTTTTAGCTAAAAGATAAGGCGCTTCCACCCCACCCATAAGCTCCACGATAATATCAATCTCTTCATCTTCTATCAGGCTTTCTAAATCATTACTGATTTCAAAAGGATAGCCTTTGTGTTTTTTCACATCTCGCACCACCGCTTTTTTAATCACAATTTCCACGCCGGCTCTGTCTTTAATGATTTCTTGATTTTCTTGTAAGATTTTAGCGACCGCGCTCCCCACACACCCTAAACCCACAAGCCCTATATTCAATCTTTTTTTCATGTTTTTTCCTTTAGATTCGTTTTTTTAAAACGGCGTTTTTTTCTTGCTCGCTCGCTTTTTCTATCGCTTCAAAACTCCCAAAATAATCCAACAATTTTTTCATGCTGGCTTCTCCTATACCCTTTTCTTTTAAAAGAGCGATTTGTTTCATGTTTTTAAGTTTAGTGGATCTATGGAAGTTTATCGCATACCGGTGGCTTTCATCGCGCAATTTTTGCACCCACTGCAAGCGCTTGTCGCTAGGGAGCAATTTAAAAGTATCGTTAGCGGTGTGGATAATGTCTTTAGCACCCCCTTTAGAGCGATAAGCTTTAGAATCCCTTTTTTCTTTAGAAATAGCGATCACTTCTACAAAACTCCCGCTGCTTTTTAAAATTTCTAAAGCGATGTTTAATTGTGCCCTCCCTCCATCGATCACCCACAAATTAGGCGGTGGCTCTTTAGCAAAATCTAAAGCCCTTCTGGTGAGCAATTCGCTCATTTGAGTGTATTCATTAGAGCCTTTTAAATGGTAGCGCCGATAGGAGTTTTTTTGAAATTCATGATTTTCATACACGACCATTCCCCCCACGCATTGGCTGTTGGCATGGTGGCTTGTGTCAAAGATTTCCACCCTATAAGGCATGCACTCTAATTTAAAGAGCGATCGCGCTTCTTCTAAAATCCGATCTTCATTAGAGGTTTTTTCTTGGCTAAAAATCTCTTGAGCGTTTTTCATAGCGATTTCTATTAAAGCGAGCTTATCGCCTTTTTTAGGAATACTAAGAGCGATTTTTTTAGAGCATTGGTGAGAGATAAAATCTTGCAATTCTTTAAGCGTTTCATTAGAGCAAGCGTTCAATAAAATCTGTTCTGGCATTAAAGGCAAATGCGATTGGTAATGATTGATAATGGCTTGTTTCATCGCTTCATCAGTGTCAAACCCATTAAGAGAGTGGATTTTTTCAAACGCTGAAGAAATGATTTTACCCCCACGCATAAACATTTTCACTAACACCGCCTTATTGCCCCCACTATAAAAAGCAAAAATATCCAAATCATAGAGTTTGGCTAAATCCATGCAAGTGAAAGGGGCGATTTTTTGGATTTTTGCAATCCTATCTCTATAAATGAGGGCTTCTTCAAAACGCAAGTTATTAGAAAGGCGCTCCATTTTTAATTCAAGCTCTTTGATGAGTTTGTCTTTATTTTCAATCATTTCTAAACATTCTTTAGCGATTTTCAAATACTCTTCTTTGGTGATTTTATTCTCGCATGGGGCTTTACAACGCTCTATTTGATAAAACATGCATGCCTTTTTATCCTTAATGCAATTTTTCTTTTGAACCAATGGGAGCAATTCATACAAGCTGTCCAAAATATCCTTAGCCCCGCTCGTAAAAGGGCCAAAATATTTAACGCCAGGCTGTTTTAAAATTTTTCGTGTGATTAAAGGGATAGGGAAATCGGTGGAAAAATCCATATAAATATAAGGATAAGTTTTATCGTCTCTTAAAAGAATGTTGTATTTGGGCTTGAGCTGCTTGATTAAAGAGTTTTCTAAAATCAAAGCGTCTTGCTCGTTTTCCACTAAAATGGTTTCTAAAAAAGCGATTTGTTTGACCATCATTTGGATTCGTAAGCTTGCGCGATGGTTGGGCGTGATTTCATTGTTATGGATAGAAAAATAGCTTTTGATGCGCTTTTTTAAATTTTTCGCCTTACCGATATAGAGCAGTTGGCGGTTTTTATCAAAATATTGATACACGCCACTGCTATTAGGAAGGTTTTTCAAACTGGACAATAAATCAGCCATTCATTCCTCAAAAAAACTTCGTTGGTAGTGGATCAAAGCGCGCGCTTTTTCAAAACATTCATGCAAACGAGCGTCTTTAATGGGGTTATGGAACAACCCTAAAGCGCTAGGGCGATAAAAACGGGCTTGTTTTTTAATGGGGGCATAAAAATTGGCTTTTTCTAAGGAATCTTTAGGCACATAGCCTAAAATTTCTAACCCGTTTAACCCGTCAAACCCATAAGCATGCCCTTGCGTGTTTAAAAAATAGCTGATTTCTTTAGCGAATCGCTGGTTAAATTCTTTAGACGCCCAAAGATCTTTAAACGCAAAAAGCAATTTAGAGTCTTTTATGAAGATAAAAAGCAAATTTTCTTGTAAACTTAAAGGCATAAAAACCTTAAGCTTTTTGAGTTTCAAAAGAGTTTCAAGCTTTTTATAAGACTTTTTTTGAATGAGTAAGGAGAAAATATTTTGTTCCATAAACTGATCTTAACATGCTTTTTAACGCTTGTAGCCATAACGATTCAAGCTTGCGGCTATAAAGCCCCCCCATTCAATGGAAAACCCGCTAAAAAAACTTCAAACAGCTCTAATTCCTCTATGCAAACGCCCACCAACAACACCACGCCAGAATTTTTAAATCAGCCTTAAAATCATTGCTCTTATTTAAGGGCTTTGATTTCTAGGGTTTTTGTGGCCAACTTTTGAGCCTCGCTTTCATCATGCGTTACCATAATGAAAGTAGCGTGAGAATTTTGGTGTATCTCTTTGATGAGATCTTGCAAATTCTTACGATTAAAACTATCTAAAGCGCTAAAAGGCTCGTCTAATAAAATGAGTTCTGGCCTATGGATAATCCCCCTAATAATGCCCACTCTTTGGGCTTGCCCCCCACTCAATTCGTTAGGGAATTTATCCATAAGGCTCTCCTCTAACCCCATTTTTAACGCTAAGGCTTTGGCCTCTTTTTGAGCGGTTTCTTTATCTATGCCTTGTAAATTAAGGCAAAAAGTCATGTTTTGCATGGCGTTTAAATGAGAGAATAAGGAATTGCCTTGAGCGATATAGCCTATTTTTTGGCGTAAAAAAGCGTTGTTTGAAAGGGTCTCATTAAAGATTTTAACGCTCCCCAGACTGGGTTTTAAAAGCCCTAAAATCAAGCCTAAAAGCGTGCTTTTACCGCTCCCACTCTCCCCTAAAACGCATAAAAAATCCCTCTCTTGAATGCTTAAATTAAAATCCTTAAAAACAGCGCGATTGTGGTAGTTAAAAGACACATTCTCTATGGTAACGATTTCTTTCATGCTTTATAATCCCAATCTTTCTAAAAAATCTTTAGCGACTATTTGGGGGCTTTTTTTCAACACTTCCACCTGATAGTTTAAATCTTGCATCATTTCATCGCTAAATTTTGAATCCAATTTTTCTAAGATTTTTAACGCTTCCGGATACTTTTTTACAATTTCTTTTCTCATAACAATACCGGCCTGATAATTGGGGAAAAACCCTTTATCGTCCTTAAGCACCTTTAAATTTAGCTCTTTGATTTGAGCGTCTGTAGTGAAGACATCTAAAGCGTTGATTTTATGGGATTCAAAACTTTTATAGCGCAAATTAATATCCATTTCATGCAAACTTCTAAAATGGAATGGATAGGCTTTCACTAATCCTTTAAAAGCGTCCTCTCTTTCAAAAAAGTCAAACTCCGCTCCAAAATCAAAATTTGGGCTATGAAAGGCTAAATCGCTGAAAGTTTCAATCGCGTATTTTTGAGCGTCTTCTTTAGAAATCGCTAAGGAATAGGTGTTATTAAAGCCCAAAAGCCCCACCCATAAAAGATTAAATTCCTTCTCATAACGCTTTTTAATCGTTTCAAAATCCACTTTTTGAGTCAAAGGGTTTTTGAGCGTGTTCACCCAAGCGGTGCCGGTATATTCCACATACAAATCAAAATCGCCCCTAATTAATGCCGGATGGATATTCATCGTCCCCCCGCCAATGCCAAACGCTCGCTTGATAGGGATATGGTGTTTTTCTAACAAAAGGCTTAAAACCTCGCCCAAAATATACTGCTCGCTGCTAGGTTTTGTCGCCACGACTAAGGGCTTTTCTTCTATGGCGTTTCTAGGAATAAGCCATAAAGTGCTCGCTAGCAATAAAAAAAGGAACACCGCTAAATTAAGATAAACTTTTCTTTTTTGTTTTTTGGTGGCGTTTTGAGAAAATAGGCGTTGCAAGGCGTTTTCATGCTGAAAGACGCTCACAAATTTATCCGCTAAAACACTAAAAAGAGCAATGATCAAACTACCCGCCACTAAAAGCGTGGTGTTTTGCGTGTTTAGCCCTCTAAAGATCGCCTGCCCTAAGCCTCCAGCCCCAATGAGCGCTCCAATCCCAGCCATCGCCACTAACATCACCACCGCAATCCTTAAACCCACTAAAATTTGGGGGATAGCGAGCAAGAAGTGCACCCTAAAAAACAACTCTTTGGGGTTACACCCTAGCCCAATAGCGGCCTTAATGACTTCTTCTCTCACCTCTTTTAAAGCGTTATAAGTGCTATGGACAATGGGTAATAAGCCGTATAAGACCAACACTAAAAGCGCGTTTTTTAACCCAACCCCAATCACAGGAATGAGTAAAGCGAATAACGCAAGCGATGGGATGGTGTAAAGGAAATTCACTATAGGGAGCAAGAACGCCCTAGCCTTTGAATTATAAAACACCAAAACCCCAATCAAAACCCCAAACACCAGCACAAAAAAACCAGAAAGTGCAACGATGATAAAATGCTGTGCAATCAAGTCTATAAAATAAATGAAGCGATCATGAAATTCTTTTATCAAATATTTTACCACGCTTATTTTTAACACCACGGCAACTAAATGCTGCGTAGCCACATCTATAGAATAGAGCAACCATTCATACAATTCTTTGATCAATTGTTTAAAAACGCCCATGCCTAGCATTATAACCAAACTTATTTTATATAAAAAGGTTTTTTTAATATTGGGTTTGAATCAAGTTCTTATCATTTTAATTATAATAAGCACAAGCTTTTTTAAAACAAAGCCAAAAACTAATAAAATTAAAACTGAAAGGTGCGTTTGCCTAAATTCGTGCTCACTTCAATCCACAAGGGCTGGTTTTCGCATAAAATTTCATAGGCTACGCTTTGATTCCTCACTAAAGAAACGCTTTTAGGCGTGGGGTAGAGCGAGCAAGAACGCCCTTGATTGATATCAATTTTTAAGATAACCACGCTCTCCACGACAGCGCTCACCTTTAAATAATACGACTCCCTAGCCCCTTGCCATTCTAAATAGGGCGTTTCTTGGGGGACAATCTCTAAAGCCACTAAAGGGCTTTGAGCCAGTTTTAAGCGCGTTTTTTGCTCCTGCTCTTTTAGTTCTTGTTCTCTGTTGATCCCTTTATCAATCAAATCAAAAAGGTTTGAAGAAGCGTCCTTTTCTCTAGCAATAAGGCTCGCTAAAAAAAGAAAGATGAAGAGAAAAAATTTATTCATGGCTCATTCTTGGTGGGGGTTGAACTCATTATCTAAAATAGAATGGATCTTACTCAAATCGTTCGCATCGGTTGAAAAAAAGATTTCCACACGATTGTTTTTCATTCTGTTTTCTAAGGAATCATTAGGCGCGATAGGGTTGGTAGAGCCATAAGAAGAAAAAGACAATTGGTTAGGATCCACGCCGTATTGTATAAGGACTTTCATCACCCTATAAGCGCGATTGGCGGCTAATTCATAGTGGCTTTTAAAACGGGTTTTAGCTAAAGGCGTGTTGTCTGTAAAACCTCTCACATTAATATGCACCCTTTTAGGGAGTTTTTGAATGATTTTAGCGATCCGTTCAATATAGAGCATCATGTCTTGATTGATAGTATCTGATGCAGCGTTTTCAAACAGCAAATTAGAGGGGAGCTTTAAGATAGAGCCTTGATCAATTTGCTCTAAAACACTGCCTTCGCCTTTGCGAGCGATAGTGGCTTTTGTTTCGGTATTTTGCGAAGCCGGTTTGGAGCTTTCGCTCGCCATTTGCTCTTCTTCTTTCCCTGAATCAGGTGGGATCACTAAAACCGGCTGCATCGCCTCTGGCTTGGGAGCGTAATTAAAAATCTTAATGAATTCGGTTTTTAAGGCTTCCACTTTGGATTTATTGACCGCTGAAATGGCATAAAGAGCGATAAAAAGCGCGAGCAACAACGACAAAAAGTCCGCATAAGGAACCGCCCATTTTTCGCCGGCGGGGCATTCGGTGGGTTTGTTTTTCTTAGCCATGTTTAGCCCTCAAATTGGGATTTTTTAGGCTCACCGGGAGCGATGTAGTTTAAGAGTTTGTTTTCTAAATCCCTTGGGTTTTCCCCATTAGCGATGCCTAAAATCCCCTCTAAAAGAACGGTTTTTTCTTTAATAATGTCTTTAGACTTAGCCTTGAGCTTATGCCCAAAAGGGCCAAAAATCGCATAAGAACACATAATTCCTGTAACAGTAGCCGTAAAAGCCCCAGCAATTCCTGCTGCCATTTCAGCCGGGTTGTCCAGTTTTTGCAAGGCTAGCATAAGCCCCATAACCGCCCCCACTAACCCCATAGTAGGAGCGGTCTCGCCGGCCGTCTCCCAATAATGAGCGGCGCCGTGGTAATACTCTTCCATTTCTTCAATGCTGATTTCTAAGCTTTCCTTAACGGATTTGAGATCCTTGCCATCTATGATCATAGACAAGCCATTACGGGTGAAATCGTCTTCAATTTGCGCCACTCGCCCCTCCAAACTCAACACCCCATCTTTTCTGGCTAAAGTGGCTAATTCCACTAAATTTTTAATGGTTTCGTTTAAATTGATTTTAGGGTTTAAAAAAACAATTTTTATCTCTTTGTAAGCGGCTTTCACGTAACGAGCATGTGTGCCTGTCATGGCGGCAAAAAGCGAAGTAGGCACGATGATGATGACTGAACTCAAATGGATAATGTGCAACGGGTTACCATCTTCTAAAATATCGCCTAGCGAAATAGAAGCGACCGCCAATACCAAGCCTAGTATGGTTGATAAATCCAAAACTTACCCCTTAATCTAAATTTCATAATCTTGTAAATGCGTGATTTTATGCGTGCCACAAACCCTACATTCAGGGTTTTTGGGTGCTTGAATTTTTTTAAAATCCATTGTTTTAATATCGGCTATAAGTAAAGTATTTATAAGTAAAGTTTCAAACCCTAAAAAATATTTAAGGCATTCGCTCGCTTGGATACACCCTAAAACCCCGGGTAAGACCCCAAAAAGCCCTGAAATAGGATTTAATCCCTTTTTAGGGGGCTTATCAAAAACACACGCTAAGCATGCGCTATGGGGTAAAACGCTCATGCTTTGCCCCATGTATTTTAAAACCCCGGCATGCGAATAGGGTTTTTGGGCTAACACGCAAGCGTCATTAATCAAAAATTTAGCGTTGAAATTGTCTGTAGCGTCTATGATAAAATCGTAAGGTTTTATGAGAGAAAGAGCGTTATGAGCCTTAAAGCGTTCTTCAAAAGTCTCTATTTCAATACCGGCATTGAGTTGTTTTAAGCGCGCTTTCGCGCTAGAGGCTTTAGATTGGTTTAAAAAATCCTGTGAATGGATAATCTGGCGTTGCAAATTACTCATATCTACCACATCAAAATCTACAATACCTATTTTTCCTATCCCAGCGGCGCACAAATACATCAAAACCGCTGATCCAAGACCCCCAGCCCCAATGACTAAAACGCTAGATTTTAAAAGCTTCAATTGGCCTTCTTCGCCCACATCTTCTAGCATGATATGGCGTAAATAACGCTCTTTTTCTGGCCGGCTTAACAATTAAGCCATCCTTGAAACCCAAATTTTAGAATGCTCTCTTTCAGCAAAAAAACTTGTCTTATCCCCATGCCCTGGATAAATCTCTATGTCTTTAGGAAAGTCTAAATTTTGAAACCTTAACAGGGACTCTTTCATGTCTTTTTCATTAGAATAAGGGAAATCATAACGACCAATGCTGCGATAAAAAATAAAATCCCCACTAAAAATCACCCCTTCTATTTCTATGATAGAACAACCGGGCGTGTGTCCGGGAAAATGCCAGTATTTAATGGTAGTGTTTTCTATCTCTAAAGTGGTGCAACCCTTATTGCAAGGCACGCTAAAATTGGGGCTAAAAACCGGCATGCCTAAATGGAAAATATCATTTTCTAGCATGAACACATCGTCTTTTGGGGCGTAAATGGGGGTGTTTTTAAGGGTTTTTGACAATTGAGCGCTATCCCATACATGATCATAATGCCCATGCGTGATTAAAATCGCCTTAGGGTTTTTGGCGTTTTCTAACACCCATTCGCTGCTAGAAAATCCGGGATCGATAATAAAATCTATCCCACTAGAAAGCTTCACAATATAAGCGTTTTCTTCCACCGCCCCACACTCTCGCCTTAAAATTTCCAAACTCTACACTCCCTTCAAACTAGCCTAAAAGTCATTATTATGGAATATCATAGCGCAAAAATAAGGCGATTTTGACTAGAATAGCGCTTCTATTATTGTTGGTTGAGATGAGTTTGAATGAAAGGAAAATCGTGCGATCGTTTGGGAATTACATGCAAGAGTGGCTTTATGGAAAAAAGGGGTATTACAGAAAGGCGCTAATCGGTCCAAAAGGGGATTTTTACACTTCGGTGTCTTTGAGTAAGTTTTTTGGGGGCGCTATGGCGTTTTATATCATCAAGCTTTTAGAAGAAGAAAAATTATTTTTGCCTTTAAAAATTGTAGAAATTGGCTCTCATCATGGGCATTTTTTGAGCGATATAGCCAGTTTTTTAAACGCTTTGAGCGTGGGCGTAATGGAAAAATGCGAGTTTATCAGCTGTGAGCCTTTAAAGGAATTGCAAAAACTCCAACGAACTATTTTCAAACAAACCACGCAATTGGATTTGACGATCTGCGATCTGAAAGATCTAGATTTCAAGGGGCATGAAAATGCGTTTGTTGTCTCTAATGAATTGTTTGACGCGTTCGCTTGCGAGATCATCAAAGATAACAAAATGCTTTTTATCACCCATGATCATAAGGGCGTTTGGGGCGCTATTGATGAACCCACTAAAGAACTTCTTAAAAATTTGGATTTAAAACAAGGGTGCGCGCCGTTGTTTTTAGAGGCTTTCATTAAGGATTTGTTAGCAAAATTGAATGAGGCTCCTTCTTGGGTGTTTTTGAGCTTTGATTATGGCGATGAAACAGAGAGAAAAGACATGCATTTAAGGGCTTTTAAAAACCACCAAGCACTGGATTTTAAGGATATTTTAAACAATCTAGCTTCTTTGTATCAAAAGAGCGATTTGACCTATGATGTCAATTTTTCTTTGGTGCGCTTTTTGTTTGAAAAACACCATGCACAATTTTCATTCTTCAAATCGCAGGCTAACGCTTTGCTTGATATGGGGCTTATGGGATTGTTAGAAATATTTTCAAAGAGCGTGGGTTATGAAAGGTATTTGAAAGAAGCGGCTAAAATCAAGCCCCTAATTAGCCCTGGGGGTTTGGGGGAGCGTTTCAAGGCGTTAGAGTTTGTGAAAAAAAATAAAATGTAAATTAAAAGCATTTTGACAATCTAATAATAATTAATAATTAATAAAAAGCTTGCATTTTTTTAAAGGGGGAAAGGTAAGAGCGTCAGGACATTTTAATGAAAAAGTTTATTAAAATGCTAAGTTATAGTAAAGAAGGAAGGAATATTTTTGCCTTTTGCTCTTACCTTCGCCGAGCATTATACAAAAAAAAAAAAACGATGTTATTTAAACTCTACTTTTAACATTCTTTTTAACTTTTTTACAAAATGAAACAATTTTTGAATTTATTTATTTAATATGGCGCTTAAAAGAAAGAATTGCTATAATTTGAAACAATTTAAATTGATGGGATAAAAGGGGTTTTTTGAAAATTTTTCTTTCTTGCAAGTCTTTGTTGAACCAAAAAAGTTTGGAATTTTATTTGAGCGGTTGTCTTTCTCCTGTGGAAGTTTGCGACTTTGTTTTAAGCGATGATGAAACGCTAGAAACCAATAAGCCCCTATGCTTTATAGAAGAGCGCTTAAGAAAGCCTTTCACTAAACAGAGCGTGAAAGAAGATATAAAAAATTTTTATCACGCTTTAAAGACGAGCGAAAAACCTTGCGAAGAAATCCAATTTTCTAAAGAGCAAAAGATCCAGCAATTACTAGAAGAATACACCCACAAATTATGCCAAATCATCAGCCAGTAAAAAAATTTAAGATTATTGGGGGGGCTTGTAAGGGATTGGGTTTGAATTTGCCTGAAATTTCTAGCACGCGCCCCACGAAAGCGATCGTAAGAGAGTCGTTTTTTAACACCTTGCAAGCAGAAATTAGGGGAGCGCATTTTATAGAGGTGTTTTCAGGAAGCGCTTCTATGGGTTTAGAGGCTTTGAGTAGGGGGGCTAAAAGTGCAGTGTTTTTTGAGCAAAATAAAAGCGCTTATGCCACGCTTTTAGAAAATATTTCCCTTTTTAAAAACCGCCTGAAAAAGGAAATTGAAATTCAAACCTTTTTAGATGACGCTTTCAAGCTTTTGCCCACTCTGTGTTTAAAAAATGGCGTTTTGAATATCCTTTATTTTGATCCTCCTTTTGAAACAAGCGGGTTTTTAGGGATTTATGAAAAGTGTTTTCAAGCTTTAGAAACATTATTGAAACGCTTCAATCCAAAAAATCTTTTAGTGGTTTTTGAGCATGAAAGCGCGCATGAAATGCCTAAAAGTCTTGTAACTTTAGCTATAATCAAACAGAAAAAATTTGGAAAAACCACTTTAACTTATTTTCAATAGGAATAGGCATGGCAGAAGAACAAGAAAATACCGCGCAACAACCTCCCAAAAAAAGTAAAGCCCTTTTATTTGTCATTATCGGGAGCGTGTTAGTGATGCTTTTATTGGTGGGGGTGATTATCATGCTACTTATGGGGAATAAGGAAGAATCTAAAGAAAACGCTTCTAAAAACACCCAAGAAGTTCAAGCTAATCCTATGGCGAATAAAAATCAAGAGGCCAAAGAAGGCTCTAATATCCAGCAATATTTGGTGCTTGGGCCTTTGTATGCGATTGATGCGCCTTTTGCGGTGAATTTGGTTTCTCAAAATGGCAGACGCTACCTTAAGGCTTCTATTTCGTTAGAATTGAGTAATGAAAAGCTTTTAAATGAAGTCAAGGTTAAGGACACAGCGATTAAAGACACGATTATAGAAATTCTATCGTCTAAAAGCGTGGAAGAAGTGGTTACCAATAAAGGCAAAAACAAGCTTAAAGATGAAATTAAGAGCCATTTGAATTCGTTTTTGATTGATGGCTTTATTAAAAATGTCTTTTTCACTGATTTTATCATCCAATAATTTTAAATGATTGGCATAGATATTGTCTCTGTTGCTAGGATAGAAAAGTGCGTAAAACGCTTTAAAATGAAGTTTTTAGAGCGTTTTTTATCGCCAAGTGAGATCGTTTTATGTAAGGATAAATCCAGCAGTATCGCCGGGTTTTTCGCGCTTAAAGAGGCTTGCTCTAAAGCCCTTCAAGTGGGTATTGGTAAGGAATTGAGCTTTTTAGACATGCATATTTCTAAAAGCCCTAAAAACGCCCCCTTAATCACCCTTTCTAAAGAAAAAATGGATTATTTCAATATCCAAAGCTTGAGCGCGAGCATCAGCCATGACGCTGGTTTTGCGATAGCGGTTGTGATGGTTTCTGCGTCAAATAGATAAATAACGCATTCTAAAACTAACATTCTGTTTTAAAAAACGCTTAGCAGCTGTTTAAAAACGCAAAAAACCTTTTTCAAATCGTTTTGATAACAAATTGCAAATAAAAAAATCAAACTTCAAAATTTAAGTTAATTATAATGATTATTTTTATAATATGCATCGGTTTGAATTAAATGAGAAAGGTTATCATAATGAATGGTTATTTGAGGGTAAAAACCCCGTATTTTTTAGCGTCGGTCGTTTTGACTTTTTGGACTTTTAATTCTTTTATGATCGCAAAAGATAAGCACCATTTTTTAAAAAAAGTTACAACCACTGAGCAAAAATTCAGCTCAACCGCGCCGCTTTCATGGCAAAGCGAAGAAGTGCGTAATTCCACAAGCTCTCGCACGGTGATTTCCAACAAAGAACTCAAAAAAACGGGTAATTTGAATATTGAAAACGCTTTGCAAAACGTGCCTGGGATTCAAATCAGAGACGCTACAGGCACAGGCGTGTTGCCCAAAATTTCGGTGCGCGGTTTTGGTGGGGGAGGTAACGGGCATAGCAATACGGGCATGATTTTAGTCAATGGTATCCCCATTTATGGCGCGCCGTATTCTAATATTGAACTGGCGATTTTCCCTGTAACCTTCCAGTCAGTGGATAGGATTGATGTGATTAAAGGGGGAACGAGCGTGCAATATGGCCCTAACACTTTTGGAGGCGTGGTGAATATCATCACTAAAGAAATCCCTAAAGAGTGGGAAAATCAAGCGGCTGAAAGGATCACTTTTTGGGGGCGATCCTCTAATGGGAATTTTGTCGATCCTGAAGAAAAAGGTAAGCCTTTAGCCCAAACTTTAGGAAACCAAATGCTGTTTAACACTTATGGGCGAACGGCCGGGATGTTGGGTAAGTATATAGGAATTAGCGCCCAAGGCAATTGGATTAACGGGCAAGGTTTCAGGCAAAACAGCCCTACAAAGGTGCAAAACTACTTGTTGGATGCGATCTATAAGATCAATGCGACCAACACTTTTAAAGCTTATTACCAATATTATCAATACAATTCTTACCATCCAGGCACTTTGAGTGCACAAGATTACGCCTATAACCGCTTCATTAATGAGCGCCCTGACAATCAAGATGGAGGGCGAGCCAAACGCTTTGGGATCGTGTATCAAAATTATTTTGGCGATCCGGATAGGAAAGTGGGGGGAGATTTTAAATTCACTTATTTCACGCATGACATGAGTAGGGATTTTGGGTTTTCCAACCAATACCAAAGCGTGTATATGAGCAGTCAAAATAAGATTTTACCCTTTAAAGGAAAAGGAGAAATTAGCGCGAAAAACCCTAATTGCGGTTTGTATTCTTATAGCGACACGAACAGCCCTTGTTGGCAATTTTTTGACAATATCCGCCGCTTCGTGGTGAATGCCTTTGAGCCAAAACTCAATCTTATCGTCAATACCGGTAAAGTCAAACAAACTTTTAATATGGGAATGCGCTTTTTAACTGAAGATTTATACCGCCGATCCACCACTAGGAAAAACCCTAGCATGCCTAATAATAGTAGTGGGTTTGATGCAGGAACTTCACTCAATAATTTCAACAATTATACTGCTGTGTATGCCAGCGATGAAATCAATTTCAATGACGGCATGCTAACGATCACGCCGGGCTTGAGATACACTTTTTTAAATTACGAAAAAAAAGACGCTCCCCCTTTTAAAGAAGGTCAAGTCCCAAAAACCATTAAAGATCGTTATAACCAATGGAATCCAGCAGTGAATGTCGGTTATAAACCCATTAAAGATTGGTTGTTTTATTTCAACTATCAAAGAAGTTACATTCCGCCACAGTTCAGCAATATCGGTAGTTTTGTAGGCGCAAGCACGGATTATTTTCAAATCTTTAATGTCATGGAAGGCGGCTCAAGATATTATTTCAACAATCAAGTGAGTTTTAACGCGAATTATTTTGTGATTTTTGCGAATAACTATTTTACCGGGCGCTATGGGGATAATAAAGAACCGGTCAATGCGAGATCGCAAGGCGTGGAGTTAGAGTTGTATTACACGCCAATTAGAGGGCTTAATCTCCATGCGGCTTACACTTTTATAGATGCTAATATCACAAGCCACACGATGGTTACTAACCCTGCTAATCCTAAAGGGCCTAAAAAAGATATTTTTGGCAAAAAACTCCCTTTTGTCAGCCCGCACCAATTTATTTTAGACGCGAGCTACACTTACGCTAAAACCACGATTGGGTTGAGCTCTTTCTTTTATAGCACGGCTTATAGCGATGTGTTAAACACCGTGCCTTTCACTCAATACGCGCCCACGATCAAAAACGGCACTATCGTTACCAAAACAGCGGGCATGACGCCGTGGTATTGGGTGTGGAATTTGCAAATTTCTAGCACTTTGTGGGAACGCAAAAAGCAAAGCGTTAGTGCGAGCTTGCAGATCAATAACATTTTTAACATGAAATATTGGTTTAGCGGGATAGGCACTAGCCCTAATGGTAAAGAAGCCGCACCTCCTAGAAGCATCACAGCGTATGTGAGCTATCATTTTTAAGGCTTAATCTTTATGGCTGTAGTTGCTTGAGCAGTTGGGTATAAAAAACAACCCTTTGTTTTAAATACTCTCTTAGAGCGCGGTAATTAGGGCAAAAGGTTTTTACGCAACGCCAGAAATTTTGAGAATGGTTTTTGTGGATCGTGTGGGCGAGCTCATGGATAATGACATAATCAATCGCTTCTTTTTGGGCGCAAATCAGTAATAAAGCAAAACTCAAGCGGTTATGATAAGAGCAGCTCCCTAAAACTTTAGCGTTATTTCTAATGCTGAAATGGGTGTATGAAGTTTGCATTTTTTGAGCGCTTAAAGGGAGTTGCTGCTCTAAATAAGTTTTTAAGATTTTTTTAAGATCTGTTAGGGTGTAATCGTTGGCGTTTTTCACCTCATCAAACACAAGGATTTTGTTTTGATATTTTTCTAGGTTAGCGTGCAAGAGCGAGTGTTTTTCTTGCATGGCTGAAAGGGTTTTTTTGAGCCAAGCTTCTTGTTCTTTTAAAAAAGCGTTCGCCCTAGCTTGAGAGCAAGAATCGGGCATTTTGAGAATCACTTCTAAAGAGGGCGTGATATTCAAGCTTAGGGTTTTGATTTTTTTACTTTTTTGAATGGTAATAGGAATATCATCTAACATGATGCGTATTTTACTAAAATTTGCGCTAGAATGTAAGTCTGTTTAATATTGATTTTATTTGCATTAAGAATTAAGGCTAACATGCGTGTTTTTATTATTCATTTAAGCCCAAAAACCTGTCAAAATTTTTCCTTAAAAGAAACTCATATAACCCCCCTTTTAGAGAGCCTTAAACTTCAAGGGGTCTCTTATGAAATTTTTGATGCGATCTATTCTAAAATCTCTCCCACTCAATTACACCCCTTGATTTTAGAGCATTTGCACCCTTCTTTTATGGTTGAAGATTTATGGGCTTTTTGTGAAAATAAAAAACACCCCCATTGCGCGTTAAAAAATTTCTTTTACGCGCTCAAGCATTGCGGGAAGAGGATGGGGTTTGGGGAGCTTGGGTGCTATGCGAGCCATTATTCGTTGTGGCAAAAATGCATAGAGCTCAATGAAGCGATCTGTATTTTAGAAGATGATATTGTTTTAAAAGATCGTTTTAAAGAGAGTCTGGAGTTTTGTGATAAACACATCAACGAGTTAGGCTATATCCGTTTGATGCATTTAGAAGAAAATGTGGCTAAACAAAAAACTCCCGTTAAAGGGGTTTCTCAAATCTTAAATTTTAAAGATGGCATTGGCACTCAAGGGTATGTTTTAGCCCCAAAAGCCGCGCAAAAATTATTGAAATACAGCGCGAAAGAATGGGTGATGCCTATAGATTGCGTGATGGATAGGCATTATTGGCATGGGGTCAAAAACTATGTGTTAGAAGAATTTGCGATTACTTGTGATGGAATGAATTCCCAAAACTCCAACACAGAAAAACAAAGGCCTAAAAAATTACCTTTAAGCATTAGGATTGGCCGTTTTTTGCATAAAAGCGCGGTTAAAATCTTGGATAAAGTTTTTAGGTATAGCCCAAAAATTAATCAGAATTTGCAAACATTAGAATAAGTCTTTGAGCATTTCTTGCATGATAGGGGAAGTTTCATTCAATTTATTTAAAGGCTTTAGCGGTTTGTATCTAAATGAAGCAATAAAGTAATAATCGTTATTAAACATGCTATATTTCTTTTTTCTATAAAACTAAATATTATTGAATAAAACTAGGGAGTTAGAATGATCTTAAAACGAGTTACTGAAGCTTTAGAAGCGTATAAAAATGGCGAAATGCTTATTGTTATGGACGATGAAGACAGAGAAAATGAGGGGGATTTGGTTTTAGCCGGGGTTTTTTCTACCCCTGAGAAAATCAATTTCATGGCCACGCATGCTAGGGGGTTGATTTGCGTGTCTTTGACTAAAGATTTAGCGAAAAAATTTGAATTACCCCCTATGGTTAGCGTGAATGATTCTAACCATGAGACCGCTTTCACGGTTTCCATTGACGCTAAAGAAGCCAAAACCGGGATTTCTGCTTTTGAAAGGCATTTAACGATTGAATTGCTGTGTAAAGACGCCACCAAACCCAGCGATTTTGTGCGCCCGGGGCATATTTTCCCTTTAATCGCAAAAGATGGAGGCGTGTTAGCGCGCACGGGCCATACTGAAGCGAGCGTGGATTTGTGCAAATTAGCTGGATTAAAGCCCGTGAGCGTGATTTGTGAAATCATGAAAGAAGATGGCTCTATGGCGAGGAGAGGGGATAAATTTTTGAACGATTTCGCCATTAAACACAACCTTAAAACCCTCTATGTTTCTGATTTGATCAGCTATCGTTTAGAAAATGAAAGTTTGCTGAAAATGTTTTGCCAAGAAGAAAGGGAATTTTTAAAACACCAAACGCGATGCTACACTTTTTTAGACCACCAGCAAAAAAACCATTACGCTTTTAAGTTTAAGGGTGCAACAACCAATGGTTTAGCCCCTTTAGTGCGTTTCCACCCTATCAAAGAGGATTTTGATTTTTTAACGACTGGCGCGTTTGAAGTGTTTTTTAAGGCTTTAGAATATTTAAAGCGCGAAGGGGGTTATTTGATCTTTATGAACACGCATTCCAAAGAAAACAATATCGTTAAAGATTTTGGGATTGGGGCGTTAGTGTTAAAAAATTTGGGGATAAAGGATTTCAGGCTTTTAAGCTCTTCTGAAGACAGGCAGTATAAGGCTTTGAGCGGGTTTGGGCTTAAGCTTGTAGAAACGATTAGCCTTTAATGAGGCTTGTTCAGTTTCATTGAATGTGTTGTGATGTTTTTAAGGTATAATAAACCCTATTTAAGTCAAGCAATAAAGTTTGCAACCTGATGAGAGTAATAATAGAGTTTATGCTGATTTCATTAAAAACATTCCTAAAAATATTATTGAAAATATTCCTAAAAACCTTCCAAAAGATTTGGGTAGTTTGCGTGGTTATTTGGGGGTTAGGCTGTAGTTTTTTAAACGCTAACAGCATTCAATTAGAAGAAACGCTCAGACGCCCTTCTAAAAATCTCTCATGGCATTATTTTAAAAAGAAGTTTAAAAAGAGCAACACGATCCCTTATACCCCAAACAGCCGTTGGAAATATTTAGGCACGAGTGTTGGGATTTTAGGCGTGTCTTTGGTGATAGGGATTGTTGGGTTGTATCTCATGCCAGAGAGCGTAACGAATTGGGATAGAGAAAAGTTTGGAATCAAAAGTTGGTTTGAAAATGTCCGCATGGGGCCAAAACTGGACAATGATAGTTTTATTTTCAATGAAATTTTGCACCCTTATTTTGGGGCCATGTATTATATGCAACCGCGCATGGCTGGGTTTAGCTGGATGGCATCAGCGTTTTTTTCTTTTATCACTTCCACGCTTTTTTGGGAATATGGCTTGGAAGCGTTTGTGGAAGTGCCTAGCTGGCAGGATTTAGTGATCACGCCTTTATTAGGCTCTATTTTAGGGGAAGGGTTTTACCAGCTCACGTGCTATATCCAACGCAACCAAGGCAAGCTTTTTGGCTCTTTATTTTTAGGGCGTTTAGCCATCGCTCTTATGGATCCTATCGGTTTTGTGATCAGGGATTTAGGGCTTGGGGAAGCTTTAGGGATTTATAATAAACATGAAATCCGTTCTAATTTAAGCCCCAATGGTTTGAATTTAACTTACAAATTCTAAAGAATAACCCGCATCAAGCGATTTTAAAAACATTTTCACCAATGAATACCACCGCTCTATCTATGAGCCGACTATACGAGCGAACGCCAAACTGCCCTAGTAGTGGGTGAAGACACCGCAGACAACAGCTTAAATAAGCGTTATGATTTCATCTTTGATATTGATTTTTTAAGAAAATTATAAAGAGTTTTGATAGAATACCTTTTTTTAAAAGATGCGTTTTAAAACTAATTTTAGGAGTATCCTTGAAACGATTAGAAGTCTCTAACCAAGCCAAATTACCCACTCAATTTGGGGAGTTTTATATCCAATGTTTTAGAGAAAAGGGTTCTAATGGCTCTAAAGATCATTTAGTCATTTTCACCCCTAATTTTTCTCAAAACCCCTTAGTGCGTTTGCATTCAGAATGCTTAACCGGCGACGCTCTAGGCTCTCAAAAATGCGATTGTGGTGGGGCGTTGCAAATGGCGTTAGAAAGGATTTCTAAAGAAGGGGGGCTAGTGATTTATTTGCGCCAAGAAGGGCGTGGGATAGGGCTATTTAATAAAGTCAATGCTTACGCTTTGCAAGATAAGGGCTATGATACCATTCAAGCCAATGAAATGATAGGGTTTAAAGACGATGAAAGGGATTATAGTATTGCGGGTGAAATTTTAGAATATTACGGCATTAAAAAAATGCGCTTACTCACAAACAACCCTAAAAAAATCGCCGCTTTAGAAAAATACGCTGAAGTAACAAGAGAGAGCCTGATCGTGTGCGCTAATGAACACAATCAAGGGTATTTGGAAGTCAAAAAGCTCAAAATGGGGCATTTATTGTGAAAATTATGAGCGCTTTAAAGAGGTTTTAAAAAGATTAAAATCATGCTTTTAAAAGATTTAATATAAGGGTAAATGATGGTAGAAGTGCGATTTTTTGGACCCATAAAAGAAGAAAATTTTTCCATCAAAGCGAGTGATTTGAAGGAATTAAGAGCGGTTTTACAAGAAAAAGAGGGCTTAAAGGAGTGGTTGGGCGTTTGCGCGATAGCCCTTAATGATCGTTTAATAGACAATTTAAACACGCCTTTAAAAGATGGCGATGTAATAAGCTTGTTGCCGCCGGTTTGTGGGGGCTAGGTGTTAAAAATCATTCAAGGGGCATTAGATACGGAGAAGCTTTTAAAAGCCTATCAAGAGGAAGCTTGCGCGAAAAACTTTGGAGCGTTTTGTGTGTTTGTGGGGATTGTGAGAGGGGAGGGTAACATTCAAGGCTTGAGTTTTGATATTTATGAAGCGCTATTAAAGACTTGGTTTGAAAAATGGCACCATAAAGCCAAAGATTTGGGCGTGGTGTTAAAAATGGCGCACAGCCTGGGCGATGTTTTGATAGGGCAAAGCTCATTTTTATGCGTTTTAATGGGAAAGAATAGAAAAAATGCCTTAGAACTATACGAAGATTTTATTGAAGATTTTAAGCATAACGCTCCTATTTGGAAATACTATTTAATCCGCAATAAATGCATCTACGCTAAAGAAAGAAGCCACCTTTTAAAAGGGAGTGGGCTTTTAGCTTAAAAAGGAGTTCAAATGCAAACGATTCATATAGGCGTTTTGAGCGCGAGCGATAGAGCGTCAAAAGGGATTTATGAAGATTTAAGCGGCAAGGCGATACAAGAAGTGTTGAGCGAATACCTGCTCAATCCTTTAGAATTTTATTACGAAATTGTCGCTGATGAAAGGGATTTAATTGAAAAATCGCTGATTAAAATGCGCGATGAATACCAATGCGATCTAGTCGTTACTACAGGAGGCACAGGCCCTGCTTTAAGAGATATAACCCCAGAAGCCACAGAAAAAGTGTGCCAAAAAATGCTTCCTGGTTTTGGAGAGCTTATGCGAATGACCAGTTTAAAATATGTGCCTACAGCGATTCTATCGCGCCAGAGCGCTGGCATCAGGAATAAGAGTTTGATTGTCAATCTCCCTGGTAAGCCGAAAAGCATTAGAGAATGCTTAGAGGCGGTTTTTCCAGCGATTCCTTATTGCGTGGATTTGATTTTAGGGAATTATATGCAAGTGAATGAAAAAAACATTCAAGCGTTTCGCCCTAAACAATAAGGTAAAAAAATGCTACTCACTCATTTGAATGAAGAAAATCAGCCTAAAATGGTGGATATAGGGGATAAAGAAACCACTGAAAGAATCGCTATAGCGAGCGGTCGTATCAGCATGAATAAAGAGGCTTATGACGCTATTGTTAATCATGGCGTCAAAAAAGGTCCGGTGTTACAGACTGCGGTTATTGCTGGGATTATGGGAGCTAAAAAGACAAGCGAGCTCATTCCTATGTGCCATTCAATCATGCTCAATGGGGTGGATATTGATATTTTAGAAGAAAAAGAGACTTGCGGTTTCAAACTCTATGCGAGAGTTAAAACTCAAGCTAAAACGGGCGTAGAAATGGAAGCGCTAATGAGCGTGAGCGTAGGGCTTTTAACCATTTATGACATGGTGAAAGCCATTGATAAGAGCATGACAATTAGCGGTGTGATGTTGGAGCATAAAAGTGGAGGCAAAAGTGGGGATTATAACGCTAAAAAATAGAAAAAGACTGATAATCTAAAGATGTTAGGGTAAAATAACACTTTGACAACAAAAGCGTGTTGGTTGCTTCGGGTTTGTTGTTATAGAAGTCTAAAATATTACAATCAAGGATAGAACGATGAAAGCAAATGGTCATTTTAAAGATTTTGCATGGAAAAAATGCCTTTTAGGTGCGAGCGTGGTGGCTTTATTGGTGGGATGCAGCCCGCATATTATTGAAACCAATGAGGTCTCTTTGAAGTTGAATTACCATCCAGCTAGCGAGAAAGTTCAAGCGTTAGATGAAAAGATTTTGCTTTTAAGGCCAGCTTTTCAATACAGCGATAATATTGCTAAAGAGTATGAAAACAAATTCAAGAATCAAACCACGCTCAAGGTTGAACAGATTTTGCAAAATCAGGGCTATAAGGTTATCAATGTAGATAGCAGCGATAAAGACGATCTTTCTTTTTCGCAAAAAAAAGAAGGATATTTGGCGGTTGCTATGAATGGCGAAATTGTTTTACGCCCCGATCCTAAAAGGACCATACAGAAAAAATCAGAACCCGGGTTATTGTTCTCCACCGGTTTGGATAAAATGGAAGGGGTTTTAATCCCGGCCGGGTTTGTCAAGGTTACCATACTAGAGCCTATGAGTGGGGAATCTTTGGATTCTTTTACGATGGATTTGAGCGAGTTGGACATTCAAGAAAAATTCTTAAAAACCACCCATTCAAGCCATAGCGGAGGGTTAGTTAGCACTATGGTTAAGGGAACGGATAATTCTAATGACGCGATCAAGAGCGCTTTGAATAAGATTTTTACAAGTATCATGCAAGAAATAGACAAAAAACTCACTCAAAAGAATTTAGAATCTTATCAAAAAGACGCCAAGGAATTGAAAAACAAGAGAAACCGATAAAGACAAATAACGCATAAGAAAAGAACGCTTGAACAAACTGCTTAAAGGGGGTGTTTTAGCGTTCTTTTTGAGCGTGTATTTAAGGGCTGATGATTTGGTTACTTACACCATCATCAAAGAAAAAGATCTAGGATACCAGCGGTTTTTAGCCAAGAAGTGTTTAAGGGGTAAAACCCACCCTCCATGTTTTGCTGAGCCTAAAAAGCCCAAAAAAAACTTTTTAACATAGACAAAAGCTCCCATTATTATGGCACAAGCGTGGTGCAAATGTCATGGCTACAGAGTAGGGAAAAATTTGAAAACTATTCAAAATACCGAGACATTCCTTTTGCTGAAGTCAGTTTGATTTATGGCTATAAGTAATTTTTTCCTAAAAAAGAGCGCTATGGTTTGCGCTTTTATATTTCTTTGGACTATGCTTATGGGTTTTTTCTTAAAAATAAGGGCGTGTTGGGCGATAGTTTGAGGGAGAGTTCGCAGATCCCTAAAAGCTATAGAGAAAAGTTGCAAAGAAAAGAGACTTTTATTAACGCTATTTTTTATGGCGCGGGAGCTGACTTTTTATACAAACGCGCTTTTGGAACGCTGATTTTAGGGATGAATTTCGTGGGCGAAACCTGGTTTTATGAAACAAAGATTTTTAAAAAGTGGGCTAAAGATCCTTTAAGCGTTTATCACCCTTACATGTTTCAAGTGATGTTGAATGTGGGGTATCGTTACCGCTTTTCAAGGTATAAGAATTGGGCGATAGAATTGGGTGTGCGCACCCCTTTTTTAACCAACGATTATTTTAAAACCCCTTTATACACCCTTCATTTCAAGCGCAATATTTCTGTCTATCTCACTTCAACTTATGATTTTTAGTTTTTTAAATTTTTGAAAACTAGAATTAAAACCGCTTTTTATAAACCAGAATTAAAACAAATTAAGCTATAATGATGCAAAAATTTAATTTTTTAGCCATGTAAGGAAAAAAATGAATCTTGAAGTGAAAAAGATTGACACCGCTAACGCCCGTTTGAGCGCTAAACCTTCCGTTGAGAATTTAGAAAAGCGTTACGATAAAATCGCTCAAAAAATCGCCCAAAAAGTTAAAATTGATGGCTTTAGAAGAGGTAAAGTCCCCCTTAGTTTAGTGAAAACCCGTTATCAGGCTCAAATTGAACAAGACGCTCAAGAAGAAATGATTCAAGAGATTTTAGCAAACGCTTTTAAGGAATTAGGGATTGAAAATAAGGATTTAATCGGCAGCCCCAACCTCACTAAATTTGAAAAAAAAGACACGCATTTTGAAATAGAAGCGGACATTGGCTTAAAACCCACGATTGTTTTAGACAAGATCAAAGAGTGCGTGCCTAGCGTGGGAGTGGAAATCCCCAATGAAGAAAAAATTAATGAGCGTTTGAAACAACTCGCTAAAGATTATGCGAAATTTGTGGATACTGACGCTCAAAGAAAAGCTCAAAACGACGATAAATTAACGATTGATTTTGAAGGCTTTATAGATAATGCGCCTTTTGAAGGGGGCAAGGCTGAGAATTTCAGTTTGATTTTAGGCAATAAGCAAATGCTAGAAGATTTTGAAAAGGCTCTTTTAGGCATGCAAGCGGGCGAGGAAAAAGAATTCCCTTTGACTTTCCCTAGCGGATACCACGCAGAGCATTTGGCTGGCAAAGAAGCCCTTTTTAAAGTGAAATTGCACCAGATTCAAGCGCGTGAAGTGTTAGAAATCAATGACGAACTCGCTAAAATCGTGCTGGCTAATGAAGAGAATGCGGCTTTAAAGCTTTTAAAAGAAAGGGTTGAAGGGCAGTTGTTTTTAGAAAATAAAGCCAGGCTCTATAATGAAGAGTTGAAAGAAAAATTGATTGAAAATTTAGATGAAAAGATCGTTTTTGATTTGCCTAAAACGATCATAGAGCAAGAAATGGATTTGTTGTTCAGGAACGCTCTTTATTCCATGCAAGCTGAGGAAGTCAAATCTTTACAAGAAAGTCAAGAAAAAGCCAAAGAAAAGCGTGAGAGCTTTAGGAACGATGCGACAAAAAGCGTGAAAATCACTTTTATCATTGACGCTTTAGCGAAGGAAGAAAAAATTGGCGTGCATGACAATGAAGTCTTTCAAACTTTGTATTATGAAGCGATGATGACAGGGCAAAACCCAGAAAGCCTCATTGAACAATACCGCAAAAACAACATGTTAGCGGCGGTGAAAATGGCGATGATTGAAGATAGGGTGTTAGCTTATTTGTTGGATAAAAACCTGCCTAAAGAGCAACAAGAAATTTTGGAAAAAATGAGACCCAACGCTCAAAAAACTCAAGTGGGTTAAACGGCTAAAAAAGGAGAGATGATGGGATATATTCCTTATGTAATAGAGAATACCGATCGTGGGGAGCGTAGCTATGATATTTACTCGCGCCTTTTAAAGGATCGCATTGTTTTATTGAGCGGTGAGATCAATGATAGCGTGGCGTCTTCTATCGTGGCCCAACTCTTGTTTTTGGAAGCTGAAGACCCTGAAAAAGACATTGGCTTGTATATCAATTCTCCCGGTGGGGTGATAACAAGCGGTCTTAGCATTTATGACACCATGAATTTTATCCGCCCTGATGTTTCCACGATTTGCATCGGTCAAGCGGCTTCTATGGGGGCATTTTTACTGAGCTGTGGGGCTAAGGGCAAGCGCTTTTCACTGCCCCATTCAAGGATTATGATCCACCAGCCTTTAGGGGGGGCTCAAGGGCAAGCGAGCGATATTGAAATCATTTCTAATGAGATTCTCAGGCTTAAAGGTTTGATGAATTCTATTTTGGCTCAAAACTCAGGGCAGAGTTTGGAGCAAATCGCTAAAGACACGGACAGGGATTTTTATATGAGCGCTAAAGAAGCTAAAGAGTATGGTTTGATTGATAAAGTGTTAGAGAAAAATGTGAAGTGATTGCATGGCGTTATTAGAGATTATCCATTACCCTTCTAAAATCTTAAGAACGATTTCTAAAGAGGTCGTTTCTTTTGATGCAAAACTCCACCAACAGCTAGATGACATGCGTGAAACTATGATCGCTAGTGAGGGGATAGGGCTAGCCGCAATTCAAGTGGGCTTGCCTTTAAGAATGCTCATCATCAATCTCCCACGAGAAGACGGCGTGCAACACAAAGAAGACTGCTTAGAAATCATTAACCCTGAGTTTATAGAAACTGGGGGATCAATAATGTATAAAGAGGGGTGCTTGTCTGTGCCGGGATTTTATGAAGAAGTGGAGCGTTTTGAAAAGGTTAAGATAGAGTATCAAAACCGCTTCGCTGAAGTGAAAGTTTTAGAAGCAAGCGAGCTGTTAGCGGTAGCCATTCAGCATGAGATCGATCATCTCAATGGCGTGTTATTCGTGGATAAATTATCCATTTTGAAGCGTAAGAAATTTGAAAAAGAATTAAAAGAATTAAGTAAAAATCCCAGAAACAAGTCTTAACCATGATTAACACGATATTTTGTGCGACCATGCAAAGGGGAGTGGCAGAAATCGTGGCTGTGGAGGCGACTTTCACAAGGGCTTTGCCGGCGTTTGTGATTTCAGGCCTGGCTAATAGCTCTATCCAAGAAGCCAAACAGCGGGTCCAATCGGCTTTACAAAATAACGATTTCACTTTCCCGCCTTTAAAAATCACCATCAACCTTTCCCCCTCAGATTTACCTAAATCCGGGAGCCATTTTGATTTGCCTATCGCTCTTTTAATCGCTTTGCAAAAACAAGAGTTGGCTTTTAAAGAGTGGTTTGCTTTTGGGGAGTTAGGGCTTGATGGCAAGATCAAACCCAATTCTAACATTTTCCCCATGCTTTTAGACATTGCCATTAAGCGCCCCCATGCTAAAGTCATTGTGCCTAATGCGAATGAAGAGCTTTTTTCGCTCATCCCTAATTTGCAATGCTTTTTTGTGGAGCATTTTAAAGAAGCTTTAGAAATCTTGCAAAACCCTGAAATCAAAGCAGACACCCACACGAAAAAACTACCCTTTAAAACGATAGAATTGAACGATAAAGAGTATTATTTTTCAGACGCCTATGCCTTAGATTTTAAAGAAGTTAAGGGGCAAGCTGTCGCTAAAGAAGCCGCTTTGATCGCTAGCGCTGGGTTTCATAACTTGATTTTAGAGGGAAGTCCAGGGTGTGGGAAAAGCATGATCATCAATCGCATGCGTTATATCTTGCCTCCATTGAGCCTGAATGAAATCCTAGAAGCGACAAAATTACGCATTTTAAGCGAGCAAGACAGCGCCTATTACCCTTTAAGGAGTTTTAGAAACCCTCACCAAAGCGCTTCAAAATCCAGCATTTTAGGCTCAAGCTCTCTAAAAGAGCCAAAACCTGGCGAAATCGCGCTAGCGCATAACGGCATGCTTTTTTTTGATGAATTGCCTCATTTTAAAAAGGATATTTTGGAAGCTTTAAGAGAGCCTTTAGAAAACAATAAATTGGTGATCTCACGAGTGCATAGCAAGATTGAATACGAAACCTCTTTTTTATTTGTGGGGGCTCAAAACCCTTGTTTGTGCGGGAATTTACTCAGCGCAACCAAAGCATGCCGTTGCCAAGACAGAGAAATCACGCAGTATAAAAACCGCTTGAGCGAGCCTTTTTTGGATAGGATTGATTTGTTTGTGCAAATGGAAGAGGGGAATTATAAAGACACGCCGTCTCGTTCTTGGACTTCAAAAGAGATGCATCAATGGGTATTATTAGCTTTCAAACAGCAAAAATTAAGGAAACAGAGCGCTTTTAATGGTAAGCTTAATGAAGAGCAGATAGAACGATTTTGCCCTTTAAACGCTGAAGCGCAAAAGTTGTTAGAGCAGGCGATTGAAAGGTTTAATCTGTCCATGCGCTCTGTTAATAAGGTCAAAAAAGTCGCTAGGACGATTGCGGATTTAAACGCTTGCGAGAACATAGAAAAATCTCACATGCTTAAAGCGCTGAGTTTTAGAAAGATTTCTTAAAAGGATTTTTATAAGGGAGAGAAAATGCAAGAATACCACATTCATAATTTGGATTGCCCTGATTGCGCGTCTAAATTAGAAAGGGATTTAAACAAACTGGACTATGTGAAAAAAGCTCAAATCAATTTCAGCACCAGTAAGTTGTTTTTGGATACGAGCGATTTTGAAAAGGTTAAGGCTTTCATCAAGCAAAACGAACCGCATTTGAGCCTGTCTTTTAAAGAGGCTACAGAAAAGCCCTTGAGTTTTACCCCATTCATTATTACGATCATGGTCTTTTTAGGCGCGATTTTAATCTTACACCTAAATCCTAGCCCTTTGATTGAAAAAGCTATGTTTTTCGTGTTGGCTTTAGTGTATCTAGTGAGTGGTAAAGATGTGATTTTAGGGGCGTTTCGTGGGCTTAGAAAAGGGCAGTTTTTTGATGAAAACGCTTTGATGCTCATTGCGACTATTGCGGCTTTTTGCGTGGGGGCTTATGAAGAGAGCGTGTCTATTATGGTGTTTTATTCAGCGGGCGAATTTTTGCAAAAACTCGCTATCTCTCGCTCTAAAAAATCCCTTAAGGCTTTAGTGGATGTCGCTCCTAATCTGGCTTATTTGAAAAAGGGCGATGCGCTGGTGAGTGTCGCGCCTGAAGATTTAAGAGTCAATGACATTGTGGTGGTGAAAGTCGGCGAAAAAGTGCCCATTGATGGCGTGGTGATTAAGGGCGAAAGTTTGCTAGATGAAAGGGCGTTGAGCGGGGAGTCCATGCCTGTTAATGTCAGCGAACATTCTAAAGTTTTAGGGGGGAGCTTGAATTTAAAAGCGGTCCTTGAAATTAAAGTAGAAAAAATGTATAAAGATTCTTCTATCGCTAAAGTGGTGGATTTGGTCCAACAAGCCACGAATGAAAAGAGCGAAACCGAGAAATTTATCACTAAATTTTCACGCTACTACACCCCAAGCGTTTTGTTCATTGCGTTAATGATCGCTATATTACCGCCCTTGTTTTCTATGGGGAGCTTTGATGAGTGGATTTATAGGGGGCTTGTGGCTTTAATGGTGAGCTGTCCTTGCGCGTTAGTGATTTCTGTGCCTTTAGGGTATTTTGGGGGCGTGGGAGCGGCGAGCAGAAAGGGGATTTTAATGAAAGGCGTGCATGTTTTAGAGGTGCTTACCCAAGCTAAAAGCATCGCTTTTGATAAAACCGGCACTTTGACTAAAGGCGTTTTTAAAGTGATAGATATTGTGCCGCAAAACGGGCATTCTAAAGAAGAAGTTTTGCATTACGCTTCTTGTTCGCAGCTTTTATCCACGCACCCGATCGCTTTATCCATTCAAAAAGCATGCGAAGAAATGTTAAAGGACGATAAGCACCAACATGACATTAAAAATTATGAAGAAGTGAGCGGAATGGGGGTTAAAGCGCAATGCAATACGGATTTAATCATCGCAGGGAATGAAAAAATGCTCGATCAATTCAATATCGCGCACAGCCCTTCCCCAGAAAACGGCACGATCGTGCATGTGGCTTTCAATCAGGCTTATGTGGGTTATATCGTCATTAGCGATGAGATTAAAGATGACGCCATAGAGTGTTTAAGGGATTTAAAAGCACAAGGGATAGAAAATTTTTGCATTTTGAGTGGGGACAGAAAAAGCGCGACTGAGAGCATCGCTCAAACTCTGGGCTGTGAATATTATGCGAGCTTGTTGCCTGAAGAAAAAACGAGCGTGTTTAAAACCTTTAAAGAACGCTATAAAGCCCCGGCGATTTTTGTAGGCGATGGCATCAATGACGCTCCGACTCTAGCGAGCGCTGATGTGGGGATTGGCATGGGGAAAGGCTCAGAATTGAGCAAGCAAAGTGCAGACATTGTGATCACCAACGACTCCTTAAGCTCTTTAGTGAAAGTTTTAGCGATCGCTAAAAAAACTAAAAGCATTATTTGGCAAAATATCTTGTTCGCTTTGGGGATTAAAGCCGTTTTTATCGTGCTAGGGCTTATGGGGGTAGCGAGCTTGTGGGAAGCGGTCTTTGGCGATGTGGGGGTTACGCTTTTAGCCTTAGCCAATTCCATGCGCGCGATGAGGGCTTAAAGCCTTGATTTCATCATCAGCCATTTAGAAGGGGGGCAAAATGAACCGTATAGAAAACCTGCTCCAAACTTTAGCGCCTAAGGGGGTGGAGTTTAGGAAATTGGGGGAGGTGTGTGAAATAATTAGAGGTAAAAGGGTTACAAAAAAAGAAATATTAGATAAAGGAAAATATCCCGTTGTATCTGGTGGAATAGGATTTATGGGATATTTAAATGAATATAACAGAGAGGAAAATACAATTACTATAGCTCAATATGGAACCGCCGGATTTGTCAATTGGCAAAATCAAAAGTTTTGGGCAAATGATGTTTGTTTTTCTGTCATTCCAAAAGAAACTCTAATCAATAGATACCTTTATTATGTATTAACAAACATGCAAAATTATTTATATTCTATTTCAAATAGAAGCGCTATACCTTATAGCATTTCTAGCAATAACATTATGCAAATAATAATCCCCATCCCACCCCTAGAAATCCAACAAGAGATCGTTAAGATTTTGGACGCTTTCACAGAATTAAAAGCACGAAAAAAGCAATACCAGTATTACCAAAACATGCTTTTAGACTTCAATGGCATCCATTCAAACCACCAAGACGCAAAAGAAAAACTAGTGCAAAAAACCTACCCTAAACGCTTGAAAACCTTACTCCACACTTTAGCGCCTAAGGGGGTGGAGTTTAGAACGCTTGAAGAGGTTTTTGAAATTAAAAATGGTTACACCCCATCAAAAAAAAATCCTGAATTTTGGGAAAAAGGGACTATCCCTTGGTTTAGAATGGAAGACATTAGAGAAAATGGGAGGATTTTAAAAGACTCTATCCAACACATTACCCCAAAGGCTTTAAAGGGTAAAAAATTATTCCCTAAAAATTCTATTATCATTTCCACAACAGCAACGATAGGCGAGCATGCCCTTTTAATCGTTGATTCGTTAGCGAATCAACGATTCACTTTTTTAAGTAAAAAAGCGAATTGTGATCTTGCTTTAGACATGAAATTCTTTTTTTACCAATGCTTTCTTTTAGGGGAATGGTGCAAAAATAATACTAATGTTTCAGGTTTTGCTTCTGTGGATATGACTGCTTTTAAAAAATATAAGTTCCCCATCCCACCCCTAGAGATCCAACAAGAGATCGTTAAGATTTTGGATCAATTTTCACTTTTAACCACCGATTTATTAGCCGGTATCCCCGCTGAAATAGAAGCCAGGAAAAAACAATACGAATATTACAGAGAAAAATTATTGACTTTCAAACCCCTAACCCCAAATAAAGAAGTTAAAAAATGCTAAAAGCGTTTTTACAATCAATAATAAAAGAGCTTGCGTAAAAAGAATTTGAAATATTTTTTAAAAGGAATAACATGAATTACGAGACTATCGCAGAAAGCAACTAAAAGCCCGTTTTTAAAAATAAAAGCTTTAGTATAACAGAGTCAAAAATAGCGTAATAAAAAAAGTTTAAAAATTCTAACGCTTTTTTAAAAGCAAGCCCTCTAAAATAGGCGATAAAGCGTTTTTTAATGGCTGTTTTTGCTAGGCGTTTTAACAAACCCTTAAAGGGTTGTTATTAAAGGGGTTTTTAAAGCTTCCACACGATCTCGGTGAAAATATGGCTCCTGTCTTGATCGGTGGCGGGTTGGCTGTCCAATTTGGGCCCGTTCCACCCCATTTTATAGCCTTGATGCATGAGCACATTATAATATTCAAATTTAATGTCGGCTGAGAAATTTTTAGTGAATTTATAGCCCAAGTTGAGCGATAGGACTTGTTCATTAGCCCTAGGCCCGTAAGTCAAACGCCCCAATAAACCCCAAAGGAATTTCCTATGCACCCCACCGCCAAAGGCAAACACGGTAAAAGCGTTCGCATCCATCATATAAGACAAAGAGTTAAGGGTGTTTGCATAAACGGTGTTCGTCCAAAAGTCAAAGCCCAAGCGGTTACCATGGTAGCCTATCATCCAGTTAGCGTTCCCAAAGGATTTATAAATCCCAAAACCAAAATTGTATTCATTCCATTCAAACTTTTGTTTGATCATCAAGCTGTGCGCATTCTTACCGGCCGGCATGCCAAATTGATAGGTGCCCCAAAACCTTTTAGCATAAAAAGGATTAAGCACGGTAACATCTGTTTGAGAGCGGAACCCTAATCCCGTAAAAGTGGGGTTACTATCATAAGTGATCGTAAAGTTAGGGTCGTATTCGTTAAAGGGTGAAAAATAGACAAAAGGCTGAACGCTCCAACCCTTGTAATTCCAAATGATATAAAAGGCATGCACCCCTGGGTTTATGGTTTGCCCGTTTTTAAGGGTGTAGGTTTTGGGCGAATAGAAATTATAAAGCCACTCATTATAGGCAAAGCCACGACCAAAAGAGCTAAACCACCAGAATTTGAAATTCCCTAAGTTTAATGTCATATCCAAGCCTTGGTTGTAACCACTCATATAATCCGCTGGGGATTCGTATCTCCCGCCCCTAATTTCAAAAATATCTCTGTAGTTGTAGCGCAAGTAAGCGTTATAAATCACATAGTTTCTGGTGTGATCGGCATAACTTTTCGCGCAAGTGGAAGCCTCTAAAGCTTCTTGATTAGACAACTGCGTCATTTCGGCTTGAGTCATCTTATCGTATTGGCCTTGGGTCAAATTCCCTGTGGCTAACCCGCAACTAGCCCATGGTTTTTGCCCTACAAGACCGCCCCAATAGCCCACATAGTTCCAAGCCATAGCCCCATAGGTTTTCCCTGTAACTTCGTTAATGAAATCCTTAGTGCTATCAAAAATAACAGCACCCCCCCAACCCCCAAGACTCCCGTCTAAATGATGCCCGTTAGCCGTAGCGCTTTTGGGCAAGAGCTCCGTAAAATCCACTTGCATGTAAGCCATAACCGTCATAAAGGTTTCGGTAGGGTAAAGCCCTTTATTAGTGTTGATAGGTTTGTTATTGAAACCGACTTTAGAGAAACTTTCAGCACCCGCTTTAATTTTAGCGATTTTACCCAAATCAAAAGCTTGACTTTGAGAAGAGAATAAAAAAAGAAGCGTTGCAATATTTTTAGCAGATGCAATCTTATAGTTCATGTTTAACCCTTAGTATAAACAAAAAATTCTAAATAATAGAGTAAGCCAACACCATTCAAAGAAAATTTTTTCTTACAGATCTTGAGAGTCTAATCAGTCTGTTCATCTTTCGTCCTTTTTTCTACGAAGTCCGACTTATAAAGTTAATTCTTAACTAAGTCGTTTTTTAATACTAGCATAATATTATTGTTTTTTTTAATTTTGAGGATAAAATTTTTCTTTGTCAGTCAAATACAGACATTCAAAGCCTTACTTAATCTCAACATTATTTAATTTTTTAATTTATTCATTCCTTAACACGCTTAAAGCATCAATATGAGAAGCTTTTTTAGACGGGTAATAAGAAGAAAGGGCTACGATAATGATAGAGCCTATTAGAGTGAGCGTAAAATCCATTAAAGACAGATCCAAAGGCAAAGTGTTAATGCCATAAACATCCGCTGGGAGCGAGATGATAGGGAACACGCTTAAAAGATACATGCTTAAAAACGCTAAAACCACCCCAAGCGCCACACCGCCTAAACCAATGATATTACCCAAATAAAAAAAGGTTTTTTGGATTTCTTTCTGGCTACTCCCCATGCTAAAGAGTAGGGCGATTTCTTTACGCCTGTTCATCACCACCATTAAAAGCGAACTGATGATATTCAAAGACGCCATTAAAATAATGAGCATGAGCACAATGAATAACGCTCTTTTTTCTAATTCCATAGCTGAGAAAAAATTCCCGTTTTGCTGCCACCACCCTTCAATGCCTATGCCATGATGGTTGATGGTTTTTAAAGCGTTGCGTAAAATTTCAATATCCTTCATGGGCACTTTAGAATAGACATGCACCCCATCATAAAGCCCTAAGGGTAACCTCCTGATCGCGCTTATGGCTTGAAGGCTAGTATACATGTAGCTCATGTCATAAGATTTTAGCCCTGAATCAAAATCGCCTTTTATGGTAAAACGCTTCATGATAGGGGAGAGCGTGAGACCGGTTGGCTCTAATTCGGTGAAAAACAAATCGGCTTTTTGATTGAGATCTAAATTCAAGCTGTATCTCAAGCTTTTCCCCACGATCAAATTAAAAGGGTTTTTAAAAAGATCGTTTGTATTGGTGTTTTTTAAAGCGTCGTTTAAAACTTCATTGATGCGCCTTTCTTTAGAAAAATCAACCCCAAACACCACGCCACCATTCATAGAATGAGTGCTTTTAATCAGGCTTTGAGTTTGCAAATAGGGGCTAAAAAGCAAATTAGGGAACTTTTTTTCTAAAGCTTGAACCACTTCTTCGCTGATCCCATAAGGGCTTGTGGTATAGAGCGTTAAGGGGTAGTTCATCACAAAAAGCTTTTTTTCAAATTCCTTACTCATGCCGTTCATGATCGCCATAGCCACAATTAAAACCATCACGCCAACCGCCACCCCAAAAAAAGCTAACAAAGCGGTGATGCTAATAAATGGCTGGCTTTTATCAAAACGCAAATAACGCTTGATAAGGAAAAAAATCAACGATCTATTTGGCAAATAAGCCCTTTTTAGGCCCGCTTTTAGCGCAACAATCTTTATATTTTTTCCCACTCCCGCAAGGGCAAGGCTCGTTTCTTTTAGGGGTTTTAGCGAAAGCTTTCATGGTCGCATTCAAATCTTCATCTAAGGTTTCTTCATGGCGGTAAGTTACGCTCTCATGCTCTCTTTCTTCGCTAAAGTTATCCAAATAACGCTCTGCATCGCTAGAATCTTGCTCATTTTCAAACTGGATCTTAGAAAAGGTTTTGATCGCTTCCATTTTAATGTCTTCAATGAGTTCTAAGAAAAGGTTGTAACTCTCTTTTTTGTATTCTACAAGGGGGTCTTTTTGGTTATAGCCTCTTAAATTAATACCGGTTTTGAGGTTATCCATCGTATAAAGGTGCTCCCGCCATGCGTTGTCTAAAATCTGCAAATACACGATGCGTTCAATCCGGCTTCTTTGTTCGCTATCCAAAACTTTCATTTTGTTTTCATAATCGCTTTTTAATTTTTCTGCGACAAAATTTTCAATAGGAGAGGCTTTTTCTAAATCTTCTAATCCAACATGAGCGTTAAAATCTTCTTTTAAGATGTTTTTAAGCCCTAAAAGTTCCTCTTTAGACAGGTTTTGATTGTCAAAGGCTTTGAGTTTAGAAAAGATTTGCTTGAGCGCGTATTCTCTGTTTTCAGCGATTTTAGCGCCAATATCGTAATTGACATCTAATAACTCATCTCTAAACTTATACACGCTTTTTCGTTGCTCATTAGCGACATCATCGTATTCTAACAAATGCTTACGGCTTTCAAAATGCAAGTTTTCCACTTTTTTTTGCGCGTTTTCCACCGCTCTTGTAACAAGCTTTGATTCAATGTGCTCGCCGTCTTTAAGCCCTAATTTTTCCATCACCCCCTTAATCCTATCGCTCCCAAAAATGCGTAACAGATTGTCTTCTAAGCTCAAATAAAATTGGCTCGTTCCCGGATCGCCTTGGCGCCCGCTTCGCCCCCTTAATTGGTTGTCAATCCTGCGGCTCTCATGCCTTTCAGTGCCAATGATATACAGCCCCCCAAGCTCTTTAATTTCATCAGTGAGTTTAATATCAACGCCCCTGCCTGCCATGTTAGTTGCAATCGTAACCGCTCCTTTAAGCCCAGCGTCTTTGATGATTTCAGCTTCTTTGGTGTGCTGCTTGGCGTTTAAAACGGTGTGAGGGATGCGTTCTTTTTTGAGTAAAGCGTGCAAGGTTTCACTCTTTTCAATGCTGGCCGTGCCGACTAAAACCGGCTGTCCCTTATCGTGCAATTCTTTAATCTTAAGGATCACGGCGTCAAATTTTTCTTTTTCACTCTTATAGATCAAATCGTTCAAATCTTTCCGCTTGATCGCTAAATTAGTAGGGATAGACACCACTTCTAAATTGTAGATTTCTAAAAATTCTGTGGCTTCGGTTTGAGCCGTGCCTGTCATGCCTGAAAGTTTAGAAAACATCCTGAAATAATTTTGGAAAGTAATATCGGCTAAGGTTTGGCTCTCTTCTTTAATGCTCACGCCCTCTTTGGCCTCTAAAGCCTGATGCAGGCCCTCACTAAAGCGCCTCCCCTCAGACAAACGGCCGGTAAATTCATCTACAATCACCACTTCATTATTGGCTACAATATAATCTTTATCAATAAAAAAGAGGTAATTCGCTTTCAAAGCCTGGTCTAAATGGTGCGATAGGGCGGCGTTTTCAATCTTGTATAAATTATCCACGCCAAAGAGGTTTTCGGCTTTTTTAATCCCCTCTTCAGTGATTAAAATCGCGCGGTTTTTTTCATCTATGGTGAAATCGGTTTCCACTTGCATGCTTTTAGCGACTTCATCAGCCTTGTTGTAATTTTCCATGCGCCTATCCACAGGCCCTGAAATGATTAAAGGGGTTCTCGCTTCATCAATTAAAATGGAATCCACCTCATCAACAATAGCGAACGCATGCGATTTTTGCACCTTATGCTCTAAAGAATATTTCATGTTATCCCTTAGATAATCAAAGCCAAATTCATTATTAGTGCCATAAACAATGTCTTTATAATAAATTTCTAAACGCTCATCATCATCGCGCACGCTTGCGGTGATCGTGCCTACGCTATAACCTAAGAAATGATACAACGGCTCCATTTCTTTAGAATCCCTATGGGCTAGGTAATCATTAACGGTTACCACGAACACGCTTTCACCTTTCATAGCGTTCAAAGCCACCGCTAAAGTAGCGACTAAAGTCTTACCCTCTCCAGTTTTCATTTCAGCGATTTTGCCATCGTTTAAGACCATGCCCCCAATGAGTTGCACATCAAAATGGCGCATCTTTAAGATCCTTTTGCTCGCTTCTCTAGTGATAGCAAAACTTTCCGGTAAAACTTCTAAAAGGGTTTTTTCTTGCAAATCTTTTTCTGTGGATCGCACTCGTTTTTTTAACTCTTCAAAAGCGTTTTGCAGCTCAACATCGCTCATTTTTTCATAAGTAGGCTCTAAGGCGTTGATAGTTAGGACTTGTTTTTTGTATTGTTTGATCCAACGATCGTTTCTGGTGCCAATGATTTTTCCAATGATTGCTTTTATCATGGTAATAGTAACCTTTTAAGAGTGCTTCAATCCCATTTATTTGATTAAAGCGTCAGTTTTTAATCCCATTTTAGCATGGATAAAATAAAAGTCTTGTAAAATAAAGGGTTTTATTAAAGATGAGAGATTGTTTTAAGGTTTGAATAATGAAAGCTTTTTTAAAGATTGTAATGGTTTTGATTTTTGTGAGTGTTGCTTATGCTAAAAGCCTTTCAACCCTTTCTAAAGAAGAAGAGGTTTTGCAGCATTTGCAAAGTTTTAGTGCGCATTTCAAGCAGGTTTTAAAAAATGAAAAACCCTTAGTTTATTATGGGGTTTTAAAGGCTAAAGCCCCTAATTGGGCTTTATGGGTTTATGAAAAGCCTTTAAAAAAAGAAATTTACATGAACGATAAAGAAGTGGTAATTTATGAGCCTAATTTGTTTCAAGCGACTATTACGCCCTTAAAAGACAAGACGGATTTTTTCACCATTCTCAAGCGCTTGAAAAAGCAAGATGACGGATCTTTTCAAACGACTATCAACAAAACCACTTATCGTTTGGTTTTCAAAGACGGCAAGCCTTTTTCGCTAGAATTTAAAGATGAAATGAACAATCTTGTAACGATCACTTTTTCTCAAACAGAAATTAACCCCACCATCGCTAATGAAATCTTTATTTTTAAGCCTAAAGATGAAAACATTGATATTGTGCGCCAATGATTTTTGATGATTCATTGCATTTTGTTAGCAAAAGTTAGCTAAAATAGACAAGCCTTTAAAGTTATTGTGGGGCTGACTTGGATTTCGACAGATTTCTTGTCGCGCAGATAGCATGCCAAGCGCTGCTTGTAAAACAGCAACAAAAATAACTGTAAACAACACAGATTACGCTCCAGCTTACGCTAAAGCTGCGTGAGTTAATCTCCTTTTGGAGCTGGACTGATTAGAATTTCTAGCGTTTTAATCACTCCATAACCTTAAGCTAGACGCTTTTAAAAGGTGGTTCGCCTTTTAAACTAAGAAACAAGAACTCTTGAAACTATCTCAAGGTTTTAGAAAGTTGGACCAGAGCTAGTTTTAAGGCTAAAAAGCTAACCAATTTTCTAAGCATTGTAGAAGTTTGTGTTTAGGACAAGATTTTTGGACTGGGGTTCGATTCCCCACAGCTCCACCATATTAAAAAGTATCATTTTTATAGCGTATTTAAGGAAGGTAAATGCAGAAGTTTTTCTCTCGTTTTAGAAGGTGGGCGTTGCCCTTTTATTTTGTGAGCGCTTTAGCAGCGATTGATATTGATGAAGTAACAGAAGCTCAAGCCAACAGCGTTAAATTAAGCGATCAGTTAGTGAGCCTGAGCGATAAGCTTTTAGAAAAAGCGGTGGATAGGGGGCGCAATACCGATCACTTAAAAGATCTTAACGATTTGCATGAAAAAATCAAACATTTGCGCTTGATCTTAGAGCCTAAGCCTAAGGATAAAGAAAACAATCCTAACTTAAAAGATCATCAAGGCTCTGAAATGATTGAAATCGGCGAAGCGGTTAAGAAGTCTTTAGGCGAGCCGGTATTCCCCCAAGACGCGCTAGATGCCGCTTTGCAAATTGACAAACAGCTAGATTCCTTCAAGCAAGACAATTTGATTGATGTTAAGCCTTTAAAAGATGTTTTATCCCAGCTAGAAGTCGAATTGAGAAAAGCCATTAATTTCCAAAAACAATGGCTCAATTCTACTAAGCCTAATTGATAGGGTTTAAAAAAAGAATTTCAAACTCACTACGAGATTGCTCCTGTCTTGTGTGTTCGCTTTAAAGGCTTTATTAAAAGGGCTAGTGAGATCATTAACCTTATAGCCAGTGTGCATGCTCACCGCATAGTATTGTAAATTCACATCAACGCTAGCAAAAGAACCCCATTTATAACCCAAGTGCAAGTCAATGGATCTTTCGCTCGCTCTAGTGGCATAAGTGTATCGGCCTAAAATCCCCCATAAAAACCCTCTATACACCCCCCCACCAAATACATATCCGCTAACAGAGTCTGCGGTAACAGCGTTACTAAAAACCAAACCATAAATGCTGTTACTTCTTATGTCAAAAGGAATCGGGTTACCATACCAGCCAATCCTTGCGTTAGCGTTGCCAAAATTTTGGTAATAGCCAAAGCCAAAGTTAAATTCGTTGCAGTCAAAGCGTTGGTGGATTAAAAGCGATGAACCCCATTCGCCAATCTTAGAGTTACGCCAATACACATCGTATAAATCTTTAGCATAAACGGGGAAAATCACATTGATAAGGGTTTGGGATCGTAACCCTAAACCTATAAATTTCGGGTTGCTATCAATATGGATTTTAATCCCGGGCGCTTCGTAAGTTTTAGGTGAAAAATAAAAAAAGGGCGTGGCTTTAACATGTTTGCTAGAAAAATAGAGTTGCACCGCATGGATGCCATAATCAACATCTTTTCTGCCGTCTTCAGTTACAATAGGGGCATACCAATCTCGTATCCATTGCCCCGCAGCTAAAGCCCTCCCAAAAGAGCTGAACCATTTTAACGCTATTTTAGAGTTGATTTTATAATCCAGTTCAAAACCCTGTGTATAACCGCTCATAAAATCCATGTTAGAAAGGTAACGCCCTAGTTTTAGGTGGAATTTATCGCCATAAGAATAGAACAAATAGGAATTATACAGCACATAATTACGGGTGTGAGCGTCAGATTCTATACGAGAGTCTTTCCAAGGAGCGTTCCCTAAAAAACCCCACCAACGCCCTATGAGGTAATAAAGTTCTGATCCATAGATTTGATGCGTGGCTTGGTCTATGAGCGTTTTTGTGGAATCATAAGCGAGTGCTCCTAAAATCCCACCAACGCCTATTTTTAAGCTGTGTTTTTCAATGCTTTTAGGGAGCAGATTGGAATCAACTTGAAGCTTGATTGTGGCGGTTACATAAGTGGCTGTAGGGAAAATGCCTTCTTTGGAATTGAGCTTGGAATGGTTAAACCCCACTTTAGAAAAAGATTCCGCTACCCCGCTAAACTTATAATCAAAAGCCAATAAAGGGCTTTGATTGTAAAGAATAAAAACAAACAATAGAGGTAATTTTTGAAATTTTAACACAGAATAACCTTTGTTTAATTTTCGCTCGCATCATATTCCAATTTTATTAAAAAACCCATTAAAAATAAAAGTATTCAAATAATTATCTAAATATTATTCTTTTTTGGTTGCACTTTCATTTTTTATCGGCTCAAAAGAATACCCCAAAGCCTGATAGATTTGATTGTGGTAACGGACTTGATTGTCTTCTAAACTCTCTTGAAAAGATTTTTTAAAATGCGGATCTAGCGTGTTTAAAAACACCTCTAGCCCTATCGCGCTGGAATAATTCACCCAATCATGCCTTAAATCGCTCTCCAATAAGGAGGCGTATTCTATAAGCGTTTCATCGCTATTTTGTAAGGCATTGACAATGAATAAATTTTTTCTGTCTTTAGGCTGGGTGAGCAAGAGTAAAGAGGGGTTGAAATTGATTTGTGTGGAAAGGATTTTAAAGGGCTTGTATTCTAAAAGCCCTATTTGAGAAAGGATTAGACCGCTTTTAGTGGTAGGGGTGTTTAAAATCAAGGTAGAATTTTTAAAAAACGCATCATTTTTTCTAAAATTTTTAGAAAAACTCGTGGCTTGCTTGTAAGAAATGTTTTCTTGGTGTTTGACTGCAATGTTTAAAGACTCCGTGATTTGCCTCAAGCGTTCGCCTATTAAGCCATCATCATCGTATTCAATCACGGGCGAATTAGGGCTAATGAAAGCCGTTAGCATGCCTAATTGCTCTTTATAGTCAATCCCCCCAAAATACAAGCGCTCGCTTAAAGAACGATCAGTTTGATTTTCTAATTGCGCTCTATTCACCGTAGGCACATAAGTAGGGGTGCTAATGGTGGTGTTTTGGATCAAATTTTCCACGCCTTCTTTAGTCAATAAGGCTATCACAAAAGGGAATTTTTCTTTTTCAATTTCTTTATAGGTTTGCTCTAATTTTTCAGGACTCTCTCCATCGCTGTCAAAGACTTGGATATTGAAATCGTTGTTTCTGGTGTTCAAATACGCTAAAAGGGTGTTCATCACTGAAATCGCATAACGCCCCACCACCTTTTTAGGCAATAAAACCGCTAATTCAATCTTAGGCTCATAGCTGTCTTTAGCTGGAGTTTGAGAAGCGATGAATACGGGGTTGAGTTTATTGAGTATGTCTTTGTAATAAGTTTTAAGGCTCTCATCTTGGTTGTTGTTATCGTATTGAGACACGAAAGAAAAGATTTGATTTTGTAGCATCAAGTCTTTCAAGCATTCCAAAGAGCAAGGCTCTGTCTTAATGATTTGCTGGTGCACTGGGGGCAAAGGGGAAAACAGATAGCTTTTAGCGTTCAAGCTTATTGCGCAAAAAGTTGAAGCAATCAGCGCAAGGCGTTTGAAAAATCTTTTTCTTAAGGCGTATGGCATTTTTTAATATCTTTTAAACTGAATTTCCTAAAATTTTATTATAGGATATTTAACCCTAACAAAGAAACTAATCCCGCCCCTACAACCCAACAAGAGGGCTTTTTTTAAGGTGTGCGAGATTAAACGCGCTTTTTAAATACTCAAACTCTATAAAATCCCCATTACAAGGACACAAAGCGAAAACCAAACCCCCCAACTTTAATTTTTCAACCATTAAAGGATTGCCTCAAAGGAACAAATGGCGCATGCTCTCATGCTTTGATGATCCCCCTAGCGCCAATTATAGATATAAGGCCTTAAGCTAATGCAATAATCTCTAGTGCTTAATATATCCTTACGCATGTCCCCTAATTGCCCAGACAACACTTCTTGCACCTTTCTTAAATTGTTAATCTCAGTGTTTTGCACGCTGATTATTTTTTTCAAGTCCCTTATCTCTTTAATCAAATCCGCATTACTGATCGCTTTATTGGCCTGCACTGGATCCGCGCTCAAAAAAGCCAACGCCACGCACCAACCCACAACGATTTTTTTCACCACCACTCTCCTTTTTATCCTCTCTCAACACTCAGCCATAGCTAAATAAAAGGAATCATTCCCTTTTAATGAAAACAAAACTAGAGCCTGAAATTCTCCATTAAGTTAAAGTTCATGTAGCGATAGATCTTGTCTTTTTGGCTCTCTAGCTTTTCGCTCACTAAATTCATGTATTCTTCTTTAGTGGGGATTCTCCCTAGTAAAGCACACGCCGCCCCAAGCTCCGCGCTGCCTAAATACACTTTAGCCCCTCTACCCATACGGTTATCAAAATTGCGCGTGGAAGTAGAAAAGACGACCGCATTATCCCTAACCCTCGCTTGATTGCCCATGCACAAGCTACAGCCTGGGACTTCAGTCCTTGCCCCAGCAGCCCCAAAAATCGCATAATAGCCCTCATTAATAAGCTCTTGTTCATCCATTTTACTGGGCGGCACTACCCAAAGACGCGCTTGACTGGGAGGAGCGTTTTTAACGATTTCGCCAAAGGCTCTAAAATGCCCGATATTCGTCATGCAAGAGCCAATAAACACTTCATCAATAGCGTGCGGTCTTTTGCCGGTCGTATCCGCTAAAACTTCGCTCAAAGTAGCGACATCATCAGGGTCATTAGGGCATGCCAAAATAGGCTCAGTGATTTCTGCCACATCAATTTCAATGACAGCGGCGTATTGAGCGTTACTATCTGGCTCTAACAATACCGGATTATCCACCCAAGCTTGCATCGCATCTCTGCGTTTTTTCAAAGTCTCTTTGTCTTCATAACCGCTTGCAATCATCTCATCAATAAGCTTGATATTGGATTTCAAGTATTCGATCATCGGCTCTTTATTCAAACGCACCACGCAAGCCGCCGCGCTCCTTTCTGCACTCGCATCGCTTAATTCAAAAGCCTGCTCCATTTTAATATCAGGCAAGCCTTCAATCTCTAAAATACGCCCGTTAAAGACATTGATTTTGCCCTTTTTCTCCACCGTGAGTAACCCTTTTTTAATGGCATAATAAGGGATCGCATTCACTAAATCCCTTAAGGTGATCCCAGGATTCATTTCCCCTTTAAAACGCACCAACACCGATTCTGGCATGTTTAATGGCATCGTGCCTGTAACCGCTGCAAAAGCGACTAACCCGCTCCCTGCCGGGAAACTAATGCCTAAAGGGAAACGGGTGTGGCTATCCCCCCCTGTGCCTAAAGTGTCAGGCAATCCCATGCGATTTAGCCATGTATGGATCACGCCATCGCCTGGATGCAACGCCACACCGCCTCTTTGAGTGATAAAGCCAGGCAAACTCGCATGCAAACTCACATCGCTAGGCTTTGGGTAAGCGGCGGTATGGCAAAAACTCTGCAACACAAAAGGCGCATCAAACTTCAAACTCGCTAATTCTTTAACTTCATCTCTAGTCATCGCTCCTGTGGTGTCTTGACTGCCCACGGTGGTAACCTTTGGCTCACAATAAGTCCCAGGTAAGATCCCTTTTACCCCACAAGCATGCCCTACAATTTTTTGGGCTAAAGTGTAACCTTTGGCGTCGCTTTTATGAGCGGATGGCTTTTTAAACGCTTCAGATTCGCCTAGCCCTAAAAATTTACGTGCTTTATTCGTCAAACCCCTACCGATGATTAAAGGGATACGCCCAGAAGCCCTGACTTCGTCTAATAAAGTTTCAGGCTCTAGCTTAAAGGCACTGACCACTTTATCGTTCAGCGTGATTTCGCCTTTATAAGGATAGATTTTAATCCTATCGCCCTCTTTTAAATCCTTAACATCAGCCACAATGGGTAACGCCCCGCTATCTTCACAAGTCGCAAAGAATATCGGAGCGATCACCCCCCCAATCACAATGCCCCCACTCCTTTTATTAGGCACAAAAGGAATGTCCTTACCAAAATGCCACATGATAGAGTTTGTCGCGCTTTTTCTAGAGCTTCCTGTGCCGACCACATCGCCCACATACGCTACAGGAACGCCTTTAGTTTTAATCGCTTCAATGCGTTGTTCGTAATTTTCAATCCTGTTTTTTAGCATGGCTTTGGCGTGTAAAGGAATATCGCTTCGTGTGAAAGCGTCGCTCGCTGGGCTTAAATCATCGGTATTGGTTTCGCCATCAATCTTAAACACGCACGCTTCAATGCATTCATTTAAAGGCTCTTTATTCAAAAACCATTCGGCGTTCGCCCAAGACTCTAGCACTTCTTTAGCCAAAGCATTAGTTTTGCTCATTGCCGCAATTTTATCAAACGATCCATAGACTAAAAGAGTGGTTTTTAAAGCTTTCGCGCTCTCTTTAGCGATGTTTTTGTCTTGACTTTCTAAGCCCATAATCAAAGGCTCTACATTATACCCCCCAAGCATCGTGCCTAAAAGAGTGGTCGCTTCTAAAGCGCTAATGTGTGCGCATTCTAGTTTTTTTTGAGACAATTTGGCTAAAAATTCCGCTTTCACTTTCGCCCCCTCATCAACCCCAGGGCTTACCCTGTGAATGAGTAATTCTTTAGCGAAAGCGGCGTTTGTGGGATCTTTTATCAAAATCTCAACGACAGCTTGAACTTGTTTAGCGTTTAAAGGGAGTGGCGGAATCCCCTCACTTTCTCTTTCTGAAACGCTTTTTTTGTAATCTTCTAAAAAATCTTTCATCATTTCTCCTTTTTAAATAGCATTACTCGCTAATGCAAACCACCCCATGATAACAAAACTCTTTTTACTTTTAGTTAAGTTGTAAGAAACTTTAGCTACCATGCGATACAAAAAAGGATTTTAAGTGCGTTTTGGTAAAATTGATTATTTGAACATGCTCCCTTTTGATGTGTTTATCAAATCCTACCCCACCCCTTGTTATTTCAAACAATTTTTACGGCTTAAAAAAACCTACCCTTCCAAACTCAATGAGAGTTTTTTATTCAGGCGTATTGATGCGGGCTTTATTTCTTCTATTGCCGGTCATTCATTCGCTCTTTATTCTCATTCTCTAGGCATTGTCGCTTATAAGGAAGTTTTAAGCGTGCTGGTTGTAAATAGAGAAAACGCTTTTGATAAAGAAAGCGCTTCTTCAAACGCCCTCTCTCAAGCGCTAGGGTTAAAGGGTGAAGTGTTAATCGGCAATAAAGCGCTGCAGTTTTATTATTCCAACCCTAAAAAAGATTTTATAGATTTAGCCGCTCTTTGGTATGAAAAAAAACGCTTGCCGTTTGTTTTTGGGCGTTTGTGTTATTACCAAAACAAGGATTTTTACAAGCGCTTGTCTTTAGCTTTCAAACATCAAAAAACAAAAATCCCTTACTACATCCTTAAAGAAGCCGCTTTAAAAACCAACTTAAAACGCCAAGACATTCTAAACTACTTGCAAAAAATTTACTATACTTTAGGCAAAAAAGAACAATTAGGCCTTAAAGCGTTCTATCGTGAATTGTTATTCAAACGCATTCAAAAACCCAAGCGCTTTTAGTTATCCGCCAAGAACAGAGGCTAAAAATTAGAAAGGGTGTTTTTAAGCAAGATTAGGTTACAATCATAAGTTTTATTAATTGATAATTAATTTAAGAAGGGATCATGCAAGCAAAAATAAAAAACAGACGGGTTTTGGTGAAATTTTCTGGGGAAGCGTTAGCTGGGGACAACCAGTTTGGGATTGACATTCATGTGTTAGATCACATCGCTAAAGAGATCAAAAGCTTAGTGGAAAACGCTATTGAAGTGGGTATTGTGATTGGTGGAGGCAATATCATTAGGGGGGTTAGTGCGGCTCAAGGGGGGATTATCAGGCGCACCAGTGGGGATTATATGGGCATGTTAGCCACCGTGATTAATGCAGTAGCCATGCAAGAAGCTTTAGAGCATATCGGCTTAGACACAAGGGTGCAGAGCGCGATTGAAATCAAAGAGATTTGTGAAAGTTACATTTACAGAAAAGCGATCAGGCATTTAGAAAAGGGTAGGGTGGTGATTTTTGGTGCTGGCACGGGAAACCCGTTTTTCACTACGGATACGGCTGCCACTTTAAGAGCGATTGAAATTGGATCGGATCTAATCATTAAAGCGACTAAAGTGGATGGCATTTACGACAAAGACCCCAACAAGTTTAAAGACGCTAAGAAATTAGACACTTTAAGCTATAACGATGCCTTGATAGGGGATATTGAAGTGATGGACGATACCGCTATTTCTTTAGCTAAAGACAATAAGCTCCCCATTGTGGTGTGTAACATGTTCAAAAAAGGGAATTTACTGCAAGTGATCAAGCACCAACAAGGCGTATTTTCTATGGTAAAATAAGCCCTTTACAATTGGATAGAACTCTAAAATAAAAGGATCAGTTTGAAAAAAGAGAGAACAGAGAGTTTAGTCGCTCAAGCCTTAAAAAATATTGGGAACGACCGCTACATGCTAGATAATTTGGTTTTCGCTCGTGTGAAGCAATTAAACGCCGGAGCTAAAACTTTGGTGAATATGGATCCTAAACGCCATAAATTAGTGGATATTGCCATCAGAGAAATCGCTGAAGGGAAAATTGATATAGACAGGATAGATGAACGAAATTGATAAATCCGTTGATATCGGATTCTTACGGATTCTTGATGTTATTAAAAAAGTTACGACCCCAAAGGGCGGCATTGAAATCTTAAGGACTTTAATTGATTTCACGCCCAAAATTGAAAACGCCCTAAATTTAGCGACCAAAAGCCATAAGGGGCAGTATAGAAAAAGCGGCGAGCCTTATATTGTCCATCCTATTTGTGTGGCAAGCTTGGTGGCGTTTTGTGGGGGCGATGAGGCGATGGTGTGTGCTGCGCTTTTGCATGATGTGGTAGAAGACACGCCTTGTGAGATTGAAATGATTGAGCGAGAATTCGGGAAAGATGTGGCTAATTTAGTGGATGCGCTCACTAAAATCACTGAAATCAGGAAAGAAGAATTAGGGGTGAGCTCTCAAGATCCCAGAATGGTGGTTTCAGCGCTCACTTTCAGAAAGATTTTAATTGGCGCGATACAAGATCCAAGAGCCTTAGTGGTAAAGATTAGCGACAGGTTGCACAACATGCTCACCTTAGACGCCTTGCCTCATGACAAGCAAGTGCGTATTTCTAAAGAGACTCTAGCGGTGTATGCCCCCATAGCGAGCCGATTGGGCATGTCTTCAATCAAAAATGAATTAGAAGACAAGAGCTTTTATTATATTTATCCAGAAGAGTATAAAAATATCAAGGAATATTTGCACAAAAACAAGCAGTCTTTACTCTTAAAACTCAACGCTTTTGCGAGCAAGTTAGAAAAAAAACTTTTTGACAGCGGGTTTAGCCATTCGGATTTTAAACTCGTTACAAGGGTGAAACGCCCTTATTCTATCTATCTTAAGATGCAACGGAAGGGCGCGGTCAATATTGATGAAATTTTAGACTTGTTAGCCATTAGGATTTTATTGAAAAACCCGATTGATTGCTATAAAGTTTTAGGGATCATCCATTTGAATTTCAAACCTATTGTCTCTCGTTTTAAAGATTACATCGCTTTACCCAAAGAAAATGGCTATAAGACGATACACACGACCATTTTTGATGAATCTTCTGTTTATGAAGTGCAGATCCGCACCTTTGATATGCATATGGGGGCGGAGTATGGTAATTCAGCCCACTGGAAGTATAAAGCTGGGGGCGTGGATCATGAAGATCACCATGAGGGCATGAGGTGGTTGCAAAATTTTAAATACCATGACAGCGATTTGAAAAACGACCCTAAGGAATTTTACGAACTCGCTAAGAACGATTTGTATCGTGAGGATATTGTCGTTTTTTCGCCTCATGGGGACACTTACACCTTACCGGTAGGAGCGATTGCTTTAGATTTTGCTTACATGGTGCATAGCGATTTGGGCGATAAAGCCACGGACGCTTATATCAATAGTAAAAAAGCCTTACTCAATCAAGAATTAAGGAGTGGGGATGTGGTTAAAATCGTTAAAGGCGATAAAATAATACCTCGTTTCATTTGGATGGATCAGCTTAAAACTTCTAAGGCTAAAAACCATTTGCGCATCCAAAGAAGAAACCGCTTGAAAGAAATTGACACTAAGAGCATGGTAAATATTCTAACGACTTTTTTTGGGCGTTCTGTTTTTGAAGACGTGGATTTAAAAGATTATAAAAACTTTGAAGAAAAATTAACAGATTGTGGGGTGGAGACCACCTTAACAGAAGCGATGAAAAGCTTTGAAAATTTAGCCAAACTCACTGAAGAAATTGAAAATAAGGTGTTTTCTTTAAAAGAAGATGCGATTTTAGAATACCAAGAGATGAGTTTATGGACTCGAGGTTTAAGGTATTTGGGTTTTAAAACCAATGTCTTGAATTTTTTAACCCCAAACCGGCAATGGCAGTGCAAGGAATTAGAACATTTTAGCGTTTGTTCAAGCAACGCTTTAGAAATCAAACAGGTGTTGTTGAATGATTGTTGTTATCCTAAATATGGCGATGAAATCATTGCGATTGTAACGGATTTGAAAGATCCAAAAGCGATTGCGCACCATAAATTTTGCAAAAAAGCGATGGCGGAAGTGGATGCTAAAGTGCCGATGGTTTATATAGAATGGCACAAGCGGGATCGAACGATTTATAAAATGATGTTTTATTTAGGCGAAAAAAAGTCGGTTTTAGCAAGCTTATTGACTTTTTTAAACAGGAATGAATGCAACATTGTGGGCGTGTCTTATTTGGGCTATAAAGACAAGTATTCTAGCCATTGTGAAGTGAGTTTTGAAATAGCTACGGATAAGGCGGATTGGATCAGAGCCTTAATCAATCGCAAATATCAAGATAGGATTGTAGAATTATCCAGTCTGGATGATGCTTATGAATCATAAAGCCCTAATTAAGGAATGAACATGGAACAAAAAATCGCTATCGCCTTAAAAGAGATCGCTAGAGGCGCTAATGAAATCATTGGATTGGAATATATTGAAAAGCTGGTGAGAAAATATTACGAAACCAATGAACGCTTTATCGTTAAAGCCGGGTTTGATCCTACCGCTCCAGATTTGCATTTAGGGCATACGGTATTGATCCAAAAACTAGCTTTATTGCAGCAATATGGGGCTAGGGTGAAGTTTTTGATTGGGGATTTTACCGCTATGATAGGCGATCCTACAGGGAAAAATGAAACAAGAAAGCCCTTAAACCGGGAACAAGTCTTAGAAAACGCTAAAACTTATGAAGAGCAAATCTATAAAATTTTAGATCAAAAACACACCGAAGTGTGCTTTAATTCCACTTGGCTTGATGCTTTAGGTGCAAAAGGCATTATAGAATTATGCGCGAAGTTTTCAGTCGCTAGAATGCTAGAAAGGGACGATTTCACTAAACGCTATAAAGAAAATCGCCCCATTAGCATCGTGGAATTTTTATACCCTTTGTTGCAAGGCTATGATTCAGTAGCGATGGATGCGGATATTGAGCTTGGGGGCAATGATCAAAAGTTTAATTTGCTGGTGGGGCGCTTTTTGCAACGATCTTATGGCTTGAATAAAGAGCAGTCTATCATCACCATGCCTTTATTAGAGGGGCTTGATGGGGTGCAAAAAATGAGTAAAAGCTTGGGGAATTATGTGGGGATCACGGAAGAGCCTAATGCGATGTTTGGGAAGATCATGAGCGTGAGCGATGATCTCATGTGGCGCTACTACACCCTTTTGAGCGCTAAGACTTTAGAAGAAATTGAAGACTTAAAACATGGTATTTTAAATCAAACTTTGCACCCTAAAGCCGTTAAAGAAGATCTCGCTGGTGAAATCGTGGCTCGTTATTATGATAATGATCAAGCATTCAAGGCTAAAGAGCAATTTTCTAAAGTGTTTAGCGCAAACCTTTTGCCCGAAATTTTATCAGAGAGCGATTTTGATGAGGGGGTTGGGATTTTAGATGTTTTAAAACAGATTGGCTTTTGCCCATCCACTTCACAAGCCAGGCGTGATATTCAAGGGGGAGGGGTAAAGATTAATCAAGAAGCGATAAAAAATGAGAGTTATCGTTTTGTTAAAGGAAATTATGTTATACAGCTTGGTAAGAAAAGATTTATGAAATTAAATATTAACTAATATTAAGGAAAGAGCTATGGTATCAACACTCAAACCGCTAAAAATCGGTAAGCACACCATAAAATTCCCTATCTTTCAAGGGGGAATGGGTGTGGGGATTAGCTGGGATGAACTAGCTGGAAATGTTGCCAAAGAAGGGGCTTTAGGAGTGATTTCAGCCGTAGGGACTGGTTATTATAAAAACATGCGTTTTGTAGAAAGGATTGTGGCTAAAAAACCCTTTGAAGCCTTGAATTTTTACTCCAAAAAAGCGTTGAATGAGATTTTTGCAAACGCTAGGAAGATTTGCGGGAACAAGCCTTTGGGGGCGAATATTTTATACGCTATCAATGACTATGGCCGTGTTTTAAGGGACTCTTGTGAGGCGGGGGCAAATATTATCATTACAGGGGCTGGTTTGCCCACTAACATGCCTGAATTCGCTAAGGATTTTAGCGATGTGGCGCTCATCCCTATTATTTCTTCAGCGAAGGCTTTAAAAATCCTTTGTAAAAGATGGAGCGATCGCTATAAAAGAATCCCGGACGCGTTTATTGTGGAAGGGCCTTTGAGTGGGGGGCATCAGGGCTTTAAATACGAAGATTGTTTCAAAGAAGAATTCCGATTAGAAAACTTAGTGCCTAAAGTCGTGGAAGCTTCTAAAGAATGGGGGAATATCCCTATCATCGCTGCTGGGGGGATTTGGGATAGGAAGGATATAGACACCATGTTAAATCTTGGAGCGAGTGGGGTGCAGATGGCGACTCGTTTTTTAGGCACGAAAGAATGCGACGCTAAAGCGTATGCCGATCTTTTGCCCACGCTCAACAAAGAAGATATTCTACTCATTAAATCGCCTGTAGGCTATCCCGCTAGGGCTATTAATACTGGGGTGATCAAACGCATTGAAGAGGGTAACGCGCCCAAAATCGCATGCGTGAGCAATTGTGTAGCGCCTTGCAACAGGGGTGAAGAGGCTAAAAAAGTGGGCTATTGTATCGCTGATGGCTTGGGGCGCAGTTATTTAGGAAACAGAGAAGAGGGGCTTTATTTTACCGGGGCTAACGGCTATAGGGTGGATAAGATTATCAGCGTGCATGAATTGATTAAAGAGCTTACAGAGGGTTAATTTGTAGTGCTTGTGAGGTTAGGGGTTGTTGCATGTCTTTTTTGGTTGCATTTTGCTTGTGCTACAACCCTTAAAATTATCAACATTGTGCCTTTTGGCTCTAGCAGTGTTAAAATTCTGTTCAATCAAGAGGTTAAAAAATTCAAAGAAGTTTCGCTCAAAAATTTCAAGAGCTATTTGGAATTAGAAGCCGTTTTAACCATTCCTAAAAAGCATTACCAATTTTCCAAGCAATCTTTCATCACGATCGCGCAATTTAGCCCTAAATTAGCGCGAGTGGTCATTAGCCATGCTCCTAAGATGACTTATGAGATTAAAATCCTTAAAGACAAGCTTTATGTTTCTATCGTGGAGAAAAAGCCCTTAATTAGGCATCAAATGGCGCCAAAAACACCCAAACACCATGCGCTAAAACACCCCACACCTAAACCTACCCCTAAACCTATTAAAAAAGAGGCTAAAGAGGCTAAAGAAAAAACGCCAACTAAGCATGCGCACTCAAAACACACGCATTCTCCATTGAACGAAAGGAGCGCTAAAAAAGAAATTCCTAAAAAAGAAGCGAAAAATGAGAGTAAGAACCAAGTCTTTATAGCAGAAAAAAATGATACTTTCATCAAAACCAAACGCAAAAAACACAAAAAAATCGTTTTAGACGCTGGGCATGGGGGGAAAGATTGCGGGGCGATGAGCGCGAATTTGGTGTGTGAAAAAGACATTGTTTTAGAAGTGGTGAAGTTTTTGCATAAAGAGCTTAAAAAAAGAGGCTATAGCGTTTTATTGACAAGGGATAAGGACATTTATATTGATTTAGTGGCTCGCACGGAATTAGCCAATAAAAAAAGCGCGGATTTATTCATCTCAGTGCATGCCAATTCCATCCCCAAGCATTCCACTTCTAACGCTCATGGCATAGAGACTTATTTTTTATCCACCGCAAGGAGTGAAAGGGCTAGGAAAGTGGCTGAGCAAGAAAATAAAGACGATGTGAATTTGATGGATTATTTTTCTAAAAGTTTGTTTTTAAATTCATTGAACACACAGCGATTGATTGTTTCTAACAAACTAGCGATTGATGTGCAATACGGCATGCTCCAAAGTATCCGCAAAAATTACCCTGATGTGGTGGATGGGGGCGTGAGAGAGGGACCTTTTTGGGTGTTAGCCGGGGCTTTAATGCCTTCAATCTTAATAGAAATTGGTTATAATTCCCATGCGATAGAATCTAAACGCATCCAAAGCAAACCGTATCAAAAGATCTTGGCTAAGGGCATTGCTGATGGCATTGATAGTTTCTTCAGCAAGAATGATTAGGCAATGATTAGGTTGTAGATGAATTTTTATCAAAAAATATACACGCATAAAGTCGTTTTTTCTTCATTGTTTTTTTTGTTGTTTTTGTTCAATGTGGAAACTTTGTTGTTTTCGCATTTTAGCGATGATTTTTCCCAATTGTTTTTTTTGTTTGAAAACCATGTTTATGATTTCATTGTCAAATTAGATTACTTGGGGCTAATAAGCGTTTCTTTGATTTATCTGCTTGTGCTTATTCTAAAGCCTTTCACTCTCACGCGCCAAAAATGCGCTTGCGTAGGGATATTATGCCTTTCTTTCTACGCTTGGAATTTTCCTATCAAAGATTCTTTAATCGTGCTTTATCTTTTCTACTTTGCGCTGTTAGCGACTTTATTGTGGCGTTTTTTAGGGGCTAGCATGAAGCAATCTTTCTTACCCTCTATGAATATTTGCATCGTGTGGATTTTTGCTTCTTCTTTACAGAGTTTTAGATTTTTAAGCGTGTCTGATTGCGTGGATTTTTCCCTTTTTACACTCGCTCTTATTTTGTTGATACTGGTTTTAATCTACCACAAACGCCTTTTTGGGTTGTATGAATACGCTAACACGCTTATTTTGATCGTGGGGCTTAGCGTGGTGGTGCTATGCTCTAGCATGTTCATTCAAACTAAAGAATACTATGGCATGCGATTGGGTTTTTACTTTTTAGGCTTGTTAGGGTGGCTTTTAGAATATGTGCATAACACTTTAAGGCGTTTGGAGCATAAAATTTAAAACTCAAGTTAGGGATAGCTTAAAGCCTTTTGATTGAGTGTCCTTGATTGAGTGTCTTTTTAGGGCTTAAAAGCGGGTTTAAAAAATCTTAAAGAGATTTAATGATTTTTTGTTTTTGGCGTTCTTGCTCTAATTTGGCCACTTGCGCAAAGACAATCGCCACCGCTTCAAACAATTCTTCTGGTATGGCAGCGTTTAATTTCACGTCTCTATAAAGCTCTCTGGCGAGCGTTTTATTTTCTATAATTTCTATGTCATGCTCTCTGGCGATTCCCTTAATCCTAATGGCTAAATAATCCGTGCCTTTAGCCACCACCACAGGCACAGGGTGTTCTTCATCAAATTTGAGAGCGACGGCATAATGGGTAGGGTTAGTAACCACGACATTGGCTTTAGGGATTTCTTGCATCATTTTATTCGTGGCGTTTTTTACCATCATCTGGCGGATTTTGGCTTTGATTTCTGGGTTTCCTTCTTGCTGTTTGTATTCGTCTTTAACTTCTTGTTTAGTCATTTTTAAAGAGTTAGTGTATTGGCGGCGTTTGATGACTAAATCCACAAAAGCCAAGACAAAAAATAAAAATAAAAGCGAAGAAATGAGTAATAACGCCTTATTTTTAAACCACAATAACTGGCCTTGCAAATTCAAAAGAGCCGCATGGTTTAATTCCCCTAAAAATAAGGAAAAGATGAAAAACCCCAGAAAAAAAGCTAAAAAAACTTTTAAGGTGATCAAACTCCCATCAAGGAGCTTTTTTAAAGAAAAAAGGTTTTTGACGCCATTGATAGGGTTGATTTTAGAAAATTTAGGCTCAATGACTTTAGGGGCAAAGAGCCAGCCAAATTGCAAGACATTGGATAAAAACGCCACCACCACTAAAATGATTAAAATCGGTAAAAGCAATAAAAAAGTGTCTTTAGCCAGTTGGTTAAACAGCTCTTGAACTCTTTCTTTACTGAAATCTAGGGAAAAATCTTTCAACACATGGCGATACATTTCGCTAAAGCCATCCACCCACCATATAAAAAAAACAAAAATACTCATCAGCCCAGCCAATAACCCTAAAACCCCCACCACTTCCATGCTCTTAGGCACATTGCCTTCTTCTCTGGCTTTTTGGATTTTTTTCGCGCTAGGGAGTTCGGTTTTTTCTTCTTCAGCCATTTGATCCCTCTTTTAAAATTTGAACGGCTAATTCATAGTCTTTTAAGGTGTTTAGGTTTAAAAATTCTTCTTCTTGATTAAAATGGATAGCGATAGAAGAGGTATTTTTCACAAGAGTGCTAAGGCGATAATTTTGTGTTTTAAGAGCGTAACAAAGAGCGTTAAGGACACTTTGATGCCACAAAGAAATCAAATAATGTTCTTTTGTAGGGCTTTTAGCATAGATTACGCTAAAGTTTTGAATCCCACAAAGAGCCTTGATGCTTTCAAAGGACACTAAAGGTGCATCTATGGCGATAAAAAAAATATAAGGGGTTTGTAGCGTTAAAAAAGCGTTATGAATGCCAAAAAGGGGCGAAAAAAGGCCGCTTTCTTTTTCTAAAAGATAGGGAGCGTTTAGTTCATACGATTTTTTAGCGCTGATAATGACTTGTTCGAAAAGTTTTAAAAGGCGCGAGTATTGGTATTCTAAAAGGCTAGAATACGATTTTAAAGGCATGAGAGCCTTATTGATTGGAATGTTATTGATGGTAAAACGAGAGCTTTTGCCCCCAGCTAATAAAACGCAAGGAATGTTATCAATGATAGGGTTTTTCAAAAGATCTATCCATGTTTGATGTTGTTAAGTCATTATTTTATTATGTTACACTAAAAGCTTAAATAAAGGGCATAAGGGAAAAGGGAGTGTTAGTAGATAGTTTTAATAGGGTTATTGACTATATTAGGGTTTCTGTAACCAAGCAATGTAATTTCAGGTGTCAGTATTGCATGCCTGCTACGCCATTAGATTTTTTTGATGATGAAGAATTATTGCCTTTGGATAATGTTTTAGAATTTCTTAAAATCGCTATTGATGAAGGCGTTAAAAAAATCAGAATCACGGGTGGGGAGCCATTGTTGCGCAAGGGTTTAGACGAGTTTATCGCTAAACTACACGCCTATAATAAGGAAGTAGCGTTAGTTTTAAGCACTAATGGTTTTTTACTCAAAAAAATGGCTAAGGATTTAAAAAATGCCGGTTTATCCCGGGTGAATGTTTCATTAGATTCTTTAAAAAGCGATAGGGTTTTAAAAATCTCTCAAAAAGACGCTCTTAAAAACACGCTAGAGGGGATTGAAGAGTCCTTGAAAGCGGGTTTAAAACTCAAATTAAACACGGTTGTGATAAAGAGCGTTAATGATGATGAAATCTTAGAGCTTTTGGAATACGCAAAAAAGAGGTGCATACAAATCCGCTACATTGAATTTATGGAAAACACGCATGCTAAAAGTTTGGTTAAAGGCTTGAAAGAGCGAGAAATTTTAGATTTGATCGCTCAAAAATATCAAATCATTGCGACAGAAAAACCCAAACAAGGGTCTTCTAAAATCTACACGCTGGAAAATGGCTATCAATTTGGCATTATCGCTCCGCATAGCGATGATTTTTGCCAATCTTGCAATCGTATCCGTTTGGCTTCTGATGGTAAGATTTGCCCATGTTTATACTATCAAGACGCCATAGACGCTAAAGAGGCGATCATGAATAAGGATACAAAAAATATAAAAAGGCTTTTAAAGCAATCTGTCATCAATAAACCAGAAAAAAACATGTGGAATGATAAAAACAGCGAAACTCCCACAAGAGCGTTTTACTACACAGGGGGGTAGGGAAAATATTGATTATTTTAAACCTTTTTATTTTAAAAATAAGGCGGTTTTTTAGGATTTTTGGTTGTAGTGGCTAGGATTAAACAATAAAGAGCATCTTATGGAAAAAATCCTAGCGTTTTTTATCCCTAGTTTTTTTCTAGTCTTTCTGGGGGGATTACTTATAAGCCTTTCTTGGATTCTTCAAAATCCCCCGTTCTTTTTAAACTTCTTAAATTCTGTCTATTAACACCGCTAAAGGGAGACAATTTATGTTAAATCAAGATGTGTTGCTAAATTCTCATGAAGCTGGGGTAGGTGCTTTATGGCTTGAATTCTTGAATGGTTCTATTTCATTTGTAAAGAGTATCTATGAATGCCAAAAAAAAAGGAAAAGACCACAAAGAAGTACTCAAGCACGCCGCCACTAAGACTCTAAAGAGTGTGGTGCATAGTTATGGTATTGCATCTGGGGGTTCATTGTTGGGGGGCATGATGCATAATAACGCTAATAAAGCCATCCAAAGCCTTAGCAAGGGTTCAATGCCTGCGATGGTTGTAGGGGTTGGTGTGAAAAGTTGTAGAATTTTAATTAAATATTTTCGTGGAAAGATTGATAGGGTGGAGTGTTTGGAGGAACTTGGGAAAGAAAACACTACTTTTTTAAGCGGTATAGCTATGGGGAGTATTGGTCAATTAGCAATCCCCATTCCTGTAGTTGGAGCACTCATTGGGGGTTTTGTGGGCACAGTGATGAGTAAAACTTTTTATGATGTCTCGCTAAAGACTCTCAAGGAAGCCAAGGAGGCGCACCAAAGGCGCATTGAGATTGAAAAAGAATGCCGTGAAATCATCAAGCACTTAGAGGCGTATCAAAATCAATTTAAGGAGGTGTTTGAGCAATATTTTCATGAAACTACAAAGTTTTTCGATCAGAGTTTTGACGAGCTTAGGAGAGTGCTTTGTGCGGGTGATGCGGATTTGACCATAGGGGTCAATAACAAATCCCGAGAATGGCTGGGTCAAAAGGCGTTATTTGATAATAAACAAGAAGGCTGGGAACTCATTACTAGCAATAAAAACATAAGAATGTAAAGGAGAAAAACATGCCATTACCATTTATTTTAGCTGGAGTAGCCCTAGCGGCAGCAGGATACGGAGTCAAAAAAGGGATTGATGCGCTCGATGCCGATTGCGAAGCTGATGAATTTATTAAAAAGGCAGAGAGTTTAAAAGAGGAAGAAGCTAAAAAGGCTGAGTCTGCGGAGTCTGATTGCAAATTGGCTTTTGCAAGGTTTGGCGAGAAAAAACTCCATGTTTTAAGCCATAGCGTTTCAAACTTTTTGGATCATTTCCACCGATTGAATCGCAGTAGGATTATTATTGAAGGTATCAACATGCAAGACATTCAATGCCAGGTTTCAGACGCACAAAAAATCACCAATCAACTTAATGCCAGTGGTATGAGCGAGGAGAGTGCTATATGGGGAATGTTTGCGGGCTATGGTGGTTTATTTATTTCTAGTTTTACTACTGGCACTATGTTAGGTGGAGGGCTCGCTGCGAGTGGTCTTGCAGGCATGGCAGTGATTGGAGGGCTTTTTGCCGCACCTGCACTCGCTATTTTGGGAGCTGTGAGCGCTTCTGAAATGGAAAAGAAGCGAGAAAATGCCAAGACTTATCTCTCTCAAGTTGAAGCAGCCGTTAAAAAGCAGATGCGATAGTTGCTAATCTTCAAGCCGTTGAGAAAATGGCGAGGCTTTTCACCAGACAGATCACCAAATGCGATGCACTGTTTTTCTCGCTCTCTCAAGACGCCATCGCCACGATGAAAAAGCATCACTACGATACCTCTCTTTACAATCAAAAAGAAAAAGATCAACTCTGTGTTACCGTTTCAACACTTTCTAGTTTGAGCACTTTTTTGAAAATCTCTATTATGGATGAACACCAAAAGCTCAATAAAAAAGCGCAAAACGCTCTCAATCTCATGCGAAATCAGATAAATGCCCTAGAAAATGGGAATTATAGCTTGGGTGGTATTAGATTTAGGCAGGTACGGCTTGAAGATCTAAGAGACGACAAGACTTCTTAAGACTATGGAGCTTTAAAAGAGAAAAAGAGGGCGTGAAAGAGAGAGTATAAAGGAGAGAGCATGAAAAAATCAAAAAAAAGCAAACAACCCTTAATCGCTTCCCTTGCACCTCTTGCGGGCTTTGCTGTAAAAATATCACCGGGATTATTGAGCTTATTGGGTTTGATGCTGGCAATGGGGTGTGCAAGTTTTTGGATTCAGAAACCAATCTGTGCAAGATTTATGAATTGCGCCCGTTAATTTGCAGGATTGATGAAGCGCACAAAAAGCTTTATTCCCACATCCCGCTTAAGGAGTTTTATGCCAAAAACGCAGAGGTTTGTAACGCTTTGCAAGAAGCAAACCATATGGATATAAGTTTTAGGGTTATTATTACGGAATAGACTAAAATAGCTCTATTTTCATTAAATATGAACACTCAAAGTCTTATTGTTAAAAAAAGGGGTTTTTAGCTATTCTATTTTATGATAAAACTCATTCTCTTAAGGGGATAGGAGTATTTTTGAAATAATTCCCCCTACAACCCCCAACTAAAAACCCCTAATTCAAGAAGACCGCTTTTTAAAGCTATCACTTGACTAGCGTCAAGCTCTTTACTATTGATTGTAAAAAATGCTAATAGCATTTTTAAATTTGGTTATTGATATCCTATAAAAACAGACTCTATTTCACCAATAGTTCTACGATTATAAACAATAATTAATTGAAGCATAAAAAATCTATAAGTTTGACTTCTTACAAAAAATTTATTATAATAGATAGCATATTACTCAACTAGGGTGTTATTTATTCCTGTAGCCCTGGTTGTCCACATAAAAAGGATAAAAATTATGAACCATACACAAAAAACAGCAATTTTCGTTGATTTTGAAAATTTGAGAATAGGTGTTTTTAAAAAAAACATGGAAAAAGAAAAATCTCTTTTTTGATTACAACAGTAATCCACAGAAAGTTGTAGATTTTTGTAATTTATGTGTTTTTGACAGTTACTTTGACAATTACCATGAGAAAGACAAAGACCATGAGAAAGACTTGTTAAATCTATATAGAATATTCTTTTACACAGCAAAACCACTAGATAGCCATTCTAAAAAGAAAGATATACTGAATTTCTTGTCAACACTAGAACGCTTAAATCATACTGCTTTGAGACTCGGGAAACTTGTTAAGCGTGGTAATGTGGAAGTTCAAAAACAAGTAGATATGCTTCTTGGAATAGATATGCTAGAAATTTCCTTAAAACATTTTGTAGAAAAAGTAGTTTTAATAGGATATGACTCTGATATGTCTCCGGCTTTAAAATTGGCTAGAACAAATGGAATTCAAACAGAAATTATCCTTTTTGAAGATCTCGAACAAAAAATAGAGAGTAGCCTTACTAAACATTGTGATTTTATCAAAAAAGTAAAAGTAGGAGATATATATAATAAATTAGGCATTAAAAACAACAATAACAATATTAATCAATAGGTGCTCAGAATAAGGTTATAGGAGTTTAAAACTCCTATCTTACTATATTGGTAATAACTTCTATATTATTTTTGCAATGTTTTAATCTTAATTCTTCGAATAAATCTTTCAAAAGGTGCTTTATCATCGCCCTTATAGAAAACATTGAACTCATCATAAGGTTGCTTAATCATACTGTTCATGATATACTTACGCATTTGGTATAGTTGTATTTTTTATTGTTCCACAAATACCGCATCAACCAAATCTTCTATAAAGCGTTCTTCATCAAAAGCGATCAAATCGTCTTCTTTTTCGCCCATTCCTAAATAAAGAATGGGTAATTTCAACTCATACAGCACGCTTAAAATCGCTCCGCCTTTAGAAGTGCCATCAAGCTTAGTCATAATCACGCCGTCTAGCGCCAAAGTCTCATGGAAAATTTTCGCTTGAGTGAGCCCAGAACTCCCTTGCGTGCCGTCTAAAATAAGGAATTTATAAAAGGGGGCGTCTTTTAAAACTTTAGAGCAGGTGCGCGCGATTTTAGAAAGCTCATTTTTAAGGTTGGTCTGGTTGTGTAACCTCCCAGCGGTGTCTATAAAAACTTCATCTATATTTTTAGCGATCGCGCTTTCTATGGTGTTGTAAGCTAAAGAGCTTGGATCGCTCCCTTCTTTGGCGCTAATGACTTGAATGTTAAGCTTTTCGCCCCACAACTGGAGCTGTTTGACTGCGGCCGCTCTAAAGGTATCGCCTGCCCCTAAAAGCGTTTTTTTATGCTGTTTTAAAGAGAGCTTGGCTAATTTAGCGATCGTTGTGGTTTTGCCCGCCCCATTAACCCCCACGATCAAATGCACTAAGGGTTTTGTGGTGATGGTTTTTAGGCGGGTTTTATCGTAATAGCTCTCCCCACGCACAAAACGCAACAAAGCGACTTCTAGTTGCTTGGGCGTAACTAAATCGCCTAAATGCTTCAATAGGCTTTCTATCAAATCGTATTGGATGTCAAAGCTGATCAAAATTTCTTCTAATTCCTCTTTAGGAATGCTTTGGCGCTTTTTTTCTTTAGCCTCTTCACCCTTAATTTTATTGACAATTTTTTTGAAAAAATTAAACATGGTTTTTTTAATCCTTTAAATTGGAAATATCAAATTGGAGCATTTCTATTGGCACGATCCCCTGATACATTTTAATCAATTGGTGTTTGTAGTATAAAAGCATGTTAAAAGAATGATCTAAAGCGTTATGGTTTAAATGATCAAAAAGAGCGGTATCTTTAGGGTTTAAAATCGTAAAATCAGCTTGAGAACGCGTGCTAAAGTCTTTGACTTCACCGCTTGAATAGGGTTTATTGAGTAAAATAAGCACCCTCAAACGATCTTTAAAAGTTTTTTTTAAGATGTTAAAGGTGGGGGCGTAATCTTTCAAAGAATCGTCTAAAGCGCTTAAAATTAATAGGGTGGGGGTGTTAGAATCCGGGCTGATATTGAGAGAATCTAAATCGCCTGTGATGGTGTATTCTTGGTTATTCAAATCCATAGCGGTGTAGGTTTTAGGGCTATTTTCTTGTGGGGTATTGTTTTGAGAATCTTGAGGTTTTTGGGAATTTTTACAAGCGTTAAAACTCAACAAAACGATCAAAACCAGCGCGATAAAACGCCAAAAATAAGCCTTAATTCTCATTATAAACACATCCTTAAGAATAATAAAATGGTAACTAATAACCTAAAATTATACTATAATGTAAGTCTAAAATTTAAGGATTATAACCATTAAAACGATTTTTAGAGATTTTTGTAAAGAACGCTTGAAAAGGGCTAAACCAACCAAAGATAAAGCAGTCAGGGATAAACTAGCTTGCAAGCTTTTATTTTTGAAACTCAAAGATTATCAAAATATTTTATTGTATAGCCCATTAGGGCATGAGCTTGACATCAGACCTTTGATTTTGAAGTTAAGACAAAAAAATAAGCGCGTGTGGTTGCCCAAAAGCATCAAAAAAGGTGCTAATTTTTCTAAAGAGGGTTTCACTATCGCGCCCTTTAGGTTGCCCTTAAGGCGTTTGGGGTGGTTTGATGAGCCGAGTTTGTCGCGCTATTATAAGCTAGAATTGGATTGTATTGTCGTGCCGATTTTAGGAATGGATACAAGCTTTAGGCGCGTGGGTTTTGGGCTAGGCATGTATGATAGGAGTTTGCCCCCATTATTCAAAAGGCGACTAAAACGCCCCTTAATCGTGTTTGTGAGTAGGGAGTTAGCGATAGCTAATGGTGTTCTTACAAACGCCTATGACATTGAAGCGGATCTTTATATGAATGCTCGTATCGTTATGAAGAATAATAAAAGGAAACATTATGAGCATGGGGTTAATTTACATTTCATTAGAAGTCTTGGTAGCGTGTTTGATTACCGCTCTAGCCATGTATTATGTGATGAAAAAGATCTATTATGCTAGAGCACAAGCCGTTTTAAAAGGCGCTTCAGCTAAAGCCAAATTGATGGAGTTTCAAGCGAAATCTTTCGTGGAAGCTGAAGAGATGCGCATGAAAAGCCAAGAATGCAAATTGCAGCAGCAATATGAAAACAAGAACTTGCAACTACAAACCCATTTTGATAAAAAAGAAGCGCATTTGAAGCATTTAGAAGTGCAGCACAAAGAATTTGTAAGAGATGAAAAACGCTATTTAGAAAAGGAAAAAAAAGAGCTTGAAAAAGAACGCCAAATTTTAGAACAAGAAAAAGAAAATTTTAAAAAACAGCGTGCTATTTGTAAAGAAGCTCAAGCCAAAGCGCTAGACGCGATGCTCAATTACATGGCTTATACCAAAGATGAAATTAAAAACATGATTTTAGAGCAGTTAGAAGAAGAATTAGAAGCCCAAAAAAGTGCGTTAATCAGGCGTTATGAAAAAGAAGCCAAAGAAGAGGGCAAGAAAAAATCGTATGCCATTTTAGCGGAAGCGACAGCCCGTTTTGCGGGTAATTATGCGACAGAGAATTTAACAAATCGTATCGCTTTGCCTTGCTCAGATTATATCGGTCGTGTGATAGGCAAAGACGGGAAAAATATTGAAGCGTTTAAAAAAGTCAGCGGGGTGGATATAGAATTTAGCGAAGACAGTAGCGAATTGTGTTTGTCTAGTTTCAATCTTTATCGGCGTGAAGTAGCGAGCGAGACGCTTAAGATTTTAATAGAAGACGGCCGTATCCAGCCTAACAGGATTGAAGAGGTTTATCACAGAGTCGCGCGCAACATGGAAAAAGAATTGCTTTCTGAGGGAGAGAGCGTCGTTTTAGAATTGGAGCTTGGAACTATGGAAGATGAGCTTAAAATTTTAATAGGAAAAATGCGTTACCGCTCTAGTTTTGGGCAAAACGCCTTACAGCATTCTAAAGAAGTCGCTCTTTTAGCCGGCTTGATTGCAGAACAGCTTGGGGGGGATAAAAAGCTCGCCAGAAGAGCGGGTATTTTGCATGATATTGGTAAAGCGCTCACCCAAGAGCTTGGGAGAGACCATGTGAATTTAGGTGTTGAGGTGTGCAAGCACCATAAAGAAGACCCGGTTGTGATCAATGCGATTTATGCCCACCATGGGCATGAAGAGATCATGAGCGTGGAGTGCGCGAGCGTGTGCGCGGCTGATGTGCTTTCAGCAGGGCGTC